>CAUZJO010000003.1:0-88257 GCA_963580245.1 Candidatus Sumerlaeia bacterium | reverse complement strand
AAGGTGTCTATCCCAACGGTTCCCAAATCTTCGGTCGAATCGGTGGCGATTTGCAAATCAAAAAAGCCGTCGGCGAACTGCACCGGCGCTCGTCGGCCGGTCGCATCGAAGGATTCACGGTTGGATTTACAACGCAAACACCACCGCTCGGTCCTCGCCGGGTTCGGTGATGGCCCAGCTTGTCCAGCCCAGCATGGCGACCTCTTCGCCCTCTCCCATGCGCAGGGGGGGGACTTCGTCGCCTTTGAGCCAGACCTCCAGGTCGAATTCGAGTTCATCGACCAGATAGAGCCGGACCAGTTCGGAGAGTTGGCCGGCGAGGCGGCCGGCGGGGAGGAAGGCCTTGAACGCCTCGAAACCGACCGGGCCGACCGAGACGCGGATCTTGCCGGTGCGGTCGTAGACGTTGGTGCCGACGATCAGGTCTTCGCCCATCTGGCAAAACGCCCCGCCCAGGCGGTTTTGGTCCTCGACGCGCAGCCAGCGGCCCATGCACTGTTGGACGCGCACCGCCACGCCGAAGAAGTCGCGCAGGATGCCGGCCAGCGACGAGGCGTTGCGCGGGTGCTGAGTCATCAGGCCGGCGTAGCGCAGGACCCGCTCGGCCGAGACGGCCCGGTCGTCGGGCATCCCCCGCGTCCCGCGTCCGATGAACCCCAACACGAATTGCGAGAAGCGATCGCGGGCCCCCGGCTCGTAGGTCAGGTGGTAGCGATACTTGTTCACGCTGCGGTAGACGAACGAGAGGAAGCGGTGATTGAAGATGTCCATGAACGCCCGCACGCGCGCGCGGTCTTCGTCGTCCTCCTCTTCCTGCTGGCGCAGGAGCATGTCGGTATAGATCGTGGGCAGCGGGGAGGCGGGACCATAGAGGCCCATGAAGGTGGTCGTGACGCGATAGCGGGTCTCGGGCTGGAGCCACGGGTTTTCTTCCTGCTCAATCTGCTCGACGTCCCAAGGCGGGAAGCTGAGAGAGTCGTGGGCGCGCAGCCGGAGCGCCTCGCGACGCGGCAACTCGGCCGCGCCCAGCGGCGCGCCCCCGCCGAAACGCTCGAGGATGCGGATGGCCTGATAAAACGTGAACTGGCGGGGATGGCCCACCAGCTTGACCAACAGCGGATGATTCGCGCCGGCCGCCTGGGCGTCTAAAGGATGATTTGTTGTCCCAGTTGTCTGGGCCATTTGTAGACCTCGCCCCGGCGGGTGCCCCGCGCGGTCAGTTGGGTGAAGCTGTTGACGGTGGCGTAGAGGGCGAAAAACTGGCTCATCACGTCGGCGAACAGGTGCATGTCGCCCTCGCCCGCGAATTTCTCCTCGTCCAGTTCCATCGAGACGGCCCGCCCCCGGACCGGCGCGCCGTGATAAATCCACTCGCTCGGTCGCATGCCGATCGAGACGATTCCGGCCATGCGTTGTTCGTTTTCGCGCGCGGCCTGTTGGTCGTAATGGGCCTGTAGGTTATAGAGCTCGAGGATGCCGCGTAGGGACTCCAGCTCGATCAGCGAGATGAAATTGAGCGACAGGTGCGAGATCAGGCGCCAGTGCAGTCCGCCATCGAGCGGCGGCTGGACCGAACTGGTCGGCTTCCTGACGTTGCGGAACGAGGCGAATTCGGGCGAGGTCTCGGTCGGCACACAGATATCGGCCACGTTGAGCCGCTCGGGAAGGTGGCGGTTGGTGCATGTCAAGTCGATCGAGATCGTCTCGGCCAACGGCACGGCGGCCGATTGGTCGAGCGAGACGAACGACAGATAGGTGTCGGTGCCGTGACCGACGGTCGCGCCGCTTTGGACGGCCATCTGGTAGACCTCGATCTCCTCGTCGTCCTCGCGCGGACGGGCCAGGTTGCGCACGCGCTCCTGATAGTAGCCCCGTCCCTTGTGCTTGCTCGTCTCGAAATGCGTGAAGGCGTAGAACGGTTCATAGCCGACCCGCTCGGCGCTGCCCGTGGCGAATCCGGTCACGTGATCGATGGAATAAATCTCGTGGTGCTCCATGTTGCCACCGGCGGGGCGGATGCGGTATTCGGTTCGCGTGTGGTCGATGTGGACGGGGTCGGCATCGTGCTTGAACAGGTTGACGGCGGGTGTGCAGTAGGGCAGGAAGTTGCCCGGGGTGACCGGGATGCCGGTCTCGCCGGGCCGATCGAAGGCGAAAACGATCTCGAAGATATGATCGGCCCCCAATTTGGCCAGAGGCCCAAGCCCCTCCACGTCGAAGAAAAGAAACTTCTCGGGCAACGCGAAGTATTCCTGAAGCAGGCGGTAACCGGCGAACGAGTGATCGGAGTAAGGCAGGATGGCTTCCTCGGGATCAAATCCGACCGGCTTGAGGGCGGAAGGGGGCAGCTCGAAGGACCGTTGCGGCCTTCCGCCGACGATCGCTTGGACGACGATGCGAGCGACGCGGCGCCTGAGGCGCAGCATCAATTCGTAACTGATATGCGGATCGCCATGAATGAACAGGCGCAGTTTCTGAAGTTCCAGGTCGGGGACCAACGCGGCGTTGAGCGTTTGGAAGCGCAACCGCAGCGAATGTTCGGCCGACAGCGGGGCTTCCAACGCCGCCTCGGTCAATTCCAGCGGTGCCATCTCCACGTCGTAGCACGTTCGGAAGCGGCATGGTTGATCGTTGACGGGGACCGAATCCAGATAGGCCCCCTTCCTGATGGGCAGCAGCGCGTCGACCTCGGGGCGGGGTTGGAATTGGATAATCGTCATCGAGGGGACGGGGCGCAGATAATGCGGAAAAAGCAGGCCCAGCAGGGAATGGGTCAACTCGGGCAATTCGTCGTCGAGCTTTTGCCGCAGTTGACCCCCCAGGAATGAAAACCCCTCCATCAGCCGCTCGACGTCGGGATCGGCCGCGCGGTCCGATAGCAGATTGGCGATCTTGGGGTGGGCGCGCGCGAACTCCGAGCCCATCTCGCGCAAGAACGTTAGTTCGTCCTGGTAATACTTGTTAAACATGGTTACCAGATCGATAGTTTGCCGGCCGCGTCCATCACCGTTGAGAAGCTGACCTGCTTGGGGATGTCGTCGGTGGTGACCAATTCGGCCGTCACGTTGAACCGCGGATTGAGGCGTGGGCCGTCGTCTTCCTCCAGACGCACCACCACGCGGCGCAGGCGCGGCTCGTACTTCTGGATGGTCGAGCGGATGGCGCTCTCGAAGGCCGACTGCATCTCGTTCTTGGACCCCAGCGATTCGTTGAAGTCAGGCATTCCGTAATCCGCCGCCGTCAGGCAACAACCCTGGCGCGAGTTGAGCAGCCGCACCAGGTGGCGGATGACCGAATCGGTCAGGTGCGCCTTGCGGTCGCGGGCCGAACGCCCCGGCCGTTGGTCCGGATACATCAGGCGTTCAATCAACGTGCGTTCGGTTGCCATCTGAGCACTCATTCAAACGGATTGAATCGATGTCGCGCGCTGCTGGGTTCAGAGGCGCGGATCCGGAACGATGATACCCTCGAATATCGTTGAATGCATGCCCTAAAAACAGAGTGGCGAGGCCGCCCAAGGACGCCTCGCCAATAACCCAGTCATCTTAAACGTAGACGGGATTCCGATGACCCCGAAACTGATGCGCGTGATTAACGCGGAACCGCCCAGTTGTCCTCGGACTCGATGCCGCCGTCTTCCCAGCGCCAGATGATGTTCTTGTACGTCCACGCGACGTCAACCATATGGCGCAGGTGCTCGAGGTTGGGATCGAGACACGTCGCAATCCAGTTGCGCATGTCGATGATGATCGCTTCGCGCAACTCAATCGTGAAATAGTGTTGCTCGGTTCCGCCCGGTTCGATCCGGTAGAACTTGGCCTCGAATTTCGTGAACTGTTCACCCGAGCACAGCGCCTGATACAGCAAGGGAACGGACTGGTTATACTGCATCGTGAACTTGAGCGGGTGATGGACGCGCTTGCCGGTCGGCAAACCGGTCTGCGGATCGCGAGGAATCGAGACGGTGTGGTCCAGCGCCTGGCAAAGGATTGAATCTTCGCGGCCCTGAATATCGGATACGCCGTCGCTTCCGCTAATTGGTCCTTGGGTCTTTCCCTCAACCCAGGTGTGGAACGGCATTGGCATGGCAGTCATTCCTTTCTCTACAATAAATTTTTTGTGGATGGCGTTTGTTTGATGCCCCCCATCCTCACATCTATCAGCCAATATCTATATAGAACATCTTGGTCCAGATGACAACCTGTCGCCAACTTTTTTATGAAAAAATCGCATCCGCCAGGACCTTCGCTTAAGTCTTGTCGAGTTTGCCGACCAGCCCCAACGTGAAAAACGCCCCCATGTATTTGAAGTGCGGCCGCACTTTCATATCCACCTTATACCAACCGGGGTTGCCTTCGACGTCCTCGACGCTAATCTGCGCTTGCCGCAACGGACGCCGCGCGCGCACGCCCGCCGAAGCGTTATCCATGTCGGCCACGTATTTATTGATCCACGTATTGAGATCTTTCTCCAAGTCCACGCGCTCCATCGCGCTGCCGATCTTTTCGCGCTGCAGGACTTTAATGTAATGCGCCAGCCTCGCGACAATGAACATATAGGGAAGCTGGGTGCCCAAGCGGTAGTTTGTCTCCGCCTCTTTCCCTTCGGCGCTCTGCCCGAAGTTCTTCGGCTTCTGACAGGAATTGGCCGAGAAGAAGCAGGCGTTGTCGCTCCCTTTGCGCATCGTCAGTGGGATGAATCCCTCTTCGCTCAGCTCGAACTCGCGCCGCTCGCTGACGAGTACTTCGGTGGGGATCTTCGTTTGAATGTCGCCCATCGATTCAAATTGATGCAACGGCAGGTCCTCGACCGCCCCGCCCGACTGCGGGCCGATGATGTTGGGACACCACCGATACTTGGCGAAGCTGTCGGTCAGGCGCGTGGCGAACGCGAACGCCGTGTTGCCCCACAGGTAATCTTCATGACCTTCGTAAACGTTCTCTTCGTAGTCGAAGGCCTTGATGGGATTGGTATCCTTGCCGTACGGCAAGCGCAGCAGAAAGCGGGGCATCGTTAACCCGACCGAGCGCGAGTCTTCGCTCTCGCGGAATGCCTGCCACTTGGTGTACTGCGGCCCCTCCAAGATCGACTTGATGTCTTTCATGTTGGGCAGCGTGGTCAAGTCGTCCGAGCCGAAAAACGTGGTGCTGGCCGCAGTGATGAACGGCGCGTGGGCCATCGTCGCCACCGACGCGCACTTTTGCAGCAGGGCCATGTCCTGGGGACCGGGGCCGAAGTTGTAGTTGGCGATCATCGCGCCCACCGGCTTGCCGCCGAACTGGCCGTACTCGGCCGTGTAGACCTGGCGGTAAAGGCCGGTTTTCGTGATGTCGAGTTCCAGGTCGAAGTCGGCCTTCAGGTCCTCCTTGGAGACGTTGATCATCTCGACCTTGACGTTCTCGCGGAAGTTGGTCCGCTCGATCACCAGGCGCAGACCGCGCCAGGCCGACTCCAGTTGCTGGAACGTCTCGTTGTGGAGGACTTCGTCGACCTGCTTGCTCAGGCGCTTGTCGACCATCGAGATCATCTCGTCGACCACGCGCTTGTCGACCTTCGCCCCCTCGCGCTCGGGTTTGAGCAGTTCCCGCATGAATGCCTTCATGCCGGCCGAGGCCATATCGCGGGACTCGTGATCGGACGGCTTAATCCCGGTCTGGTCGATGATTTGATCGAGCAGCGTCGATTCCTGTTCTTCGACGACGGCTTCGCCTTGGGCACTTTCTTCAGCTTGAGGCGTATCAGCCATGATGCATGGACTCCTGACGGAGAAACTCCACTGACCGGGCTACCGGCCAGAGCTTGGGTGACTTAAGTTTAGTATTGATTCATTCGCTCTTGACGCACAGCCGACGCTCCCGCAGCCCCAAACCCAACGAGTCCGGGACGACCCCCGGCGGGAGATTCCTCCCCTCGCCGGTACCCCGCCTCGTCGATATCGGGCGGATTCCGGGCCCCAGAAGGCCGCTTTCGTGCTATTTCCCGCCTCCACCCTCTTCGCCGAGGCCCAATTCGTCAAGCAGCTTCTGGCGCGCGGCGTCATCCTGCAAAATCGTCTCGATCTTGCGCCGGAAGTCGCGCTTGTTGGCCAGCGGGGCCTTGAGCGCGTTGAGCGCCTGGCGCAGCTCCAGCAGCTTACCGGTCTCGGGCATCTGGCGCGCGATCGATTCGGGCTCGAAATCCTTCATCGATTCGATGTTGAGCTTGACGGCCATTTGCTCGTCCTCGGCGTCGACCAGCTTGTTGTCGACCTCGATGTTCAGCCCCAGCTTCTGGCTCTTCATGACCTCATCGAAGTTGTCCTTGTCGATGTTGATCGGATCGCGGTCCTCGAGCGCCCGGTCGTCCTCGCGCAGGGTGAAATCGCCCAGCATCATCAGCTTGAGCGGCAGTTCCACCTCTTCCTGAGCCCCGCCGGTGGCCGGCTTATAAACGATGTTGACCCGCTCCTGGGGCGCAACCGAACCTTCTTTACCCATGGATACGTTCCCTCCCCCTCGATCGGTCTTGAGAGTGATTCAGAATTTTGGTCGCTCTAGAAGTATAGGAAAACCAATCGTTCTCGTCCCATCGTATACAGTGCCAAGTTCTTCGCTGTCAAGCAAGGAATTGGGGAGAGCGCGTCGATTTTCGCCGAGGCGAGATCTCTAAGATATTAGGGTATCGATATACTTTCAATACGCTGGCACCCCTCCTTTTCCCGGCAAACCGGGCCTATCCCAACTGAACGCTCGGTCGCCTGGGGTAGCACAGCCCAGATTGCACCCCGATCGACGCTTACGGCATTTCTGGGGTGGCTTCGACCGGCGGCTGGGGGTAAGGTTTGATTGGAAACGCGTGTGTCTCGACCGCGGAGGCCAATCCGCGGCGCCGCTCAGTCTCCCGCTGTGGGGCCCAACTCTTAGAGAGGTTGCCTGAAATGGATGGTGAGATCCCGCACGAAGCGTGCGGGGTGGTCGGTATCTATGGCCACCCCGATGCCGCCAAGCTGGCGTACCTGGGCCTCTACGCCCTGCAGCATCGGGGGCAAGAGAGTGCCGGGATCGTGGCCTCGGACGGGCGGCAATTGCGTTGCTACAAGAACAAGGGGCTGGTCAGCGAGGTCTTCGGCAAGTCGCGGCTCGATGAGCTGAGCGGCCACGCGGCCATCGGGCACGTGCGTTACTCGACCACCGGCTCCAACCGGGTCGTCAATGCCCAGCCGCTGCTCGCCAATTTCCGCGGGCGGTGCATGGCCGTGGCCCACAACGGCAACCTGATCAACGCCGCCGAGCTACGTGCGGAGGTCGAGGCGCGCGGCGCGATCTTCATGGGGACGGCTGACTCCGAGGTGATCCTGCACCTGATCGCCCAGTCCCAATCCGCCGACTTCCTCGAATCGCTCGGCACGGCGCTCTACCGCGTCAAGGGGGCCTATTCGCTGGTCCTGCTGTGCGAGAAGCAACTGATCGCCGTCAAGGACCCCCGCGGGTTCCGGCCACTGTGCCTCGGCAAGCTCGACGGGGCGACGGTGGTGGCTTCGGAGTCGTGCGCGCTCGATATCATGGGCGCGCAACTGCTGCGCGAGATCAAGCCCGGCGAGATGATCATCGCCGACGAGGAGGGCGTGCGGATCAGGAATCCCTTCCCGCCCGCCGAGGAGAAGTTCTGCGTCTTTGAATACATATATTACTCGAAACCCGATTCGGCTTTAAATGGGCGGACGATCTACGAGACGCGCCACCGGTTGGGCGAACAACTGGCCATCGAGCGGCCCGCCGCCGCCGACGTCGTGATTCCCGTTCCCGACTCCTCGAACCCCGCGGCCATCGGCTACGCCAAGCAGCTCAAAGTCCCCTTCGACCTGGGCCTGATTCGCTCCCATTACATCGGCCGCACGTTCATCGAGCCCGACGAGGGCATCCGCCACTTCGGGGCCAAGCTCAAATACAGCCCCGTCCGCTCAGTGCTCGAGGATAAGAGAGTGGCGGTGGTCGACGACTCGATCGTGCGCGGGACGACCAGCGTCAAGATCGTGGAGATGCTGCGCCACGCGGGCGCCCGCGAGATCCACCTGCGCGTGACCGCCCCGCCCTGGAAGCACCCCTGTTTTTACGGCATCGATACGCCGAGCGAGAAGGAGCTGATCGCCAACCAACACGACCATGAGGATATGTGTCGCCGGATCGGCTGCGATTCGCTGGGCTTCCTCTCGATCGAGGGCCTGATGAAAGTCGTCCCGCGCACGCGCGGCTACTGCTCGGCCTGCTTCACCGGCGACTACTCCGCCGGCCGACCCGACGGGTTCCAGAAAGACATGCTGGAATAAGTGAGCCTCTAAAAATTGGCTCGTGTTCGAATTCATCCGTCCCTCAGGGGCTGAATTTTTAGAGGTTCCCTTGAGTGGGGAACTTGACTGAGGACGACTAGCCAGCGGAGGGGTCGTGGGTGCCGGCGTCGGCCGCCTCGTGGACGAAAACGCGCGATCCCTCGACCCGCAACACGATAAGCGGCTTGCCGCGATCGACGAAGTCGCCCTCGGTCAGCACGTCCAGCCGGCGCCCGCCGAATTCGGCCGTGCCGGTGGGGTGGAGGTCGGTGATGGCCCGGCCCCGCTCGCCGCGCTGGAGAGGTTCTTCCGGCGGCGGTCGCTCCTCGGACGGCAGCTCGGCGTGGACGCCGGCTTGCGCGGGATCAAGCACCATCCGATCGTAGAGCGGCGTCGAGCGCAGCACTCGCCCAATCACATACAGGAATGGTACCAGCCCCACCAGGACCGCGATCATCGTGATCAGCGCCGACTTGATCATGTCCAGGCGTGGGGGCGAGAAGCTAAACGGTGCATCGGGCGACAGATTCATCAGCGTAAAGAAAAGCGATCCCACAATAAACACGATCCCCAGAAGCCCCGCCACGCCGATGCCGGGGATGATGTAGATTTCGACCACCAGCAGCACGACGCCCAGGATGAAGAAGATCCATTCCATGTAACCGGAGAGATTGGCCAAGTAGGACCCGAAGAAGGCCAGTATGAGCGCGCCGGCGCCGATCGCCCCCGGCAGGCCCACGCCCGGCGTCTTGATCTCGAGAAACAGTCCGCCCAATCCGACCATCATCAGGATTCCCAGGATCGCGGAGCTGGAGAGGAAGCGTGCGAAGCGGTCGGTCGGGGTAATCTCGAAGCGTTCGACAAAGGCGTCGCCCAGGCCCTCGCGATCGAGCATCTCCTTCAGCGTCAGCGCCTGATAGGCCGCCAGCCCCACGCTGGTCGCCTCGCTGTAGGTCAGCGTCAGGATTTTGCCCTTCTCTTTGATGCCGGGGATTTCGAGGTCGGGGTTGCTGAACCCCTCGGCGATGTCGACCGGGTGGCCCTTGGTCTCGGCGGTTTTGCGCATCTCGGCGTTGAAGACCGACTGGAACTTCTCATCGGCGGCGTCGGCCTCGCCGCGGCTCACGGTGATCGGCAGCGCCCCGCCGATGCTCCCGTTCTCGCCCATGATGATCTTGTCGGTCGCCAGCGCGATGAACGCCCCCGCCGAGATGGCCATCGGGTTCACGTAGGTGTAGGTCGGGATTTTGTTGCGGATCAGCGCGTCACGAATCTTGATCGCCGAATCCACCCGCCCCCCCGGCGTGTCCATATCCAGCACCACCGCATCGGCTCCCTGGCGCCGCGCCTGCCGCAACGCCCGCACCACGATCAAATAAAGCGACTTCTCAACCTCGCCTTCAATGGGGATGACGAAGACCAGCTTGGCGACGGGGGGTGGGGCCGGGGTTGGGGTCGGGTCAGCCGGGTCGGCGCCATCCTGAGCGCGCGGCGAATGGCACACCAACCCCATCGCAAGCACCCAACCGAGTAGCCCAGCAAAACAGCACCCCGAGGTCCTGCCCATCCGGAACTTTGAGTCCATAACCATCGCGAGCCCTCGAGAACCGCCTCCCCCTACGTCACGCCTTATTATAGAGGGTTGCGGGCGGGGGACAACAAACTTTACGCGGTTCGCGTTGGGCCGGCGACTTCCGAATGGTTGATTGATCATTCGGATTTTGGCTGTTACGGGCGCGGTGTCAAGGTTCCGGGACAACTTTCCGACTTGATCGAGCTTCCGCTGTTCGGGGTGGGTGGCGCGGGTGCGGACTTCGAGAACGACGCCGGTGGCGTGGGCGACAAGGTTGCTCACCCTCGGCGTGAGTTTCTAAACGAATCGAAATCAGACAACCGAGACCGTCGTACGTGCCATTGCGCGCAAACATCGCCTTGAGTTCCTCGTGTGGCTTGACGTTCGTCCATACTCGGGGCGATGAAGGATTATTCGGTTTCCAAGACGCGCTCCTAATGACTATACTTAAACCTTAGAGCGGGCTTGGGGCGTAGGTACGGCTTCATGCGGGAATTGATTTTGAGATTTATCGCTTTCCTATCGACTTTGATCGTCCTCATGTCGGCAACGGCGGGTCTGGGTCAGATGAACCAGGCCGAACCGCCTTCTTTTTCGCGCCCGGGCGGCCTGTTCAGCGAATCTTTTTCGCTGAGCCTGAGCGCCGGGGCGCCTACCCAACAGATCCGTTTCACGCTCGACGGAACGAGACCGACCGAACAATCCACGCTTTACACCGCGCCGCTTCTGATCGAGAAGACGACGCAGCTGCGCGCCCGGACGTTCGAGGCCGGCCTGAGCCCCAGCCAGGTTGTCAGCCAGAGCTACCTGGCGCTGGGCGCCGATATCCGCGACTTCAGCTCCAACCTGCCGATCGTGGTGATCGACACCTTTGGGGGGAGCATCGACGAGATCAACCTTCGACCCTCCTACACCGTCGTGGTCGACGTGGGGGAGGACGGCCGTACCCATCTCACCGGACCCGCGGATTATGCCGGACGCTCGGGGGTCAAATTCCGGGGCAGTTCCTCGGTAACCTGGCCGAAGAAACAGCATAAGATCGAATTCTGGGATGAGGACGATAACGACCTCGACGTCTCCGTCCTGAGCATGCCGTCGGATTCGGACTGGCTGCTGAACATGCCGCACTTCGATTATTCGCTGATGCGCAATTACCTACCGCAGCTCTGGGCGCGCCGGATGGGGCTGTACGGCGTGCGCACGCGTTACGTCGAGGTTTTCATTAAGACGGCCGTCGACGGCGGCCCGGGCGGACCCGTCATGATCGAGGACGACTTCACCCGCGCGGCGGGCGAGATGCCGGCGGATCCCGACGGAAAAGGCGCGCCGATCCCCACCGGCGGGCATTGGACGAATTACCAACTCTCCGATCGCGCGCCGAACGTCTTCGACGGGACGACCAACCTGGAGATGCCTCGGGTCGGCGATTGGAACCAGTATCTTGATTCACGCCGGATTGGGTTATCGATCAATCCGGGGATCGACCACACTTTTCTTTGCACCTTCACCATGCCCAACGCGGGCGGTTCCCAGGTACTGGGTTTTGCCGTCGAAGGCGCCTGGAATAACGGCAACAATGCCAATTCCCCTAACCATCGGCTCTTCAGGCTGCGCGGCGGCAGTATCTATTTCACCAAAACACCCTTCAGCGAGGCCAACGATCTGGACACAGGATTCAATTACGTCCCGGACGTCCCGCAGGGGCTTCGAATCGATGTCGGCGGGACCGGCGCGATCAGCCTGTGGTACCAGAACGGAGGCGACAAGGACCCGGCAAGCCCGGCCTGGGTCGATATCACGCCGGCCGCGGTGCCGAACAACCTACTGCAAATGGGCTTTGGGTCCAACATGATCGGCGTCCAAAACATCGGCAATGGCGGCGGAACGTTCAAGCTGGACTATATCGCCGTGCTTCCGAACGTGGACACGGGCGGGAACCTGCAAGACACGATTACGATGGGCGATTCTTATGGCGTCTACCTGCTGATGGAGACCATCAAGCGCGGCGATGACCGGATCAACATCGCCCGGGTGGACCGGACGCAAATCACCGAACCGGAGATCAGCGGCGGTTATATCATGCGCCACGATCGCATCGAACCCGACGATACCGCCCTCCCCTTCGGCAACGGCGAGACCAACACCGCCCTCGAGATCATGGAGCCTAAATCCCATGACCTGGCCCCGGAGCACAAGACCTGGATGATCGACTGGATCAATACGATGGAGGCGGCCCTCAACGGGCCCGATTCCCACGACCCCGTCAACGGCTACGCAAAATACCTCGACGTCGATTCGTTCATCGATTACGACATCGTGGGCCAGATCGTCAAGGGCAACGATTATTGGCGTCACAGCATGTACATGCATAAGGACCGCGAGGGAAAGCTGACGATGGGGCCGCCTTGGGACCACGACAATGGCCTGGCCTCCACGACCCAGCACGAGGGCCAAAATCCGGTCGATTGGTGGCGGCCGCCGGTGCCTCAACGGACGGGACTGAATCCGTGGTACGGCTGGTGGTCACGGCTGTTGGAGGACCTGGACTACGCCCAACGCTGGTGCGACCGCTGGGCGATGTTACGCAAAGGCGGGCTTTCGACGGCCCAGGTGGCAGCGGACTTCGACCATGTCATTGAGCTGCTGAGTGAAGTTGAGGTGCGCAACAGCCAGCGCTGGGGCTTTTCGCACCAGACGTATCTGAACGACGTCACGTTCATGGAGAACTGGGTGCACGACCGCATGGCCTGGTTCGACGATCAGTTCTTAACCGCGCCGGCCTTCTACCTCACTCTACCGCCGGATGGGATGGTCGAGCCCGGCTTCGGGCTGACGATGAGCGCGCCCGTCGGCCAGATCTACTATACGCTGACCGGATCGGATCCACGTCAGTGGGCAATCCCGGGAGGAGGCAGCGACAATCCAACGCCGCCCCTCACGCTGGTGCCGGAATCAGCAGCCAAGCAGGTCCTTGTTCCGACCGGTGATATCGGCACGGCGTGGCGTAACAACGTGAATTTTAACGACGCCGGCTGGACGGCCGGCTCCGGCGGCGTGGGCTACGAGGATGGTTCGGGAAATTATCCGGACTTCTTCCAGATCGACGTCTCGAAAATGATAGACACCAACGCCACCTGCTACATTCGGATCCCATTCACCATCGCCACGGGGGAACTGGAAGAAATGGATTCGCTGACGCTCAATGTGCGCTACGATGACGGTTTTCGCGCTTACCTTGACGGTGTGGACGTCGCCGCGCGCCAGGCGCCCGCGGCGCCTGAGTGGGACTCGGCGGCCACCACCAGCCACGACGACGGGCTGGCCGTGGTGTTCGAGAGGTTCAACGTCTCGAGCGAGTTGGGCCGCTTGAGTGAGGGCGATCATCTACTGGCGATCCACGGGTTGAATCGGTCCGTTGATAGCAGCGATTTTTTAATCTCGGCGGAGCTGATCGCCGGTGCTCTGGGAAGCGAAGGCGGGGGCATTGCGCCCGAGGCGGTTCTCTACACTGGCCTGCCCGTCACCGTGAGAGAGACGACGGAGGTCTTCGCCCGGACGTATGACGGCGGCCGCTGGAGTGCGCCGGGCCACGAGTTGATCACGCTCGACGAGCCGGCGACCGGGGACGTGATCATCAGCGAGTTTCTGGCTAACGCCAACGGCGACGACGTGGAACGCGAGTGGGTGGAGTTGTTCAACACGACCGACAAGCCCATCGACATCAACGGCTGGCAACTGGCTGACAACGACTCCGATGTCCACGTCATCGACCGCGGGGGCCCGCTGGTGGCGCCAGCCAAGGGCCACCTGGTGTTGGGTGCCTCGGACGATCCGACGCGCAACGACGGGGCATCGGTGGATTACGCCTGGGGACCGGACGAGTTCACGCTGGGCAACGGCGGCGACGAGATTATCCTGAGCCGCGACGGCGCGGTCATCGACGCCCTCGGCTACGGGGATTTCGAGGGGACTCCGACGCCCGTTACCGACGTCGGTCTGGATGCCCGCGCCGGCTTGGCATTGGGTATGGGCCTGGACTA
This sequence comes from Candidatus Sumerlaeia bacterium, assembly GCA_963580245.1. Taxonomy (GTDB): domain Bacteria; phylum Sumerlaeota; class Sumerlaeia; order MVZB01; family MVZB01; genus CAUZJO01. The sequence goes on along the minus strand of CAUZJO010000003.1, from coordinate 74,339 downwards.
CTGCGAGGGTCCGGTCGGTCTGTGGCGCGAGCAGAGCACCCTCTACGGGACGCGGGGCGACACCGGCACCCCGGGGATGGTCAACGACGGGGTGGTCGTCTGCGATGCCGATACGACGCCCCCCGAGCTTCTGACGGCAAGCCTGGCCCGGCGCGATCTACTGCTGCTGCGCTTTAGCGAGCCTCTGGAGCCCCTAAACGTCGACGATCCTTCTCAGTATACGCTGGAACCGGGCGGGGCACTTGTAGTCTCGGCCGAACTGGTCAACCCCGCGCGGGTGCTTCTGGGGCTGTCGGCCCCGCTGGCCTCGGAGGTCAATTATACGATTCGCATCGTCGAGATCACTGACCTGGCCGGAAATCCGATGAACGGGCCCCAAGAGGCCTCCGTCAGCTTTCAAACACCTCCGATTTCGATTACCGAGGTGATGTACGACAACCGAGGCGACGACCTGGAGTGGGTCGAACTCTACAACACCACCGATGCGCCGATCGATCTCTCAGGTTGGTACCTGAGTGATGACGAATCCTACCCGGCCGCCGGCGAGGGCTGGGTCACACTACCGGCGGGGACGGTCCTGGGGCCGGGGGATTACCTGGTGGTCAACCTGTGGTCCGATCCCGCCTTCTCGCTGTGGCGAATGCCGGAAACCGTGAGCGTGGTGGATTCGGAGGTGGGCGACTCGGGCAAGTTGAGCAATGGCGGGGACAACCTGGTGCTTTATGCGGCGGCGACCGGCGGCGACCTGATCGACGGCTCGTTGCTGGCGGAGTGGCCTGAACTGTCCGAAGACGGCGAATCGCTGGCCAAAATCGACGAGCGCTTCCCCTGGGGCGACCCCGAGACGGTAACCTATAATCTCACGCTCACGGCCGAACCCATCGGATTCGAAACCGGGCTCAACATCCAGAATCAGACGCTCAGCGACTTCGCCACGCCGGGCCGCCCCGGCCCCGGCCTAAGTTTTCCGCAAAACGCCATCGGCCGCCAATACTGGTATATCTACCGCTAGAAGCTTCGGACGCCGATGCTCGCGGGCGCGGTCTTGTCGAGAAAACAAGAATCGTTATGGCCCGGCCACGCAGCCCAGGCGGGGCGACTCCATTTTTGCTTGACAAAAAAGGCCGGACTCGACAAAATCGCTGCCGTTGGAATTAATCTGTAAATTCGCGCCTTCCCTGATCGGTAGCGGCATTTGGATTGGAGGACGCCGAAAAGCCACGTTGGTTAGGGGCGCCTATGTAAGTCCCCCTCGCGGGCCGTGGAGCGGAAATAATCCTTGCGACGGATTATCGAAAGAGGGATGACGGGCCAGTAAGAGCGCATCTATGTTCTTGGACCGCTTTGCGCCAGCCCTCATCCATGGGCGATTGAACGGGTTCTCTGCGTCCGCGTTTAGCCGCCGCGTTTGCACACCGGATCGGGGTGAAAAAAGCTCCCGCAAGGGAGATCGGAGGTGAGAAAAGGACCAGGGATTCTGTTCGGTAATATGTCGTCGGGCTCGAATTGAAATCAGCGATAACTTCGCTGAGTCGAGTGTTCCCTTAACTCGGAACGAGTAATCCACGGTTCCACGGCCATGAGGATGAGGGTATGAATTTGGAGCAGAACAATTTACAGAAAAGCAAGTTGCGCTACTCCCCTTTTGGGGGGGCGTAGACTCGGTTTCGATCCATATTGGGGTCAAATCTCTTACATTGTGGAACGGAGGCGCCCGAAATATCGTATGAAACCAGACATGGATGAACCGCTCTGGTTGGATTATGAGAAATACCGAACCTAAAGAAGGAGACCCTATTATGTCTACTCGCCACAAGTCAATTCGATTGTTTGCGATCATCTGCCTATTGGCCGGATCGAATCTCGCTTTTTCGCTGACCGTCATCATTGAAGACGACTTCACCAATCCAGCGGGCTTGATGCCCAACGAGCAGGAGGGGTTCGCACCCATGGAATTCCCGCCCGATGGCGAGTGGCAGTCTAACGGCGGCGGCAACAACGTCTATGACGGCGGGACGAGTCTGCAAATGCCGCGCGACGGCGCTTGGTTGCAATACATCGATTCGCGGCGCGTATCCACCGAGATTCAAGCGGGCAAGACTTACGCGTTTCTCGTTTTCGTGACCTACCCATCCGGCGGCTCAGAGCCTCAAACGTTCGGTTTCGGCGTCAGTGGCAACTGGTCGAACGACTTCGACAGGCACCGCGTTTTCAAGATGCAGGACGGCAACATTATCTTCTCCAATTACACCTTCACCCCGGACGCCGATTTGGATACTGGCCAGGATTACACGCCCGATGTCGAGGTCGGCTTGATGATGAAGATCGACGCCGCGGGCGCGATTACCCTCTGGCGCCAGGACGGCGTCGACAAAGATCCCAACAGTTCGGCATGGGTTGACATCACGCCGGCTTCCGATCCCGACGGCGTCCTTACCATCGCTCCCGGCATCAACATCATCGGCGTCAATTGCCCCGGCGGAGGTGGCGGAACCTTCTTGGTCGACTACATCGCGTTGGTCGAAGATTTCGAACAAGTGGGGCCCCCTCCCGAAGGGATTGTCGTTTTCGACGACCATTTCTCAGGCAATACCGACGACGAGGTCAGCCCATTAAAGTGGATTACGCGCGGACCGCGCGAGGGCTACAACCAATCCGGCGGTGAAGGACGGGAAAGCGACCTGATCATGTTCGCCGCCAACAACGCCTGGAACAATCCGGCGCTCGCCTCCGTCTTCACCATGGCCGCCAGCGGCTTGGCTTCTTATCGGGTGGACGTGCTTCTATCGCTTGCGAATCCCGCCCTGGCCTACGTCGGCTTGGAAGAGAGCGGTGGCGACCGAAGCAGGGACCGTGGATTCCTGATTCACAACGACGCCTCGAAGGTGCTGCGAGTGACCACCGATCCCGTGAACGGGACTGGACTTTCCACCGCTGTGTCGGGTGTCGAAACGAATGCGAATTATCCCACCGGGGGCACTCCCCCGGAGATCGATTCCAACAACATCCAGTTCGGCTTGAGGATGATAATCCTGACCAACGGCACGCTGCAATGGTTCATCAACCAGGATCATAAGGCGAATCCGGACAATTACGTGGCGGTCACGCCGATCATCAGCACGCCGCCGGGGGCTTCCGGCTCCTCCATTCAGGCCGATCTGAACCTGCTTGGTTCCATTCCGCTTGGTCCGGGACGCAGCTACCGGTTTGTCATGCACGCCAATACCGGCAGCGATCTAATCGTCGACCGCGTCACGATCCGCGACCTGACTCAGGCCGGGGGACGCGACGTGCCCATTATCTTCGACGATTTCACCAACGCGGCGGGCAATATGCCCAACGAGCAGGAAGGGTTCGCTCCCATGGAATTCCCGCCCGACGGCGAGTGGCAGTCCAACGGCGGGGGCAACAACGTCTATGACGGCGTGACAAGTCTCGAAATGCCGCGCGACGGCGCCTGGTTGCAATACATCGACTCGCGGCGCGTAACCACCGATCTCCAGACCGGCACTTCCTACGCGTTCCTGGCTTTTGTCAGGTATCCGGCCGCTGGAACGGATCCGCAGACCTTCGGTTTCGGCGTCAGCGGCAACTGGTCGAGCGATTTCGACAGGCACCGCGTTTTTAAGATGCAGGATGGCGACATCCTCTTCTCCGATTATACCTTCACCCCCGGCGTCGATCTGGATACCGGCCAGGATTACACCCCGGGCGTCAAAGTAGGGTTGATGATGTGGATTGACGAAAACGGCGACATCACCTTGTGGCAGCAAAACGGGGCGGACAAGACGCCCGGCAGCCCGAACTGGTTCAACATCACGCCGGCCTCGGATCCCGATGGCCTGTTGGCCATCGCGGCGGGGGTCAACCTGATCGGCGTCAACTGCCCCGGCGGAGGTGGCGGAACGTTTTCGGTCGATTACATCGGCCTGTTCGAGAACCCGTCGGTCCCCGGCACCGGAGGCGTCAACGCCGCCGTGTATTGGGAACTGATGGAATGACGCGAGCCTCGAAGACGCGGGCGCGTGGATTAGGTCTCGCACCGACCGGAAGGCGGACCAACCGGCGTGCGTTTCCCGACGGTTATTACATCTGACAAGCAATTGGGGTTTCTTCAGGGGGCAATATTGGGACATCTCGAAGAAAGTAGGTTCCAGCCGGCAAGAAGCGGACAGTCGGAAGCAGCACGGCCGTCTGATGAATGTTTGGGTATTTTTCGGGAGATGAAGATGGGAGCCACCTTGAGAACGAACAACGCTATCTCAGCGTGTTTCTTGGCGACATTGCTGATGGGGCCGATCGTGACGGCGGCGTGGGCCCAGGGGGAACCGGCCAAGCTCACTCTACGGGGCCACGTCATGATCCCGCTTGACCAGCTCGAACCGATCAACACGCCGACCGAGACCGAGATGTCCGGGACCTATCCGTGGCGGATTGAGTTCCATGACCAGGAATTCGGCGGCGGCAAGCTGGGCCCGACCTTCAAGGGCAGGGTGACTTTTACGGACGATGCCGATTTTAGCATCGGGATCGACCCACCCGACGAGGTGTTGGCCCACAAGGAGCTTTACTGCGCCTTCTACCTGAGACTGGAGTCCGGCGATATGGTCGAGCAGGATTTGTTCGGCTCGCGCATCCGGGTCCAAAAAGGCGGCATGGCGAGCCGGTCCGCAGGGGATCTTGGTCCTGAGATGCCCCGGTTATGAAGAGGACCCGCCGCTGTACACGTCCGGGGCGACCCAATCGGTCTTTAACGTCAGGGAATTCGGAGCCAAGGGCGACGGCGCGACCGATGATACAGCAGCGATCCAAGAGGCCATCGACCGGGTTCGCCGCCAGGGGGGAGAAGTCTATTTCCCCGTGGGGACGTACTCGATCAGCAGCCTGAACCTGACGCGCATTCACACCGGCGTCGTTCTGCGCGGCGCGGGGACCGGCCACCAGGCATCCCGCTTGATTCCCAACAAGGACGACGTTCATCTGCTCGATTTCAGCGGCTCGTGCCAGCTTAACATGGAAAACCTCCAGATCGGCCACTATCCCCAGCTTGGGCAACAAGGGTCGTTCCGCGAGGACATCCCCGTGCCGAAAACCGCGATCCTGCTGGCGCAGGTGCCCGGTTACGAATCCAACGCCTTCCACTTCGAAGACTTGCAAGTCACCGGCAAGTATCACGTTGCCACCTTTTATTGCTACGGCGTGCCCAGCAGCACGATGCTCAACTGCGATTTCTTCAATTACCAGGACGAGGAGGGAGCGGCCGTCGTGGCCTTTACGCGCGACAATTACGCCGAACTTCGCTCCGATTACACCAACGTGTTCACCGGTGCCTACGGCGGGTTTGCCGGCACCAACACCAGCGACTGGACGTTGACCGGCGTGGAGATCCACCAGATGTCGGGAGTGTGGAACCATGGGGGGCGCACAAAGGTCACGCCCCTGCGACTGGATACCACGATGCAGATGCGCTGGATCGGGGGCAACGTTTCGGGCGAGGGACCCCAGTCGGTCCATTTCGTCGGTTCGAACATGTGGATCAACTTCATCGGGACGACGTTTTACTCCGACTTCCCGCCGGTGCCAGAGGTCCTGTTCCGCAACGACGGCCAGATTCGCGGCTTGACGGTTTCGGGCTGCGTGACCGCGACCAGCAACGCGGTCTTCGGAGGCGGTCCCGATTCGGTGTTCGACGAGATCAGTTTTCAATCCAAAGCGGCGCACGGTGGGGCAAAGGTCTTGTTCGACGCTCCCGGCGCGACGCTGACCAATTCCCTGATACACTGCGACGGCTTGGGCATGCGGCTGGGAGATATCAACAAAACCCTGCTGATCAACCCCGGCGAAATTCAGGCCGATTCGGATACGTCAACCAAAGTGCAGTAAGTGAAAGGGGGGCCTGGCGTCGGGCCCCAATCGCGCGACCCCGCGCTGGCGGCTTTATCGTTAACCCATGCCGCGTGCCCCACGTTTCCGAATGCCACGGCCGAGGGCCGTTGGTTGACGGTGTACCATATTCTATCCCTCAGTCAACACCTCACGCTAAAGGACCGATAAAGCGATGAGGAAACGGGAGGGCCACCCTCTCGATCCGTTCGAGGTACGGGCGCCGGAGGCAGTAGCAATCCCCCCCCCCAAAAAGATTTTTTTAGACTCCAACGCGCAATAAACCCTCGGCGGCCTCCATCTGCAAGCATGGCAAAGAAGTCGCGGGCGGACTGCCCAAACCGGGTTCGGTCCCGCCTTTTCCACGGATGAAACTCCGTCCACATTAGTTCACAGAAGGGTGCGTGTATTATGAGGGGATACCTATCTTGACGGCCACGAACGGCCAAATTTGCGCTCTGCCTACTCTCCATTTTGGTTCTCAACTCTCCCAACGCGATTGCGGATGACAGCGAGGTCGAACTCGAGGGTTTTCACGTCCATCGATCAGACCGCTCACACGCTGACCGTCAATCAACAGGTCGTGGCGGTCGACAATTTCACCGTGATCGAAGGCGACTCGGGCGCGAACCTGACGCTTGGGGACCTGGCCTTCGGCATGAGCGTGGAAGTCCACGGTATCCGCCTGCCGGACGGGACCGTTCAGGCGAATCACATCGAGACCGAAGACTCGGTCTCGGGGGGGTGCGGCGGTGGGACCATCAAATTCACCGGTCTGGTCGAGGCGGTCGACGCGGACATGCGATCGCTGCTCGTCAACGGGCTGTTGGTCGTCACGAGCGCATTCACGGAGTTTGAAGGTTTCGGTGCCGACCCCTTTGGCGCCGGTGGACTGATGCTCAATCAGGTCGTCGAGGTCAAGGGAACACCGCTGTCCGACGGGAGCATCCTCGCGGGCGAACTGGAACTCGAGGACGACCTGCCGGGCGACAACATCGGCTTCACGATCAAGTTTAAGGGGTTCATCAAGTCAATCGACCCGGGCGGCGCATCCATGGTGATCAGTGGCCGCGAGGTTCTCACCGATGCCTCCACGCGCTTCGAGGGCGAGGACGACCTCATTCTGACATTCGCGGATTTCAGCGTCGGTCAGTTGGTCGAAGTTAAGGGAAACTCACAGGCGGACGGCTTGATCCTCGCCATCGAAATCGAGTTGGAAGACGACGGTCCGGACGGTGGAATCGAGATCGAGTTCAAAGGACTGATCGAATCAATCGATCCGGACACCCAATCCATGACCGTTGCCGGCAGGCTCGTCGAAACCAATGCCATGACCCGATTCGAAGGCGACGACGACGCGATGCTGACCTTCGCCGACTTCAACGCCGGGCAATTTGTCGAGGTCGAGGGCGATCTTCAACCCGACGGTTCGGTCCTAGCCAAGAAAATCGAACTGGAAGACCACGACCATGACGACGAAAACGAGATCGAGTTCACAGGCCATGTCCAGTCGATCGACGCGGCAAACCTCTCGATCGTGGTCGAAGGACTGGTGGTCCTGACGGACGCCTCGACCGAGTTCGATGGGGATGGTCAACCATTATCGAGCTTCGCTGATTTGCGGGTCGGGCAGTTGGTCGAGGTCGATGGCAAGTTGCAAGACGATGGCTCGATCCTCGCCAAAAAAATTGAATTGGAAGACGAGGAGGAGGGCGAGGACGAATTCGAATTCAAGGGTGTGATCCAGTCCATCGACGTGGGCGCGTCCTCGATGGTCTTCAGTGGGCTATACTGGTGCATATTGACGCCGCGACGCGGCTGGAGGGGGACCATGGGGCGCCTCTCGCGCTGAGTGACTTCATCGTGGGTCAACGGGTCAAGGTCAAGGGCGACCTGCAAGCCGATGGTTCCATCCTTGCCGAAAAGGTCAAGTTGGACGACGACGACGATTTCGAGGTTGAATTCAAGGGACTCATTGAATCGATTGATCCGGGCGCCTCTTCCATGGTGGTCGGCGGCTGGCAGGTGGCGACCAACGCCTTCACGCGGTTCGAGGGTGAACACGACGCCCCGCTGGTTTTCGGCGATTTCAGCGTGGGACAATTCGTCGAGGTGAAGGGCATCCTACAATCCGATGGATCGATTCTGGCCAAGAAGATCGAGCTGGAAGATGACGAACGTGAACATGATTTTGAGCTGGAGTTCAAGGGCCTGATCGAGTCGATCGACGTGGCCAATAGCTCGATGGTGGTCGCCGGGCGACAGGTGCTCACCAATGAGTCCACTCGCTTCGAAGGCGATGATCACCTGCCCCTGACCTTTGCGGACTTTAGCGTGGGACAGCGCGTTGAGGTCGAGGGCATCTTGCAACCCGACGGCTCGGTGCTCGCCTCCAAGGTCGAACTCGATGACGACCTGGACGACGACGAGATTGAAGCGGAGTTCAAAGGGCTGATCGAATCGATTGATGCGGCAAACGGAACTATGGTGGTCGCCGGCCATCAGGTCCTCACCGATGCGTTCACCCGCTTCGAAGGCGATAACCATCTGCCCCTCGCGTTCGAGGACTTCAGCGTGGGGCAATTCGTTGAGGTCGAAGGCGTTTTGCAGCCCGACGGCACGATCCTGGCCGCCAAGATCGAGATCAAAGACCACCCGCTGCCAGAAGGAAGCAGCAACGTGCAGAGCCTGGGGACCATCAACTCGATCGATTTGGCCGGCGACAGCTTCAAGGTCAACGGCGTCTTGGTGTCGATCGGTGACGCGACGTTCCTCGAAGACCTGTTCGGCGTCAGCTTAACGCTCGAAGACCTCCGGATCGGAGACTTCGTCAACGTGACCGGAGACCTTCAGGCCGATGGGAGCGTCCATTCGACAACGACCTCCATGGTGGACCAGTTTTTCGCCTCGCCCCAGGCGCCCGAAAACGAGGTGTTGGGAGGGATTTGGACGCTTTATTAGCGAGGGCTGAACCGCGAATTCAACGGGTGGTCATGCTGAACACCCGACAGGGTAATAAGAACGGATCACATCGCTTCGGCGGCGGCGTGATCCGTTTTCTTTTTGTCGATTGGCGGCTTTGTCCTCCCCCTAAAATTGAGCGGGAAGTGGAAGGGAATTCTTTCTAAGGCGAGTCGGTCCGGCGGGCCCTTGATCAATATTGCACGTCACTCCTCAGCGACCGGAACTGCACCCAGGCAATGACGACAATCAGGACGAGGAGGACGACGGATTGGGCGGCGGCGGCGCCGAAATCGAAGTCGAGGAAGGCGCGCGTGTAGATCTGTTCGACCAGGACCGTGGTGGCGCCGCCGGGCCCGCCGCCGGTCATGATGTAGACCCGCTCGAAGACCTGGAACGAGGCGATCGTGTAGATCACGCTCAGGTAGAGCGTCGTGGGGCGCACCAGCGGGACGGTCACGTGCCACCAGCGCCGCCACGGGCCGGCCCCCTCCAGGTGCGCGGCCTCATGGAGCTCGGCGGGGACCGCGCCGATCGCCGCCGCATAGATGACCACTCCACTGCCGGGGATCGTCAGCGCCGTCGAGACAATCACGCTCGCCAGCGCCCAGCGCGCGTCGATCAGCCACGGGACCGGCCCCACCCCCACAGTGCCAAGCAGCCGGTTGAGCAGCCCGCCCTCGCCGCCCAGCAACCCGCCCGACCCCGGCGCCAGCATCCAGCTCCAGACGATCGCCAGCACCACCGGCGCGACCAGGTAGGTCATGTAATAGGCCGTCATCCAGCCGCGGCGGACGCGCTCGGCCATCGGCTGGATCGCCGAGGCGATCAGCAACGTCGCCACGATCCACACCGGCACGACCACCGCCGCGAACAGGACCGTATGCCACAACGCCCGCCAAAAGTCCGGGTCCCCCGCCAGCCGCCGATACTGCCCCGACCCGACCCACTCGGCGCTGAGCCAGTCCCAACGATAAAGCGACAGCCGCGCCACCTCCACGATCGGCGCGAGCAGCATCAGCGTAAACGGAACCAACACCGGCGCCAGCCACACCCAGGGGTTTTCGATAAGACGACGGAAAAGACGTGCGGGGTGCCGGTGCATGGGAATCAAATTAGGGATCGGCGGGATGATTGAAAAGAAAAACGATTTGAAAGCCAAGCTGGGAGTCGGCTAATTTGAGCGTCGGGTTGACGAATCCGCCTCTCGAAACCGCGACTCTAAACCACCATGATAGATCGCGTGAAACTGCCGTTGCGATTTGATCCTCAAGCCTTGCAAAGGGATTTTGCGCTCCTGGACCAAGGCGACTGGATCGGCCATTTCGTCAAACAGAATTATGAAGGCGATTGGAGCGTCATTCCGCTGCGTGGCCCCGCCGGCGCGACACATCCCGTGATGATTGATCTACCCCGATCCCACTTATAAGGATTTCGCCGCTACGCCGTTTTTGAACGCCTGTTCCTATTTTCAGGAAGTTCTGGCGAGTTTTCAGTGTCCGCTCAACACGGTTCGTCTCATGAAACTCTCGGCTGGTTCAGTGATTAAAGAGCACACGGACTTCGATCTTTCATTTGAGGCTGGCAAGGCGCGGCTGCATATCCCCGTGATCACGAGTCCCGACGTTGAATTCTTCCTGAACGGAGAGCGCGTCGTGATGAATGAAGGCGAATGTTGGTATCTCCGCCTCAGCGACCCTCACTCCGTCGCGAACCGTGGTCACGCCGACCGTGTTCATCTCGTTGTCGATGCGACGGTCAATCCTTGGCTCCAAGATGTCTTTGCGCAATCCACTCCTGAAGCGACGGGGTGACCTCCGGTCGCGGTCGCCGACTCGATCGACTCCATCTATTCGGAAACCCGCGATTACTCGAACCGGGCCGCGGGCTCGGGTAGTCGCCGCTCGATTTCGCCTAAACGATAACCAAATCCGGGGCCGCGAATCGTTGATAGATCAACGCATCCCCCGCGTCGCCGGTAGATTTCCGGATGCACCCGCGCCTCCGCCGTCGAGGCGTCGGGAACATACTGCATGCCGTTGGTCTCGACGCCCATCATCGTTCCGGCGCGCGCGGCCAGCAGGACGTGGGGAATCTGCGCCAGCATCGGATTGGTCAGGTCCTGCACCATCAGGCTCATGCCGTGCGCCTTGGCCCAGCACAGCGTCAGCAGCGCCTCGGTCTGGGTCTTGCACGTCTTAAGCGCCACGCCGCTCCAACCCAGCTCACGGCCCAACTTGACCAGCCGCCAGTTGTGAGCGCTTTCGTCCATGAGAAGCGGTTTGCGCGCCGAGACGCCATGGACGTCGATCCGGTTTTCCTCCAGTTCGTACGGGAATGGTTGTTCCACGTAAAGAATCATGTCGGATACGCGAGGGTGATCGGCCTTGAGCCGGTCGAGGATTTCGTTGACGTACGACGGGTCCGTCACCAGACAATTAAAATCGGCGCAAAGCCACTCGACTCCCTGCTCGACGCCGATCCCCCCGATTTTCACAAGACGTTCATAATCCCAGGCGGCGTCCGTGCCGCGCAGCTTAACTTTCAGGCACTTGAGCCCATCGGTTTGGATCCAATCGGTCAGCACGACCGGGTATCCGTCATCGATGGGGTCGCCGGTCAGTTCGGAAGCGTCCAGAGGGTCCACGCCGCCGACCAGATGCCACGCCGGCATTCGGTCGGCGCGCGGATCAACGAGAAAATCGGACGGATACTTCCCCGCGAAAGAAACATCCGCATCGTCGGCGGGAGTCAAGTAACGCGACAGGTCCGTGTTCATGGTTGCCTGATGGTAGGTGTCATAGACGTCGACCCCGTGCAAGACGCCGAAAGCGTCGTGCAACGCGATGTCGAACGCCGAACAACAGACCAACGCCGCCAACCAGGGCATGCGTTCATGGGCGGCGCGGTCCGCGTTAAACGATTTCAGGATTCCCGGCAGGACCTCGGACTGGAAGCCGTGGCCCACTTCGATGGGATGACCGCTCTCTCCATAATCGGCCCACGCGCGCGCCAGGATGACGCAAAAGGACTGAAGGGCCTCGTGACGCTCGTTGTATGACAGTTGGCCGGGCCATGCCCACGTCACGCTGAGCGGCGTCTCCCCCCATCCCTCCGCCTCTCGGCCCTTTCGGTCCGCCACCCGTAGCCGGACCCTGGCGCAAGTAAAATGCGTGACGACCTCGGCCCCGAACTTAAGCGGCATCCGTGCCTCGATGGGCAGGAAATAGAGGGTGGCCTCCCGCGCGCGGACGTCTGTTTCTTTTTTCATGACCGGTCTTATTGTAATGGCCCGGACAGCCCATACCGATAGTGCCAGTAGTCGATTAGAAACTTCTGGTAAGCGGGAGATCCCCTCCATGTGTGAAAACTGAATGCGTGTTCCCCGTAACCGGCAATCTCGTGTTCAGTCTTATATATCGTCGAAAGAAACCACTCATCCTCAGGTCGGGCCTTCACGCCCATCTGCATCCGCCGCGTATCGATCATGCGGATCAGCATATATAAAGGCTTGGCCGACAGGATCGACTCCGGCACGCCGTCGGGAAAATAAGGACCATACCCCGGCACATCGACAAAAGCGCCTGTCATATGAAAACCGACATTACCCACTTTGCCACCCTCACCCGGGATGTTGACCATCCCCGGGGTCCACGCGCCTATTTTATTGCCGTCCTTGTCAAAGATCGTCCAGTTCATCAGAAAATCCCACGGGATGGTGTCGTCGGGAGCGATGAAACAGACCTCGATTTCCCAGGGGGGAGGATGATCGCTGAACATGAGTTTATACCCTTCGGTTGCGCTGCCGCCGGTTGCATTCGCGCCTCCCCGCAGGGTATACGTGAGATAACCCGGATTCGACAGCGTATCCGCTGCCAATCCATGAAACTCGGACCATAACCCCGCCACGAAGCCGGGGATATTGAAGTCGTTCGAAATGCACTCGATGGATGGAAACGGGGGGGCATAACGGAAATCACAGAATCCTACGTATACATCAGTGTTTTTGGGTGTCGGCTCCGAGGGGATCTCTTCGGAACCGGGCCACTGCTCGGTAATCCAGGAGGACGACGGAACAACAGGCCCGATCTCCCAGACACCGGTAATCTCTCCAAATTTTGAAACATCGACATACCGCTGATTGAATGCTCTAGCCTGTGCAAACCTCGTGGCAAAGGAAATCCGGGTGGGGCTGAAGATCCGCAGCCGAAGATAGGCATCCGTCGAGGCGGGTCCGCCTTCCTGTTGACCGTCCCCGACATGCTGCGTCGGAATACTCCAGTCTCCCACCAGTTCCGGGGCCAGGTCCCCCTTGCCCCAAACCAGGAACCGCTCAGGTGGAGGATAAACCTTGTACATGGGCAGTCCCGGACCGAACCGGGAACCCAGGTGGACAATCAGCAACTGGAAATCATGGGTGTCCGGAGGCCGTATGGAACGATCTTCAGGCCATGTCGAGGGATCGGAAAACGTCAAGGCCACATTCAAGCCGACGGCGACGTTAACCTGGCCGCCCGCGCATTTGGTCCAGAAAGAGTGTAGGACATCGATTTCAAAATCCCAGGGCGGCGGGTAATTCGCCAAGGAAAGAGGCTCCTTAAGGGTTCCTTTAAACTCCACGTCGGCCCCGGAATGACGGATCGTGAGGAGCCCCGGGAACTCGTCGGTTGAAACGGTGTGAGTATTCTGGGGAGAGAAGTTCCAGTCTCCCAATTCCTTCCCGGCTTCAAAATGGGTTGCAAAGTTCCGAATATCAAATTCGGGGTCGATCTCTGCTGTTGCGGTTCCTTCAAACAATAGAATCAAGGCCATGAGGCCCAACGATATTCTCTTGATCATAAACTGATGCATATGAGTCTCATTCCTTTGAGCTAGGCGCTCAGGTTCAGGCCAGCTTGGAAGATTGTCATGATGATTCTCGGCTCGCGCAAGATTTTTCGATCCCCGACCCGATCCCCGAGGACCCCAGCCAACCGGCGCATACCGACCTCGCCGGACAAAGAAACGCCCCGGCGAGGATCATGCTCAGCCGGGGCGAGAAAGTTGTCATCCGTTCGCTGGAACGCAGGTCTGCTCAAGCTACAATTCAGGTCCTCGGATTAGTCAAAAAGCACCCAGTTTCTTGCGGCGTTCACTGGCGGGCCGCCAGGCATGCCCGGATCCTCAATCCAGGCAAGGTAATCGACGGCGCACGTGTCCGCCTCCAAATCACTCGCTGCCGACAGCGTGTGGATGGAAAGGACTTCTGTTTCATGGGAGTAGTTCAATTCACCATTGGGATCGCTGGCCGGGGTGAATTCGATCCAGTTGCTGGTCACCGCACGATCTTCCGACCCGTCTTTTCTCCACAGGGTCACGTTGCCGCTCGTATCGATGAGGAACATAAGGCCGATCTCCGTGCCGACCGTATAGGTTCCGGCCTGCAGATCGCCGCCGGTGTCGCCCCAGGCCGACTCATCGTTGTTGGCAAAGTAGATGTTCCCGCCGATCATTTTTATGCCCCTGAAATAAGAGCCGCTCGGCTCGGAGAGGCCGAAACCCATGCCGCCGCTCGCGGGCATGGTTATGAAAGCCATGACCGCGTAGGAATGATCAGCCGTGAGTGCTTGCCTAGACCCGTTTCGCGCGTCGATGTAGCTTTGCCACGGAGCGGCATTCATCTCCATTTGAATCTGCCCCGTCCCGTCATAGTAAACGGCCGAGCCGCTAGCTTCCTTGGGCCAATGCTCCCATTCCTCCGATGCGTCGGCGCGGGAATACTCGATTTGTGTTCTTGGGTCGCACGCACCCGAGCCGCACCAAGGATCGCCGATACCCCGTGGTTCTCCGGACTCGATGTTAAACTCATCCATGATGATAAACTCGCCGCCGCCGGGCGGGACCGGCTGTGCGTGGACCGCCGTGAACATTGTCCAACATAGAATAACCATGACAAAGTCGAAAAAAAAACTGCGTCGCATAATCTTATTCTCCTTAAAATCTTCGCCCACTTGCAAAAATGCTTCGGCGTAAATGGCTTGTCCCGAAGGGCTCAACTCTCTTTGGTCCGGTCACCTCCTTCCGCCAGCGGCTCTCAAACCTTTCGCCCCCGCTCCCCTCCCATTGAGGGTGACTCCCATCAGGTGCCTTTTCCCATTTGGCTAATCAATCCGGTCAATTCAACCAATGCGGCAGGATCATTCCACAATATGGGAGTCCCCTGCAAGGGATTCTTCCCCGGAATTTTATTTTTGGTGGGTCTGCGATGCCTTCGCGGGCCGAAATACCGATTTCTTTCCCATTAAATCACCGCCTTCCCCCGATTGCAAGAGATATCTCCACTGGGGAGGGGGCGCAATTGCTGAGTTTTTCAGCGCACCGTTCCTTCTACACGGTACCGAGCACAGACGTAACTCGACGATCTTGTCCAGGATTGAAGCGAACAGCTCCCGCGGCGATGATTTTCTTTTTGATCCCGCCCCGATCGCATTGCTAGGATGAGGTCGAGCCCCAAAACGGAGTGTCGGCATGGGCATCGGGGGATCAGGCTCGAGTTTCGCCGGCATGGGCGAGGCAGCCGGGCCGCGCCGACCCCGAGCGTGCCGTCGGGCGGAGGGAACGCAGATGAAGAAACTCCTGGTGATCGTCGCCCTCATCGTTGGAATTCTGATATTCCTGACGTCCCGGGAAGACCAGCGTCAGTGCCAGCCGCCCCCCCAGGAGGAAGAGGCCGCCTCCGCGACGCAAAAACGCCGAGCCCCGCCTCCGCCCCCACCGCTTCCGGGCACCCAGCAACAAAGCCGCCGCACGGCCCCCGCGCCGCCGCCTCTCCCAACGGCCGGATCTGATCCCATCGTCGCCAGACTCGGCGAGTCGGCCCAAAAGGCGGGGGTCGAACTCGTCGATGTTCAGAACGCGCCCCCTGGGGCGCTGGTGACCGTTCGCTGGAGCAGCGACCGAATGGACTTGGGGGGGTCTTCATCGATCAGGTGCTGAGCGACGGGGTCATCCGCGACTTCGACATCCCGACGCGCGATCAGCAGAGCATTCACTACGTCGACGGACGCCGCGTCCAGACCGTAAGCTTCACCATTCGCTTCTAGGGGGGGTCGGATTCGTTCGTCAATCCGATCTCGAACAGGCGCGGCCACAGCTTGCCGGTGACGAACAGGCGGTCGCGCTCCCGGTCCCAGGCGATGCCGTTGAGCACTTCGACCTTTTGCCAACGGAACTCGCGGCTGGGCAGGCCGGTCAGGTCGATCCAGGCTGCGACCGAGCCGCTCTCGGGGTCAATCACCGCAATCCGATCAGACCGATAGACATTGGCCAGGATGTATCCGCGGACGTATTCGAGTTCGTTCAGCACCCCCACCGGGCCGCCGGCGGCACGCACCTTGAGGTTGTCAACCTTCGCGAACGTCTTCGGATCGCGCAAGCCGAGAACGGCCGTGCCGTCGCTCATGATCAAGCGGCGACCATCGTGGGTCAGACCCCAGCCCTGGCCCGAATACTTGAATTTTTCGACGAACTTGAAGGAATCACGAGTGAATACAAAGGCGACGCCCTTGCGCCAGGTCAGCAGGAACAGGCGCTCGCCCCACAGGGCCATGCCTTCGGCGAAGTACTTCTCTTCAAGCGGCTGCTTCCGGACCACCTTCCCCGTCTCGATCTCGACCTCCCTCAGCGAAGAGCCCCCGAAGGTCCCGGTCGATTCGTATAACCGCCCATCATGATAGAGCAGCCCCTGGGTGTAGGCTTCGGGATCATGCGGGTGGACCGCTTGGATGCGATAGCCAAGGGTCGGGACCGCCTTCGATGAATCGAGGGTGGCCAGATCATCGAGGACCACCGTGGCACCGCCGCCATCTTGGGTCTCGGTCAAGGCGACCCGCGACGGCATGAAGAACACCAGTGCCAGGGCCCCGCCAACGATGGCGACCCCGGCGGCAACGCCGACCATGATTCTAACCGACGGCTTTCTCCATCCGACCGGCCTGCCGCTTGTCTTTAGGAAGTTCAGCCCCTTAATGCCCTCGCATGCCAATTTGTGGGAACCTCAAAAAATCCGGTTTGCAGTCGTCCCCACGGGACTCCAATTCGTTGTCGAATTGATTTCCCGCCACTTGCGTGGCGGGCTGAAAGCAATCGTCCCTGCCAGGACTGAATTTTTAAAGGCACCCTTGTCGGAGAATGCGTCACCCAACAACCAGGATCAAGCGTCCGGCGCCGAACGCCGTTCAATCGCTCTTCGCGCCGGCCGAGGCGGTCAACTGCCGGATCGAGCGCTCCAGGTCCTCGCCGCGTAGACCGACGTGGCGGATCTGACCCGTGCCATCGAGCAACAGCGTATGGGGGATGGCCTCGATGCCATACAGTCCCGAGACTGCGCCGCCGATTTTCTTGCCCTCGAAGACCTGTGGCCAGGTCATGGCGGGGTGGTCCTCCAAGAAATTGGCGAGCCGGTCCTCGCTTGAATCGAGGCTCACGCCGATAACCACCAGCCCCTTGTCCTTGTACGTCTTCCAGATTCGCTCGACGTTGGGCAGTTCGGCGACGCACGGCGCGCACCACGTGGCCCAGAAATCGATAAACACAACCTGGCCGCGCAAGCTCGACAGCTTAAGCGTGCCGCCGCCGAACAGGGGGGCCTCGAAATTGGGCGCCCTGTCGCCCGCCTTGAATTTGTTGTTGTAGGGAGACGACTCAACCGCCGCGGGGACCTCGTATTCAAAATCGGCGGCGGTCAGTTCGGAACCGATGTCGACCTCCTCGTAGAACTCGGTCATTTCTCCCTGCAGGTCCTTCGTAACCGCCTTCATCTGGTCTCGTTGTTCCTCCATGATCCGGCGCATCTGCTTGACTGCGTCCTCGGTGGGATCCTGTCCCAATGATTTCATCGTCGCGATGATCTCTTCGTCCGATATCTCTTGATCGAAGGGATTCCGCCCGGCGACCATCGCCAGTCCGTGGGAAATCTTGCGCAGCAGATGCCGATCCTTGGAGATCCATAAGGTATAAGGTTCGGTGAATAACTCGTGCCCGGCCTTGATGACATGACAAGATTCGCCGCCGATTTCTTCCTCCCCGGCGAGCTTCGGCTCCTTGAGTTGAACGAGGAGGTTCCCGCCGATGTCAATAAGGTCGAACATGATGGGGGGAAGGGTAGTCGACACTCCACCACAGACTCCAGCGACCGCCGCCAACGCCATTGAATCGGATTCCGCTTTGTTGGTTGTTCCCATGAAGTTGAGGTAATGATACGGGCCCTCGCCCGCGTTCCAAACGGCCCCGAAATTGTTAGGCATGTCGGGAAGCCCCGGCATCTGGCTTTCCCATTCGATCAAGTACCGGTTCGGCCGGCCGATCTTGAGCGAGAACTCGGTCACGCTGTTGACGTCCTGGTCATTCACCTTCATCGAGGTCTGGGCCTTGCCCCGTGCCGTCAGCGTTTTGATCGTCCGATAATTCTCAAGGGTTGCGTCCAAGATCGCCTGGGGATCAGCTTCTTCGGCGGGGACCGACACGGCGACAAGTAAGAAGAATGATCCCAGGGCGGCAAGGCGCGGGATGGTGTCAATCATCGTGGGGTTTCTCTGATTCAGTGGACGTCGTCTTCTTTGAGGCGCGCTTCGGCCCAGTCGGCTTTGCCGGCCAGGTAGCGCAGGTTGCGTTGGATCGTTTCGTAGCGGATATCGGCGATGCTTCGGCGCAAGCGGAGGATCAGGACGTCGCGATCCTTGTGCTGGATGACGCCGAACGCTCCGCGCGAGAGGCTGGTATTTGCCTCCATCGCCCAGCGGAAAGTGTCGGGATCGGCCTGGCCGCAGATGCTGTAGAACAACGCCACCGGCTCGCCGCGGCTGTTGGTTTTGGTCATGTCCAGGTAGATGCGCTGGCACCGGCCGTCGGACAGCTCGAGCACGAACGAAGCACCCGTATCCCGCCGCTCGAATGAGCCGTTGGGTCCGGTCAGGTTTTCTTCGAGCCAATCGACAAGGTCGCCGGGCGACAGCGGCCCGCTGGGCGCGAGCTGGGTGGCCGTCTCGTCGGCGGCGGCGGCGGATTCGGCCGGGGGCGCCGTTTCGGCCAGCTCGGCCTCCAGGCGCGGGGCCAGCTCGGCGAGCGGGGTGCTCAGGTCCTTCTCGATTTGCGCGCAGTGCTGACGGCCCCAGTGGTTGACGTCGGGATCGGGGTCTTCGGCGGCCTGGCGCAGGCGATAGATCGCCTGGCGGGCCGATTTCATGAGCAATTCGGTCGCCTCGCGCCGATGGGTCCAATACTCGGCGTTCCGGAAGCTTTCGACGACCCGCCGCAGGCCGTCCCAAAATTGCCTGACGTCTTCTTGGTTCATCCCGGCGTCCCTACCCCGCTTATGTCGTTTTCAATGGCATCCGCCGTCCAGTGGGTTGCGGCGCATGGCCCTCTTCGCCCTCTTCGCCCCCGGCCTTTTCCTCCGGTTCCGGTTCCTCGTCGAGTTCCTCGGCTTCGGGAACCTGATCCAGCGAGCCGCTCTCGAACAGTTCGGAGACCGACAGGTAGTTATGGACACGGTGGATCGCCTCGCCGATCAGCCGCGAGACGTCCAGGCAGTCCAGTTTCTCGAGTCGTTGACCATTGCGCGGGTCGATGGAATTGGTGACGATCACCCGGTCGATGGGCGCTTCGCTTAGTCGCTGCCGCGCCGGGCCCGAGAGCACGGCATGGGTCGCGCAGGCGAAGACCGCCGTGGCCCCCTCCTCCTTGAGCTTGCGCGCCGCCTGGCACAGCGTCCCGGCCGTATCAATCATGTCGTCAACGATGAGGCACGGCCGGCCTTTGACGTCGCCGATGATGTGCATGGTTTCGCACACATTGGGCCGAGGCCGGCGTTTGTCGATGATGGCCAGCGTGGCGTTGAGCCGCTGGGCGTAGCCGCGCGACATCTTCACGTTGCCCACGTCGGGCGAGACGACCACAACGTCGCTGGCCCAGTCTTGGTGCAACAGGTATTTGATGAGAACCGGTCCGCCGTACAGGTGATCGACGACGATATCAAAAAAGCCCTGGATCTGGGCCGAATGCAGGTCCAGGCAGATGACCCGGTCCACTCCGGAGGTCGTGATCAGGTTGGCCACCAGCTTGGCCGACAGCGCCACCCGGCCCTGCTCTTTGCGATCCTGGCGGGCGTAGCCGAAATAGGGGATGATCACGTTGATGCGCGAGGCCGAGGCTCGGCGCATCGCGTCGACCAACAGCAGCATCTCCATCAGGTTCTCGTTGACTGGCGGGGAGGTGGACTGGATCAGGTAACAGTCGGCGCCGCGCACGTTTTCGTTGATCTTGACGCCCAGTTCCCCGTCCGAGAACGTTTGGACCTCCAGCTCGCCCTCGGGAATGTTCAGGTAAGCGCAGACCCGCCGGGAGAGGTGACGCCCTGCGCGGCCCCCAAACACAAGCGGACCGGAGTAACTTGGATGAATCCGTGACATGAGGTCTTCCATCCTACCAAAAATCGACCGGATGGACCAGGGTAAACGATTTCTTAACGCAGATCAAAGGGGAATTGACGGGGGGCGCAAATCGATTCTGTCCTCATGCTCGACCCCGCGCGGGGGTCGATTGTGATTCGACGGGGGAGCCACCCAATTTAAACAACGAAGCGTATCCAACCCCTAAAAATCGCTGGATACTCGGCCTGCCCATGATTCAACATCGGAGCCGCGGAAAGGGGTCGCGCCAGTGGGGCGTCTGAAGACAAGAACCGCAACCGCGCCCGATGCCTGCGAGGCACTGGCGCGGTTCGACAACGACTGGCGCCGCCGGCTCGGCGTCCGGCGGGTGGGCGGGCTCGACGAGGCGGGGCGCGGGGCACTGGCCGGGCCCGTTGTGGCCGCCTGCGTGGTCCTCGCGCCAGGCGCGCGCCTGGCGGGGGTGAACGATTCCAAGCAACTCGACCCCGACCAGCGCGAGGCGCTCGTCCCACGGGTGCTCGATCAGGCCGCATCCTGGGGCCTGGGCTGGGCCTCGGCCGCCGAGGTCGACCGCCGCAACGTCCTGCAGGCCACGCACCTGGCCGCCTACCGGGCCTTGGCAATGCTCGATCAACCGCCCGAACTGCTCCTGACCGATTACCTCAAGCTATCGGACCCGCCCTGCCCCATCGAGCCGCTGACCAAGGGCGACGCGCGCAGCCGGACCATCGCGGCCGCCTCGATCCTGGCCAAGGTCGCCCGCGACCGGATCATGGTCGCCCTGGACCGCGAATACCCCCTTTACGGATTCGCCGCCCACAAGGGCTACGGAACCCCGATCCACTGGGCCGCCCTTGATGCCCACGGCCCTTCCACGCTTCACCGCTTGACTTACCGCGGGGTTTGCTTCTTCAGCGCCGAACCCTCGGTCCGCTCTCGGACCCGCCCCCCCCGACTCGCCGACCACCTAGGCCCCCCCACGCCCGATTGGCGCGAAGTCTTGGGTTCGGCGCCGGGGTCGCTTGACGCCGGTTTGCTGTTACCCGAGGCTGAATGGGTTCACGCCCGCGAAGGCCGATGAGTCTCGTCGGGGTGATCGGTGGTGGGATACGGGCCGAACGACGTGGTACCTCATCTAGGTCTGCCGGCTCGCTTCGTGTTTCTCGCGCCTAACCTTTTGCCGGTCCAGTTCCCGCCGAACGAACTGCTGCATTGCCTCTACGTCGGCGGAGGTGGGTTCGCGGGGCGAGTAGTGGGCACTTTCGACGAGTTCGGTCACGGCCGGCGGGGGTTCGGCGTCGGGTTCGAGGCGGCCCAGGCGCTCGGCGTACTCGCGGGCCGTCTCCCCGGCACCGCGGCCCAGTCCGTCCTCCCGCATGGATTGGGCCCACCGCCCCCACAGCGTCACGATCCGCCCGCGCACGCCGGGCAGGACCGGTTTGGGCGGCGCAGGCTCGGTGGCCGCGTATTGCAGCTTGGCGACCTGGCCCGGCAGCACATCGGATTCGATTTTGAGCGCGCCCCGTTTCCTGAGGGCGCGCCGGATCGTGATCATCAGCACCAGCACGATCAGCACCATGGCAACGACGAACACGGTACGGTAGATCAGACCGAGCAAGTCGAAGGTATTCACGCCGCCCCCCCCGGTTTGGTCGGGGTTGCCGAGCGGGCCCATCGCGTCCGCCCCCACTCCCCGCCGGGCCAGGCTGCGAGGCCAAAGCCACCACGTCCCCACCCCCATCGCCACGGCGGGGGCCGCGCAGACCGCCACGTTGCGCAACAGTCGCCGCAGCGGCCACCAGCCGGTCAGGCCGTGGGGATCACCCGTGAACGCGAAATGCGTGGCCCCGAGCGCCAGCAGCCATGTCGCCCCGAACGCCAGGACGAGCAGCAGCCCCCCGGCCCCCCAGATGACGAACGAGTTGAACCAAGTCCCCATGAGCGTCCAGAACAGAAACAAGCGAACGAGCGTCGGCGAGACGGCCCAGATCATCACCGCCGGCAAGGCCCACAAAAAACCGTCGCGCAGCACGTGGTGAGAGTCGCTGAATACCGGCGACACAAACAGGATCAGAACGATCACGCCCGGCACGATCCGTTCCTTGATCGAAAGTCCGACCGTAAGCTCCTGCAGGGCAAACCGATTGGCTTCGGTCACCCACGCGATGATCCCCAAAAACATGATCCAACCGGCGACCGGCAGGACCGAGGCGAAGCCCCCCCGCAGGTCGCCGGCGGAGGGATAGTAGACCACCATGGTCAGGACCGCCGCGTTAAGCCACAGCGCGAAGAAAAAGGGTTCCCATAGGTCTGGGCCATCCCCGAGGTTGGATGAGCGGTGATCGCCGATCGGGCCGGCGCCCCGCGCGGACCGATTACCGGCGTCGACCAACTCGTGCTCTTCGAGGGACAGGCGCATGCAGGTTGACCCATACCAGGTCGCTTGAAGATCGCACGGGGCCCGCCAATCGCGTTTCCCGCTCGCGATCGGCGTATCGACCGTCATGTTGGCCTCTCGCGTTGGGGGAGGGCAACCCCAAAAAGGCCGCAACAGCGGGGCTCAACGCATTTGCATCCCCGCCGGTCTACGCGCATCCGCATCCGAGCGACCGCGGCCCGGCATTCACCCGCGGATTCGGCCACGATCGCGCTCGGCTGTTCGCCGTTGTCGATTCGTGGTATGAAATGGATCGGGAATTCGGTATTCACATTGCTAGTGCCTGGCATCTCCGGATCCGGGCGATCCGGGCATGCCATCCGGTTGGTTCGCCATCCCGAGCCCCGACACGACGGGTGCGACCGCCCGGAAAATTCTACCGATCGCGAGGCCACGGGCCGCCCACATGGGCCTACGTTGGATTGTCTACCCCCTATTCTTCGCCTCGGGCGCGGCGGGGCTGATCTATGAAGTCGTCTGGACGCGCATGCTGTTGGTCGTTTTCGGGGCCGGCCTCTATGCGGTGTGCGCCGTGCTGGCGGCCTTCATGGCGGGCCTGGCGCTGGGTTCGTGGCTCCTGGGTCGGGTCAGCGACCGGCTGAGTCATCCCCTACGTACCTATGGCCTGCTCGAGCTGGGGATCGCTCTGAGTGGGATTCTGTTGCCGTTGTTGATCCACCTGGTCGAGCTGGCCGATGGATGGGCCTATGCGGTTTTCGGCCAGCAATTCGGGCCCCTGACGGCGGTGCGCTTCATCTGCGCCTTTGGGCTGCTGACCCTGCCCACCACGCTGATGGGGGCGACGCTGCCGGTCATGACCCGCTTCCTGGTGCGAACCCAGAGCCACCTCGGGCTGCACGTCGGCGGGCTCTACGCCACCAATACATTCGGCGCGGTTTGCGGTGCCTTTCTGGCCGGCTTCGTGTTGATCGCCAACTTCGGGCTGCTGGGAAGCGAGTGGATCGCCGCCGGACTCAATCTGTTGGCGGGGGCGGGCGCCCTGGGGCTTTCGTTGCTGCTCGAAGGCAGGCGACCGGTCGCCAACGCCGGGGGACCACCCGCGGCCCAACCAAAATCCACACCCCCCCCGACGCCGGCCGCCCCCAAACGCGTCGTCGTCTGGGTACTGACCACGGCACTTATTTCAGGGGCCGTCGCCCTGGGCGCGCAGGTGCTTTGGAGCCGCTCGCTCGTCTTTGGTTTCGAGTATCTGAAGAACACGACCTACGCCTTTTCGGCGATGCTGACGGTCTTCCTGGCGGGACTTGCGATCGGCGCGGCGCTGATCGGCCCGTTCGTGGATCGTCAGCGCGAGCCCCTACGCCTCTATGGCGTGCTCCTGACGCTGATCGGGATCGCCATCCTCCTGTCGGTCACGATGCTCTATTCGGGGGCCTCGCTCTTCACGTGGGCCCAGCCCTATGACGAAGAATCCGGAACGCTCAACTGGGCACTGGCGGTGGTCAACGTGATGCTGCAAACCCTCGGCACGCTGGGCATTCCGACCGTTTTGATGGGGATGGCCTTCCCATTGGCCGCCAGGCTGGTGGCCGGCGTGGGTCGCGTGGGCGGCGACGTGGGGCGGCTTTACGCGTTCAATACCATCGGCGCGATCATCGGCTCCTTGTTGGCCGGTTTTGTGATTGTCCCCATGTTCGGGTTGACCGTCGGCCTGATACTCTTGGGACTCATCAACGTGGTCATCGGGCTGGTGACCATCAGCCAGACTCCCGACAGCCGGCCGATGATGATCGTCCTGGGCACGTTGGGGGCGATTATGGTTGTGGCGGTCTTCTACGGCCTGCCGCGCGGTCAGGGCCTGCAGCCCCTAAGCTCCCTGGAAAGGATGGAATTCTACGAAGAAGGCCGGGTGGCCACGGTGGCGGTCGTCGAGAACAACCTCAGGCACCGCACGATCATGATCGACGGGGTCGGCGTGGCCGGGACCGACCCGATTCTCCAAACCGACCAAAAGTCGCTGGCCCACATGCCGATGATGCTCCTGGAAAACCCCAAGAAGGCGCTGACGGTCGGCTTCGGCAGTGGCGGCGCTTCTTATTCGCTGCTGCTTCACGACCGCCTCGAACAGGTCGATTGCGTGGAGATATGTCCGACCGTGATCAAGGCCGCGCCGTACCTGACCCTCGCCAATCACGGTTTCCTTGAGAATGACGACGACCGCTATCGGATCATTTTCGATGACGCGCGCGCCTACCTGCGCAACACCGACCAATCGTACGACATCATCGCCACCGATTGCACCGACCTGCGCTACAAATCCAACGCCAATCTCTACGACCTGGAGTACTTTCAAGCCTGCCGCGAGCGGCTGACGCCCAGGGGGATCGTCGTGGTATGGATGCCGCTGGCGGGCCTCTCCAAGGAAGTCTTCCGGATCGCGCTCAGGACCTTTCACCGCGTCTTCCCGGCGATGGCCGTCTTTTACATGTCGAACGAGCAAACGCACTACATCCTGCTCATCGGCTGGCAGGACCGTGTCAGCCTGGACTATGGCCGCTTCGTCCGCACGCTGCAAGAGCCCGACGTGCGCAGCGATCTGACCGAGCTTAGTCTCGACGATCCGATCAAGCTCCTCTCCTGCTTCGTGACCGCCGGCGCGGACCTGGACGCCTACCTGGCCGGCGACGCGCTCAACACCGAAAACAATCCGCTCATCGAGTTCCTCTCGCCCAAGTACGGATACTTCGACCGCCCGCTGATCGACAACCTGGACGAGCTGATGAGCATCTACACCTCCCCGCGTCAATACATGGCCGAGGGCAGTCTTCCGCCCGAGGAGGCCGAACGACTCTCGCGCTATGAACAGGCCCTGCCCCATATCATCCAGGGCCACGCGAGCTACCGGGGGCTGGACATCGAGGGAGCGGCCCGCGCCTATATCGAAGCCCTGCGCCTGACGCCCGAGGACGTAAGCCTCAAGGAGCGCCTGCGCTTCCCCGTCCTGCAGAAACGCCTGGCCTCCGAGCGCAATAACCCGTTCGTCTACCTCAGCCTGGGCCGGGTCTATATGCTGCAAGAGACTCCGGATAAACTGAGCATGGCGTACGACCTGCTGGGCCGGGCCGAGGAACTGCTGAGGAGAAATATCCAGCGCGAGCCCGACGAAATCACCCGCCGCCAATTGGAACAGGCCCTCCGCTGGCGACGGCTCGTCCGGCGCCAACTCGATCGCCCCACTCAGTAGATAATTGTGAAATCGCGGCGACCGCGTGGAGAATCGCCGCTCCACGGACGGCGGCATCGCCACAACCGGCGTGTCAGAGAGTCGCATTTTGAGTTGGGCGGTTTCGTTTTGCCATCGCCAACGCCTTGCCATTGAGCGGTTTCAAGCGCCTCCTCAGAGTTTATCGCGTTGGGAGAAATGACTTTACCGAATGGCTCGTTCTTTGCCATGATTCCAATAGAGGCCACTGATGATTCGCACCTGTCTCCAGGTTCTCTCCCCCCCCCATCGGAAAGCTCTGCTGCTTTGCATTGCGTCGCTCGCGATGTTGATCGGCCTGGGCCAGTCACCGCAGGCCCAGAATACGACCAAAAACCGCAGCGAGAACATCCCCATTGATATTGATCCCCAAGACCCTCAGGCGAGCATCGAGGAAAGAAAGCGCCGCATGCGCGAGCTGGTGAAGATGAAAATGGAGCAGCGCCGCAAGCGGGAGGAGGAGAAAAAACGCCAGGCAGCCTCGGAGGGCGCCGGTACGCCGATCACCGCGCCGCCCAAGGACGGCGCGGGTGACCCCGATGGCAAACAACTGGCCAAGGTGCGCGGCAAAGATGAAGAACCCGCCGTCGAAGACCCGGAAAAAAAAGATGCGACCGGACCTCACGTGACGTTCTTCATGGCCCCCGCGAGCCAGAACGTGAGGATCGGCCGAGAATTTTCCACCGCCTGCCGCCTGCTTAATCCGCAACACCTGGTCGTCGACCGCGTGCGGATTTGCCTGCGCTACCCCACGAAAAACATGCGACCGGTGGCCCTTCACCAGGCCAATCTTAAGGACAACCTCAGGGGCGAGCCCGAAGTCTACATCGACGAGCAGCAGGGCCATCTGTTCTACCGTGCGCAATTCGACGAGCCGCGCGATCACGGCGAAGTCGCGTTGATCACCGTGGCATGGGAGGCCCTCGCGCCCGGGGACGGGCTACGCATCGAACCCTACTTCGACGACATGGCCACGGCGGTCCACAGCGGCCGCGAGCTGATCAGCCGGTCCTCGTTCGGCGTCAAGGAGGCGCTCTCGGGCGGGACGGTGCGCATCCTGGATGAGGAGGACGAGATCCCCTCGGGCGGCAGCTTCCTCGCGCCCACCCTCGAGGAGCTGGCCCCGGTCCTGGCCGGATTCCGCGACCAGTCCGGCTTGCGCAAGCCCACCCTGTGGATCGACCAACCCGCCGAGGGCATCCTGGAGCCCGGTCAGTGGCTGGTCGTCGATATCGGGGTCGAAAACCCCGACGAGATGCTCTTTAATGAGGTTCGGTTGGCCGCCAAGTTTGACGCCCAGAAAGTGAAGGTCGTCGATACCGATCGCGGCAACTGGATCCATAAGGGGATCAACCTGCTCGATGGGCCGTTTCACTCCGCGTGGCCCTGGGACATGCATTACACCAACGCCGTCAACAACCGGGCCGGTTTTTTATACTACCGGATGGCCATGACAAATCTGCGCGATCAGTCCTCCGGTCCCATCGCCCGACTGTTCGCGCGCGTGGTTGAACCGGTCGAGGCCCCCATTTTCACTTGGGTCTGGAATGAACAGGCCACCATCAACGCGCCGCAAACGGGCCTGTACCTGTTGGGGGAAAACGTCTACATGCGCGGCCGAGAGCCGCGGCCCGTCCTCGCCCAAGCGCCGCCATCCCCGCCAGAGCCCGCAAGAGAAACTCGCAAGTCACCCATCAGCGTGCGCGCGCCGGCCGTCGATCAGCACAAGCTCCAGGCCGCGATGAACGAGGAGCGGGAGGCCGCGGAACGGCGCGTCGAGGAAGACATCGATGGAATTGAAAAGGCCGATCCTTCGTGGTATCGTTTCTGATGGGTCCTCCCCGGGCGTTTTCCAGCCCGCGCCTAGTTCGTCCACCTTTTCCACGACAGATGAGCCCGTGCACCCCTCACCGGTTTTATTTCGCCGGCCAACTCAGTTCGGTTCAAAGCGGCGACCTTACCCTGGCCGAAGGCGAATCGCACCATCTGCTCCACGCCCTGCGCCTTCGCCCGGGCAGCCAGATCGATCTGTTCGATGCATCAGGCTGCGCCTGGAGCGCCCGCGTCGTGGGGGAGCGCGACGGCCGGGCCCAGGTGGAGTTGATCGAGCGGCTCGAGTCGGACACTTCGACCCAAAAGCCGCAACTCAACATGGCCGTGGCGATCCTCAAGCGCCGCGCGATGGATTGGATGATCGAGAAGCTCTCGGAGCTGGACGTGGAGTCTCTTCAGCCGGTGATCGCGGCCCGCTGCGTCGCCCTGCCCGCGCGCGAGGCCGAACCGGACACCCCCGGGCGCTGGGACCGGCTCGCGATCGCCGCCGCCAAACAATGCGGCCGCGCCCGGCCAATGACGATCCTGACGCCGGCCCCGCTCGATCAATGGCTGACCCGCCAGTGCGCCCCGGCCCACACGGTCTATGCCCAATCCGATTCCTCCTCGCGTAAGTTGGGCCAATGGATGGCCGAGCGCATTCCGGTTGACCTCCCCCTGTGGATCGCAATCGGCCCCGAAGGGGGCTGGATCCCCGAGGAGCAAAACGCCTTCGAGCTGGCCGGATTCAAGCCGGTTTCCCTCGGTTCGCTGACCCTCCGCGCCGAGACCGCGGCCCTGTCCGCCGCCGCCGTATGCCGTCTGATCTAATCGGGCTTGCCTCAGTCGATTCCTGATTTGGATTGAAACGCGCGGGTCCCCTGTGGTCACCTAATGGGACAAGACCCCCCATTCCAACCGGGCCCAAGGCCGACCGGCCCCCCTTGATGCAACGTCCCGCCTCAAACGTATCCGTTAAACAGCCCCCAACGCCCTCTCAGGCGGTCGCGACGGACGTTTCACCCGGAACCGCTCAGGCGACCGAAGCGGCGTCCGGCCGTCGCGGCGGTCCGCTCCAGCGCCTGTTTCTTAAGTGGTTCGGAGGCGACCGGGCCCAGAATCGCGGCGCCCTGCCAAGACTGTTGGGCCTGTTTCGCCCCTACCGCCGTCAGATCATCCAGGCCAACGTTCTGTTCGTTCTGGGCAGCTTCGTGGGCGTGTGCTCGCTCTTCATGTTTCTGCCGATCCTAAAGGTCATCTTCCCGCAAGATCCGATGCCGGCGATGGAACAGGTTTCGGCCGAGTCGCTGACGGAGAACGTTGAGCAACTTCCCCCTCCCGACTCCCGCGATCGGGATTCCGCGGAGCCTTCCGAAAAGGACATCAAGGGAGACCTCCTCGGCCGCATCCCGCTGATCGGCCCCCTCGTGACCGGCGGCAAGGCGCGGCTCGAGCCTCTGAAGGCCAATCTGAAAAAGAAGGCGCAGAACTTCAGGACCTATCTTCACGCCAACCGGTTCAAGGGGGTGCTGATGATCGCGACTCTTCTGCTCGCGGCCGCCCTGCTTGCCGCCACGATGACCTATGCGGGGAACCTGCTGATGGCCCGGGCCGAGAACGGCGCCCTGCAAAAGCTGTCCCAGGACATCTACGACCACTGCCTCGGCCAAGACCTGGCGTTCTTCCATAAGAACACCACCGGACAGCTCATGACGCGCATTTACAACGACGTGGCGATGCTGCGCCAGCCCTTGCAACTGCTCTGCAGCACCATCGTCCGCGAGCCGTTCACCATGCTGTTCCTGCTGATTTTCCTGTTCGTGATCAACAAGACGCTGACCCTGATCGTCCTGCTGCTGCTGCCCATTGGGCTGATCCCCACCGTCGTGCTGGCGCGGCGTATCCGGGAGGTCTCCAAGCAGGAAGTCTCGGGCGATGCCTTTATCATGGACCAGATGCAGACCGCCTTCAGCGGCATCAAACTGATCAAATCATTCGGCAGCGAGCGGTTCGAGAGCGACCGTTTCTCGCAGTCCAACGAAACGATGTTCCGTCGCCGTTTCAAACGCCGCATGATCAAGGAGATGGCCGGCTCGACCGCCGATATGATCGTCAACGTGGGCGTGGCCGGCATCTTGATCCTCGGCGCCCTTTTGATGTTCGAGTTCAAAATCATCAGCGGCGGCGCCGAATTCATCGTCTACCTGTTCGCGCTCAACCGCTTCTACAAGCCGATCAAGCGCCTGTCGGTCGTGCACGTCGGCATGCAGCGCGCGTTGATGAGCGCCGAGCGAATCTTCGGAATCGTGGACACCCAACCCCACGTGATCGATCCGCCCGACCCGCTCCCCTGGCCCGAGGATTGGGACTTCGTGCGCTTCGAGGACGTGGCGTTCCGCTACAACCCCGAGCAAGGCGACGATCACATCTTTCGCCGCTTGAACCTGTGGATCCCGCGCAACAAGGTGACCGCCATGATCGGGCGCAACGGCTCGGGCAAATCAACCCTGGCGGCCCTGATCTGCCGGTTCTACCTCCCGACCGTGGGGCGCATAACGATCGGTCAGACGCCGCTCGATCGAATCAGCGAAAAGGAACTGCGCCGCCGCGTCGTGCTGCTGTCGCAGGAGACGATCCTGTTCAACCTCTCGATCCTCGAAAACATCGCCTACGGCGACGAGACCATCGACGAGCCGCGCGCGATCGAGGCGGCGCGCCTGACGCGCGTTCACGATTTCGTCCAATCCTTTCCCGATGGGTACCAAACCCTGGTCGGGGAGCGCGGTGGGCGACTGTCGGGCGGTCAGGCCCGATTGCTGGCGCTGGCCCGGGTCCTCTACCGCGATCCCGAAATCTTGATTCTCGACGAACCGGAGGCGGGTTTGGACGTGAAGAACCAGGCCATTTTCGACGAGGTCTTCAAAAATGTCGCGCGGGGCCGCACCACCATCATGATCACCCACAAACTCTCCTCGGTGTTGAGCGTGGACAAGGTCGTCCGAGTCAGGAGAAAGAAAACCCGCACGATCCGCGACAAGCGCCTGACTTCGGAGCTGCTGGAGGAATATATCTAACCGCGGGCTTGCCCGCCGAAGCCCTTCGGGCGAAGGCGGGGATGCGACCCTTTACAGTTTCAGCCCCAAATAGCAATATGCTTGGGGGGGCGAGGGGCTTTTTCCGACAATTATCAATCGGGCCTGACTTCTAAACATAATGGGAAGGGAGTAGCTTTCGTTGGCCGAGCCGTTGCATATCTTTATTTTTTGTTCCACGACCGTACCCAATAAATTCGCCCATCCCATCCAAATCCTGAAGACGGTTCGGGCGTTGGCCTCGCGGCCGGGGGTGCGGGTGACGCTTTATTTCGTCACCTTGACCGCCAAACGGTGGAGGATCTGGAAATACTACGGGCTCGAACCGATGGATAACGTCGAGATCAAGGGCATGGTCCCGCGCTGGTATTACCGCTTGAGGAGGATGAACAATAATATTAGCCTTCGACACTATAACATTTATCGGCTGGTGCGCCGGCGGGTCGGGCGTGAGCTGGAGGCGGCGGCCCGTCAGGCCAAAACGATCATCTACACGCGAAACGAAAACGTCGTTGAGCTCTTGCACCCGATCGCCGCCGAGGCCGGCATCCCCATCTACCTTGAACTGCATTGGCTGAAATACGTCGACCGTTTTCGGAAGTTTATCGAATCACGCAAGGACGCCGAGCAACCGCCTCCGCCCCTCTCGGAGTGCAAGGCCTTCCTGCGCGGGAAAAAGACGGCCGAGGAAGAGGTCCTGCGCAAGACCGACGGCATCCTGTGCCTGACCGGCCAGATTCGCAAGGTCCTGGAGCAATGGGACGTCGGCGTTCCCCTGGGTTGCCTGCCGAGCGGCGTTGACTTCGTGGAAACCCGCCAATGGGCGGCCCAGGCGGCGCAACACGCCGAAAGCGAGTCCGATGAGTGGGAAAATGAAACGATGGACGATGATGGGGAGGACGATGACTTTTCCAACGACGATGACAACAGGTTGCAACCGGACCGGGCCCGCGACCGAACACCGCTAACGATGCAACGGCCAGCGACCGGCGACGATGAAGCGCCATCGAGCTCCCTCAGTGGCCCCAACGGCCCCGATGCGAATGGAGCAATCACTCCTCCGCAAGCCATCGACGTCCTTTACGTCGGCCAGCTATATCCATGGAAGGGCGTCGATCTGCTGATTCATGCCATGGCGTTGATCGAGCCCTACCGGTTGACCATCGTCGGAGGCAATCGTTCCAAGGACAAGCAACGGATCAGGGACCTCATCGGGGACTACGACATGTCGGAGCGCGTGCGGATGGTCGGACACGTCAACCACCCCAAAGTCAGGCGTTATATCCGCAAGGCGCGCGTCTGCGTGATCCCTCTGCCCCGCCGGGGTTTCCGCGAGGCGCGGATCTTCACCAGTCCGATGAAGTTGTTTGAATTCGCGGCCTTCGGCAAGCCGATCGTGGCCAGCGACCTGCCGACGTTGCGCGAGGTGCTCGAACACGGCCGCAACGCGTGGCTGACCGAACCCGACAATCCCCAAGCCCTGGCCCAAGGCCTGCGGACGCTGTTGGAAGACGACGCCCTGAGCGAGCGACTGGCGGCCGGGGCGCTTGAACTCGCCGAGCAACACGACTACGCCCACCGGGCCCGGCGCATCCTGGAATTCTGCGGGGTCGCGGAGAACGCGCGCTCATGAGCTTCTTGGAAAAGTTATCGGTGGGCGCGAAGGATCGTCTGGCGCGATCGTTGGGCATCCCGTTCCTGCGCCGTTACAAGTTCGAGCCGGGCTCGCCCAAACGCGTCATGCTCTACACGGCGAGCAACGTCGGGCTCGGTCATTTGTTCCGCCTGTTGCGCGTGAGCCGGCAACTGCGCCGCCTGGTCCCCGACCTCAACGTGATGCTCATCACCGACACCGAACACCTTGCCGTGACCCAGACCTACGGCGAACTGTCGGTCCTGAGGCTGCCCAATTTCACGTTCCAGGAAAACTCTTTCATCGAACGGCCCGTCGGTCTTGAGATCGGCAAGGGTAAACTGCGCGCCCTGCGGATCAACGTCATGCTCGCCGCGATCCATAGTTTCAGGCCGCACGTCTTGCTCATGGACACCACCCCGCACGGCAAGCGCAATGAACTCAAACCCGTCCTGCGTTACCTGGACGCGCGGGCCGATCGACCCGTACGCATCGTCCAGGTGCGCGATATCCCCTTTGTCCCAAGCGAATACAAAAACGCCAAGGACCAAAAAAACAAGCTCCGCGACGACATGGGGCTCTATGATTACGTCTTCGTGGCGGGCGACCCGAAGTATTTCGACCTGGTCAAGTCATATCAGTGGCCCGAATCAATGGCCGAAAAGCTTCTCTATTTGGGTTTCATCGTCCCCGACGTTTCGGCGCCGCAACCCGATCCGGCCCAGCCCGATCGAATCGATCAGATGCTCGGGCAGACGGCCCGCCGTATCGTCGTCAGCTTTGGCGGAGGCTGGGAGGCGGGGCCATTGGGCGAATCGATCATCACGGCCTATCTGGAACTGACCGAACGTAGCGACGGGGCACTACAGCTCTTCATCTTCACCGGCCCATCCACCGAGGATCGGACCGTCACACACCTGCGGTCGTTGGCCCAGGGGCGAGCCGACGTCCACATCGAAAAATTCTCCCACAAGTTTTCCCAACTCCTGTCGCGATGCGATCTGGCCATTTTGCAAGCCGGATCCTCGCCTTTCCAGATTCTGGAATCCGATATCCCGATCCTGATCTACGCGCGTGATTTCAAAAGTCAGGAACAACAGTATCGCGCCGAGCAGTTTTTTAAATGCGACGGCATCGAAAAATTCGGCGAGGGCCGGGTGAGCAAGGAGCAGGCCTTGGAGAGAATGGAACACATGCTGGCCGCCCCGCGCCGCTTGCGCCGGACGGGATTCTCATTCGACGGCGTCGAACGGGCGGCGGGGGCCATCGCCATGATGCTCAACCAGTCCGGCAAACCCGCTCGTCCCCCCATCGGGGAGCTCCGTCGGGCCTCGGTTATGTCCGGGGCGGGATCGGCAACGTCCCCGCCCGGTTCTTCGGGCCCGGACTCTCCAGCGAGTGACGCAAACCCAACAAGTCCACCGTCATCACGGCCCACAGCCCCCAGGTAAGAAACCCCAACGCCCGCCGCAGAGGCAAATTAACCAAGCAAAAAAGCTGAACGAGCACTTCGAGGGCGATCCATAAGAACAATTGCTGTTTGGCCGAACGCACCAATCGGCCGCGCCGTCGCCAGAGCCAAAGCATCAGCCACCAGCGCAATCCGTTCCAAGCCCCCCACAGCGCCAACGCCGGCAGGCCCGACTCGGCGGCCCACTCCAGCCATGCGTTGTGCGCGTGCGCCTTGGCGTATTCCCGCTCACCTTCTTGCTTGGGGGACGCCTGATAGTACTTCTCGAAATGCTTCCACCCGTAACCGATGCCCAAGACCGGGTTCTCCCGGATCGTCCGGACCGCGAAACGCCAGTGGTCCACGCGGGTCACGATCGAACTGTACTGATTGGTGTATGTGTCCTTCTTGAAGATCGTGGCAATCTCATTGCGCTGGTTCTGGGTCATGACAAGCAACCCGATCGGCGCCAACAGCAGCAGCCACAACGATCGTCGCCCCAAACTAAGGCACGCATAGGCCGCCACGCCCCCCGCCAGCGCGAAGAAAGCCCCCCGATTAAGCGTCGCCCCCAGGTTCAACAGCGCAAGGCCCAACCCCACTCCCGCCGCAACCCGCACCCACGTCCGGCCGTTCAAGCGAATGACCATGAAAAAGACCACAACGCACAGCCCCGAAAAATAACCCAAGCGGTTGTGATGGCCGAAGGGGAAGTTGAAGCGCCATTGGCTGGAGCCGATGAATTGTTGAGTGACCAGGATCGTCCCGCGGAATTCAAATGCCTTCATCGCCTCGCGTCCCGCCTCATCGGCCAGCCAAAACATCGCAAACACCACTGACGCGGCGAGGGTGGCGAGCAACATGAATGCGCAAGCGCCGCGCTTGAGCCAAACCTGATAACGCGCATCGCGCAAGGCCGACCGCACCCAAAACAGATAAAGCGGAACATAAAGCCCCAATTCCTGAACGAAGTATTGGAACCCGCGGTCGGGCCGGATCGAGCTGAGCGACGTGGCCAGCGACCACGCGCCAAATCCCATGAGCGGCAAGGCGTGGAGCAGCACCAGCCGCGCTTGAGCCGTGGCTTGATCCGGCACTTCTTCGGGCGCAACACCCGCAGCCGTTGCCTCACCCGCCCGCTCGCGGCGCGTTTGCAGGCTGGTCTGGACCAGCGGCGCGAATATCCAGAGCGATGCCCCCCAGACGGCGTAGGCGTGGTGTTTAAACAAAGCCCGCCACGCCTGCTCGATGCTGCGCAAGTCGTTGCCATCGAGGGCCTGCGGCGTGCGGTCGACCGACCAGCGGCAGATTTGCGCCACCCACAGCGTCAAGCCCAGACCCGCCAGCGTGATCAGCAGCCGCGTGGCGACCCGCTCGCGCCCCCAGCGCTTCGGCGGCGGGCAATCGATCAGCACCAAGGCCACAAGCATCAACTGGACAAACCGCGGGCGCAGGTCCTCGACCATCCGGTCGCACACGGTCAGCGCCATCAGGACCAGGTAAAGCCCCAGAACGAGCCAGAACCGCAGCCCGTTGGAGCTCGCGTGAGACGCGGCGTTGTTCTTGGAAATCTGGGGATCGACCTCGGCGAGGGGCATGGGGGCGGACCGATTCATGGGCCATTGCGGATACCCGCTTATGATCGGGCAATTCCGGCCCGGATGCAACCGGCGCGCGGTCACCATCACGCCCCGCGAGGCCCCGCGCCGCTATCGACCCGCCCGCGGTTGGCCGATGAACTCTATGGAGACGCCCCATTCGAGGCCCCGACCAACCCATCGAGCCCGCCGACCTTGAACCGATTGATCAAATTCACCATCGCCGTCGCGATCATCCTGAGGCTGATCGGGATGGCCCCGGCCGCCCGCGATGTCGCGATGTCGCCGATCCGGATGGCCGAGGGTGTCGTCGCCGGCGTCGAGCTGTACAACCTGCGCAAGGTCATCGTCATGGAGAAATCCGCAACGGGCCGCTACCCCGACCGGGCGGAATTCTCGCGGCTCATCCAGCGGTGCTTCCGCTCGCGGCTCAAAGCCCCGCGCCTCGACAGTTGGGGCCAACCCTATCAATATCGCCGCCTCGCCCGCGGCTTCGAACTACGCAGCACCGGCCCCAACCGCACGCCCGGCAGCGCCGACGACATCGTCATGACCTGGAGGGACCCCTGAACCATGAAACCCAACAACCGCCGCCGCCGCTACTGGATCAACCCCCCGTTCCAACGCCGGTTCCTGACCCGCATCCTGTTGCTCGAACTGATCGTCGTGGTCGCCACCGCGATCCTGTCGCTTTACCTGGCGCTATTGCTCCTGAGCCCAGCCATCGAAACCGGCCCCCGCTGGACCGGAATTCTCACCGGCTACGTCCTCCTGACGATCATCGTCGGCGCGGTCCTGATCTACCTCGGCATCCGCGTCTCCCACCAAATCTGCGGCCGCGTCCACCACATCCGCCAAGTCCTAGAGCAAATCCGCCGCGGCGGCGAATCCCGATCGATCCAACTGCGCGAATCCGACGAACTCCAAGACCTGGCCAAAGAAATCAACGCTACGCTCGACCACCTGCGTGATTCGGGGCCGGCTGAGCGCCAAAAATAATCGCGTCTAAGTTTGACCTGCGTCAGCGCTTGAGATACTTTTCTCTTTAGAAAAGAACCGAGGCTAGAAGCGACGAGACTTTTGGCCGAGTTTGGCGTTGTACTTCCCGAAAACCCACTTGCCGCAGCTTGATCCGTAGGCATTCGTCTTTGTCGACTACTCTACTTAATTGGAATAACCCACTAACTTCAACACCTCAAAAATTGCATCTCCGGCTGAACCAAAAGTACGGCCGGGCAAAGTCGTGCTCTCAAGCGGGTGGGAACCCCGTTCCGGTAAGGCAGGACCGCCGCTGGATAGCGAACGCTTGGATGAGACAGTTTTCTATTCCGTCGTCAGGTGTTTCCGTATATATATATAGTCGATCAGAAACTTCTGACGGTATGGCATGCCAACGGAAGTTTCTTCGTTGGTTTCGCTAAAGGTTCCCCAGGTGATCTTGCCTGACTTTCCTATTGATCCGCCTAAGGTTTGGGTTACGTCGTATGTCTCCGACAAATGCCAAGGGTCGGTGGGTTTGGCGCGAAAGCCAACTCGAACATGCGAGGCATCAAGCGCCTGAACTAACATATACAGTGGTTTTGCCGCAAGAATCGATTCAGGCGGTTCATCCGCAAATCGGACTTGAAAGACATCGCCATTTCGTTGCGAAGCGATTGATTGAACTCTGTTCACAAAAACGTGTTTGTTTTCTCCCGGGAGATACATGACTCCAGGCTGCCAGTGACCCGCCTCTTCCCCATTCTGGTCAAGAACATGCCAATCCATAACAAAATTCCACGGTTCACTATCGGCGGGAGGAATAAACCCAATCTCGATTTCCCATGGGGGTTGAACCACATCAAGATCCAATTCGGGATCGCCAACGGGCAGAAACCCGGCGAATCTACCTGTGTTGAGGATATTCAATGTCAGGTATCCAGGATTATTATGAGTGTCGATAGTGGCGCCATGGGGAGAGGCCTGCCATTTAGAGAGTTGTCCCTGGATATTGAAATCATCGGATAACTCTTCAAATGAATCGGCGTGACGTTCGTAAAAAACGCAATAATCCACGTAATATTCATATTTCGTTTGGGGGGGGATGGGATCGGGGGTTTTGTAGTATTTCATCCATTTGGCTGAATACTTTCCGTTTTTATTTACGCTTCCAATTAATTCCCCCATGGAGGATTGTGGGCGTCGCTTCCAGGTGAGATTCCGGCACAATGTATCCGGGATCCATCGGTCACAGGAAAAGACAGGTCCCACTTCCCAAATTCCCGTGATTTCACCGTACCTGGAACAATCGATCCTTCTCATATTGAATGGGTGTGACGTGTCGAAACGGAGACCGACGTCAAGTGTCGTCGGATTCACCACACGCAGTCGAAAATAGAGCTGGTCGCTGGCAGGTCCGGACCTCCTCACTCCGTCACCGGCCCACAAATGAGGTATTTGCCAATCCCCACGCGCGGTAAGGCCGAAGTTTCCACGACCCCAAACCAAGTACGTCTCGGGAGTCGGCAATCTCGAGAACTGGGGGAGACCGAGACCCTCCATACCTGTCGTTCCCAAATGGACCACCAACAGCTGGAACCATCGCATATCTTGAGGCTGAGTTGGTGTTGGTGCACCGCCTATCTCGACGATAATGTCGTCGATTTCAGTACGTCCATTACAACCAGCAAAACCAAGCCGAACTGTACTTGCGCTGCCAGTAGTCTGGCCGTAGGCCGTGTCTTGTTTTCTGGAATCGTATTCCATAGTCCAAGTGGCGCCTTCATCAGTAGACCATTCGACAGCTGAACCCTTTACGTCGCCAAGCCAGACTCGTATTAACATTGAATTCGCACGAGAAGTGGCAGCATCATAAGCAGTGGTGAAAGCCACTGACATCCAATTCCCAGAATTCCACAAGCCGTTTTCTGCAAACTGTTGTGAATGCGTTGGAGAATCCCCATAGAACGAGAGTCCGCCTTCTGGCATGCCTACGCCGTCTGCATGCCACGGTCCTGCAATCGAAGCATAATTCGGATAAGCATGGACGTGTCTTGTATCGGTGGAATCACCCCAATGCCTGAAAGTAACCCTCAGATTGTCACCCCTTGTAAATGACTGAATGCTGCGAATCCAAGTAGAAAAAAACGAGGTGGTAGAACCATGAAGACCTATGCTGTAGTTTCCATCGCCGTCAGTTTCGTCAACATCCAAAAAGTTTGGATGACCATGCTCACTCTCAGTATAGCCAGACCAATTCCACACACCTGTGTCTATGGTTGCATTGTTCACATAACTGGCACTATCAAAGTGATCTTCAAAAATAACCGTAGATGGCGCCGGTGACGCTCGATCGGCTGGCCATGTTGAAGGGTCAGAGAATGTCACGGCGACATTCAGGCCAATCGCATAATTAGCCTGCGTTCCGGCATCCAGTCCCATCATTGCATGGAGATTTTGTGTCAGGCCAAGATGGAATTCCCACGGCAGCGCATAGTCTTCAATCCTGATGGGATCGTGCAGAAGCCCTTTAATGTCCTGGCCCTCCCCGTCTTCCCACACCGCAATCAGTCCCGGCCGGTGAGTGGTGGAGATCTTCTTGATGTTTTGCTCCGGCACAAACATCCACGGCGAGATATCACCATCCGGATCGTTATAGTGTTGACTCAATGTGGAAAGAGGTTTAGAAGATTCGGTCAAGCCATAGATTGATGGAGTGAATGTCAGGCAAAACAAAACGCACAGGAAGGAGGCTGTCATCCGAGTCATATCGTTGTTCCTCGCCCATCGGTAGCATGTCTTGGGGGATTAATCGGTTGTGCTTAATCCTTGTCGATAGTGAATGTAATCAATCTTAAAACGTTGAAACGTTGGATGACCGAACGCGCCGCCCCATAATCCACCGGTTGCGGTGTCCATGCATCCTGATATAAACTTTCCAATCGGCCCTCCGAATGCTTCGGTGGCATCATAAACCTCGGAAAGGAACCACGGCTGCTCAGTGTCTCCACGAAACCCGACCCGAAGGTGATAGGCATCGATGACTTGAATGAGCATATACAACGGTTTGGCGGACATGATTGACTCAGGCGGGTCCTCTTCAAATCGGACATTGAATAAGGAAGCCCCCGGATGCGTTTCGTTAATGTAGCGGTGCCTATTTTCCTCAGGAAAATTTTGCACCCCAGGAGTCCAGCCTCCCTTGTTATTGTGATCCGGGTCAAACATCATC
Source organism: Candidatus Sumerlaeia bacterium (assembly GCA_963580245.1). Classification (GTDB taxonomy): domain Bacteria; phylum Sumerlaeota; class Sumerlaeia; order MVZB01; family MVZB01; genus CAUZJO01. The sequence goes on along the minus strand of CAUZJO010000003.1, from coordinate 34,611 downwards.
CAGAACAGGAAAAGACTCCAGGGTTCGGAGTCGTCCGGTCCAATAATAGCCCACTCGATTTCCAAGGGAGGTTCATATACGGAGAGATCGAGTCCGTTTGATACTAAAGAGAGGGGGCAAACACCCGTGCCAAAACTTGCTCCGGGCATGGTAATGGTCAAATAACCTGGATTGCTGTAGGTCTCGGCGAGTGTTCCTTCGGACTGTGTTGTCCAATTGGCCATGAATCCAGGGATGTTGAAATCATCGGATAACTCGTCCAAGGGTGTCGGCCATGCCGAAAAGAACACGCTGTAATCCAGGTAAAACTCGAAAAAGGGATCGGTGGGCCTGGGCTCAAGCGGCTGTATGACCTTCTCCCACACATAGGAATACTGCCCATTCTGATCCAGCTTTCCCCGAAGTTCCCCCGGTATGTGCCACCCTTGTTGAATCGGGAGGTTCGGACATAATTCGTCAGGGATCCAACGGTCACAGATAAAGACAGGTCCAATTTCCCAGATCCCTGTAATGTTTCCCAGATCCTGGCAATAAATATCCTGCATGTTGTAGGCATACGCCTGAAGACCCAGGGACCGGAAGCCGATTTGCAGCCAATTCGGATTCAGTAAAACAAACTTAAAGTATATCATGTCACTGGCAGGCCCGTGTCTCGCGCCCCCATCCCCCGTAGGACTATAGGGGATCTCCCAATTACCCATGTGCTGTCCATGCCCGAGGTCCCCTCGTCCCCAAACCAGATAGGTTTCAGCTCTCTCCGGCGGTGTCACGTATTGAGGCAGTCCTTGTCCCATACCTGCACTATCCCCCAAATGAACCGCCAGCAGCTGAATCCAGTATGTTTCGGGCGGCCACTCAAATCGATCTTCCGGCCACGTAGAGGGATCTGAGAACGTCACCGCCACATTCAATCCAACGGCATAACTCTGACTCCTGTTCCCCGAGCCATGCATCATGTAAGCGCTCTGAGCCAGTGACAAGTGAAATTCCCATGGTACAGGATAATCATCAATTCGGATGGGCTCTTTCAAAAGCCCTTTGATGTTTTGCCCTTTTCCAGCCTGCAAAATCTTCAGCATGCCGGGATGTTCTGTCGTTGTGATCTGTCTTATGTTCTCTTCCGGGACAAAGATCCAGGGGTCAAGACTTCCGCCTGGTTCATTAAAGTGATGGCTGAATTCGGATATTCGTTTTCCGTGGGACACGACAGCGGCTGCCACAAAACAAAGAAAGCATATGAGAAAGCGCAACAAGATTCCCCCAGTGGCGGGCTCGCAAAGGCGACGACCCGTCTTCAGACCTAGCCGAATTCTTTCAAGAATTTGCTTAACCCGACATTTCCCAAATAGCCCCCACTGAGAATCTAGCAATGTTTTCATTCCATGAGTTGCTACTTGCCGCATGGACCTGTCAAGCTATTCTGCCGATATTTCCAATGACGCTGATACTCTAAAGCGGTTTGAGGAGCTCTTCAAAACGGTCAGCGCGCTGTTCAAGCGACCGAATCCGACAAGGAAACAAAGCCTTGCGCGGCGCTGATCAGGGGCCTTCGAGATATCAGCCGCCACTTTGATCGTTGGCCGGGGAGAATTGTGTTGTTTCGGCTCCGCGAACCGATAGACTGATGTCGCGTCCATCGCGGCCGTCCCCAATCCAAAGGAAGGGCGATCCATGATCGTCGGCGTTACCGGTTTTTTCTGTTCGGGCAAGGATACGATGGCCCAGGCGCTTCAGGCCAAGGGGTTCGAGCACGTCTCGCTGTCGGACATGATCCGCGCCGAGGTGCGCGAACGGGGGATAAAGGTCACGATCCCGAACCTGACCAAGGTGGGCAACGAGTTGCGCCGCCAGTCGGGACCGGGGGTGCTGGCGGGGCGGGCGCTCGAGTGCATGGATTTCTCGCGCAACTGGGTCGTCACCTCGATCCGCCACCCCGCCGAGGTCGAGGCCCTGCGCTCGCGGCCCGATTTCGTGATGGTCTTCGTCGAGGCCGCGCGCCGCGCGCGGTTCGAGCGCTCGAAGGGCCGCGCCCGCTCGGGCGATCCCCAATCCTTCGAGGATTTCGTCGCCGAGGAGACCCGCCAGATGCGGGCCGAGGGGGGCGACGCCGCCGCGCAGGACCTGGCCGCCTGCCGCCTGGCCGCCGACCTCAAAATCCGCAACAACACCACGCCCGAGGCATTCGAGCGACGCATCCTACGTTTCCTCAAGAAGGGCCTGTTCGAATACTTCCTGCCGCGGCCCGATTGGGACGAGTATTTCATGATGATCGCCGAGGTCGCCGCCACGCGCGGCAACTGCATCAAGCGGCGGGTGGGCGCGGTGATCGTCCACGAGCGCCAGATTCTCTCGACCGGTTACAACGGCACGCCCAAGGGCATCACGAATTGCTATGACGGCGGCTGCCCACGCGGGGCCGCCGTGGCCGACTCGGGCGGCGGGCTCAAGGATTGCCTGGGCGTCCACGCCGAGGAAAACGCCATCATCCAGGCCGCCGCCCACGGCGTGCGCATCCGCGGCGCCTCGCTTTACTGCACGACCTACCCCTGCCCCTATTGCGCCAAATCGATCATCAATGCCGGTCTGCGCGAGGTCGTCTACCTCAAGGCCTACGCCCTGGCCGAGACGACGCGCCGCCTGTTCGACGAAGCCGGCATCCATTTCCGCCAACTCGCCCCACCCCAGGTCTGGGCCGAACCGCGCTATCGGAAGGTTGCGCTCGAGAGCGGATGAGCCGCCTCATTCATTTCCCGATCCGCTTCGATCGGTGATCAGCGCGTTGCCCTCGCAATACTCCCGGATGACCGCCAGAAAAACCTTCCCGTATTGCTCACACTTCTTATCGCCGACGCCGTGCACCGCGCGGAACCGCGCCAGGTCGGCCGGCCGGCGGCGGGCCATGTCGCGCAGGGAGGCGTCGCTGAAGATCACGTAGGGAGGCACGCCGCGGTCGGTGGCGAGCTCGCGCCGTAGCCCTCGTAGTGCCTCGAACAGGCCCTTATCCACGTCAACCCAGTCTTCCTCGCCGCCCTTCTCTCGCCGGACCCGTGCCTTCTTTTGTATCGCTTTGAGCAGTTGCGGCGTCGCTTCGCCCTTGAGCGAGCGCCAGCCTTCTTGAGTTACCTTGAGGACGTTGTAATCGCCCACCTTCTCGGCGAAGCCTTGATCGACGAGCTGTTCGATCCAGTCGCGGACGGCGCGTTTGGGATGTTCGGAGAGCAGGCCATGGGTGCTCAGCTGGTCGTGCCCATTCTCGATGATGCGCTGCCCGTTCGAGCCGATCAGCACGTCGGCCGTGTAATCGCCGCCGAACCGCCCGTCGAGCCGAACGACGCACGAGAGGATTTTCTGCGCCATCACCAGCGAGTCTTCCATCACGTCCAGCCCGCCGAGGCACACGTCGCAGGCCGCGCAGTTCGTTTTATCCAGACTCTGGCCGAAGTACTCGAGGATCGCCGCGTGGCGGCATTTGACTCCCCGGGCGTAGTCATACATCTCCCTGAGCTTGCCGAGGGCGACCTCCTTCGGTTCAGGCTCCAGATCACCCATAATGCGTTGCCAAAGACCGAAGTCCCTGGGCGCGTAGAGCAACACGCACTCGGCCCGCAACCCGTCGCGACCCGCCCGTCCGCTCTCCTGCTGATAGTGCTCCAACGACTTGGGCATCCCGGCGTGGAGAACGTAACGCACGTTGGATTTATCGATGCCCATCCCGAACGCGACGGTCGCGACGATGGTCTCGACCTTTTCCTGGATAAAGGCGTCCTGGCTTTGCTTGCGCTCCTTGGGGTCCATCCCGGCGTGATACGGAGCGACGCTGTAGCCGGCCGCGGAGAGTTTCGCGCACGTTTCATCCACGTCGGCGCGCCGGATACAATAGACGATGCCCGACTCCCCGCGGTGCAGATCGAGGTACTCGCGCACCTGATTCAGCCTGTCGGCGGTCCTTTGGGTCTTGTAGACCAGGTTGGGCCGGTCGAACGAGCCGACCAAGACCTCCGGCTCCTCCAGGCCCAGCTTCTCCTCGATGTCCTGGCGCACCCTCTCGGTGGCCGTCGCCGTGTAGGCGTGAACGGCGACTCCCGGGAACGCGCGCTTCAACACACCCATTTGGGCGTATTCAGGCCGAAAATCATGGCCCCACATGCTGATGCAATGGGCCTCGTCGATCGCGATCAGCGACAGCGTCTGGTTGCCCAGGTAATCGATGAACCCTTGCGACAGGAGCCGCTCGGGGGCCAGATACAGGAGCTTGAGCGACCCGTCGCGAAGCGAGGCATGGACGCTCTGTTGCTCGGGTTGGGACTGCGAGCCGTCGAGACGTCCGGCGGCCACGCCGCACTGGAGCAACGCATCAACCTGGTCCTTCATCAGCGAGATCAGCGGCGAGACCACGATGGCCAGGCCCGGCATCGACACCGCGGGGGCCTGAAAGCAAAGCGATTTGCCCCCGCCCGTGGGCAGCACGACGACGGAGTCACGACCCCGCGTGACGCACTCCATCGCCTCGGCCTGGAGCGGACGCAGCCCGTCGTATCCCCAATACCGCCCTAGAACCTCTTTGATCGCTTCGTTCAAGATGTGCCTTCCCAATCATCCCACAGGAACGCCGACTAAGCGAGCTTGTCTACTTACACAGGCTGCCTTATGCGACACGTAGGAAAATGCATGTGACAGGAATGATGAATCTATGAAAGAACGGCATCCAGATCGTCTAAGAAGCGGAAGAAATACGAGACTTTGCCTTGCTCCCTGGCATCCAGGCACAGCACACCCCACTCAACCCTCTAAGCAATTTTATATATCTCTGATTTCCTCTTTATATACCTAAGCCGACTGTTCTAAAAATCCTTCTTATCATAACTGCGGGATTCTCAATAGACGCTTCGGGATCCGTGATATCCAGGTTTATCCCAGTAATCGATTGGACGAATTCGTTCGTCAACCTTGAGTGCACGCGAGTCATAAGTCCTGGCGCCGCAAAAAACCAAGCTTCGATCTCCATCTTTGCGAAGTGAAAATGGACGTTATGCTCTACCCTAAAGTCATCAACTATTTCCTGGGTCTTTCTGACAAAATATTGGCCAAAGCGATCATGTTGTCCCGATTTAAGATCTCTCAAACCAAAGAACGCGGAATATCCTTTCTTGCGCATGTTCTGATAAGACTCTTTCAACTTAGAGAGAACGGCCTCATCACTTCCCACATCAACGATAAGACAGAAATGCTCACCGTACTGGGACTGCTGTTCCAGACTTCGAAAATAAACCCGCTTAGTGTGACCCTGGTGTTTGACTCGGGAGATCTCGATTTTGCCCGGATTGAAATAATTCTCAAGCAAGGCGGTTAGGAAGACATCTTCGGTCAATCCTTCGACAAAAATTGCGATCTTCATTTCGATTTTGATCTGACGCCCTTATACATTTTCCCGGTCAGCAAATCAAAAGTACTAAGACCGGTCATCATGAACTCGTCAAATGCTTCCTTGCTGTTCGAATAGTTATACGACCTGACCTTTCCACCTTTTCTTTCAAGAACGTTCCAATGAGACACATCAACGGAGTTTGGCAGGTGACGATCGTTAGAGGTCAGGATAACCTGTATTTTTGAATTATTTGTTCTCCCGAGGATCAGCCCGACTAATTTCGAGCTTCGTTCGTAGTCTAGACCTTCGCCGATATCGTCGGCCGCAAAAGTGCAGGCCGTGATCTTCTCTAAGAGATGATTTAAAATAATAACAATACATAAGGCCCTATACATACCGGCGGACAATTGAAACTGAACGTTATCGAAAGCCAGATCCTTTTCATTGACAAAAATCACGGGAGCGTGAACTGGAAATCTTCCTGGAATAGATTACGAACACCAATCAAATCAATCTGATAGCAGATTGTTCTCATGTCATTAATTATCTGTTTGGTGATGCCGCCATTGTTCTTTGAACTTTTCAAAAGGTGAGGAACAATGGACAATGAATCCAACACATTTGTGTTTTCCGGTGGCTATTGAGAGAGAAGGCCCGTCAGCACTGCCACCGCGAACATAAACGCACGATAACTCTCCGCCCAATCGTATAGTGCCTCGATGAAGGGGTGCTCCTTCCGATCGCGCCTTACATGCACGGTAAGTTTATCGGGAGGAGGTTCAAAGTCTTTCAACTTGCCGCTACTCTCATCCCAAATGTGGCCATTTGCCCCTCTCGGTCAAGTACGGTCTTCTCATCCATTTCTATGGTTTCGCTCAAGACTTTTCCGTCTCGAATATGCAAGCGATACTCAAATAAACCAACCTCTTCCTGAACAAAAGTTAGCGTCGTTTCTCCGTGGTAGAGTCTGGGTGCTTGCCACGCGACTTGCCTCGTCACGTTCTTGAGCACATTCATTATTCGGGTTTTTCCCGTGGCGTTTTGGCCTACGATTAAGTTAACTGGGCCAAACACAAGGTCGGAAACTTCCCAATAATTGGCTTCTTCCTTGTGTCCATTGTAATCCATTCTTTTCAGTAACATTTCAGCGTACCAGGCTAAAGTATCTAGGTTCTTGTTTTAAGGTCCCGTCGACTAACTATGGAGGGTACCCGGGGCGTCTTGTCCACGAGTCACCGCTCCTCCTCAGCCCCGCCGTTATGGGTTTGCTCACCATGAGTCGCCTGGGGCCGTGGCTGGTTTTCCCCAGCGTCATCTTTTCGTTTGGTTTCTGGACCAACTACTGATGCTATAACCGGCTCGTTCGGGTCTGCCTCCGGGGATGCCATGGCTCCAGGCAGTGTTTCCTCATCCAACACGTCCTCTCCGCCGACCTCCGGTTCATGGGTCGGTGGTACAACTTCGACCCCGTCGTGCGCTTGTTCGTCAATTTTAACTGTTACGGTTTCGCTAACTCCTTCCGTCATCATTTCTGTCTTCGCCTCCTCGACCTCCTCCGTCTCCCCGGCCGGAGCCTCCTCAACCTCGATTTCTCCTTCCAGTTCCCCGAACGGCCCCAATTCCTTGGCGAAGCGCAAGGTGAACTGATGCACGCTCTGCATGATATGCGAGTCGGGATGGTCGCGTGCGATCTCGTCGATCAGCGCCTTGCCGCGCTCGGGTTCCTCCAGCTTGAAGCAGGCCGAGGCGGTGTAGAACAGGATCGGGGCGAGGGCGTCGGCGAAGTCTTCGGGCAGGTGCTCGATCACCCGGCGATGAATCTCGACGGCGCGCTTGGCGTCCTCGCTCGAAATCTCGCATTCCTCAAACTCGCCGCCATGCTCGGCGAACCAATCCCACATCTGGCCGGCCCAGCCCCTGAGCGCCTCCCCGCGCAGCGTCTCGAGCTTGGCCAGCTCGGCGGGGTCGTCGGTCAGCTCCTCCGGCCGCGTGATCATCTCGAGGAACTGCTCGTAGCGCTCCTCCTCGAAGGCGTTGATCGATTGCTCGAAGGCAAGCTGCCGGCGGCCCTCTTCGATCCGTGCCGTGACGCTCTCGAACATCTCGGTCGGCGCCGGCCGCTTAGCCAACTTAAAGATCAGCTCCAGTTCATCGAGCAGGACTTCGGCCTCCTTGAGTTCACGCTGCTCGATCAGACCGCCTGCCTGCATCTCGACCATCGTGGCCTCGGTCTCCAACTGCTGATCGACCAGGGCTTCAAGGCGGTCGGCGAGATGTGGATAGCCTTCCTTCCACTCCATCAGTTTGGGAATCGATTCGTGGAGTTGGCCCTCGGTGACGGCCACGCCGGCTGCCTCGATCAACCGTTCGTCACGCCGCGCGTGCACCTGCTCGCCCAGCCCCTCGACCTTTGTGTGGGCCGGGCCCTGGTTCACGCGTGTCAGCAACCGCTCGGCCTCGCGCTCGAATACGTCGAGTCCCTTGCCTTCATCGAAGTAGCACTTCGACGCCCGGGTGACGTGTTCGAGCAGTTGCGCGGTGGCTTGCTCGTGAAGGCTTCGGGCCGCCTCGAGGGTCTCGTCGTTCGGCTTCTGCTCGATCAGGGCGTTGGCCAGGTCCATGGCGATGTGGGGCGCGTCCTCCCGCAACGCCTTGCGCCCCATCTCCAGACGCCGCTCCCATGCCGCCTTGATTTGGCGGCTGAGGTTCTCGGCGAATGACTTGACCATTTCGTCCGCGTCGGACCGATTGGCCAGTTCGCCCAATTGCGTCACCGCCGCCAGGGAGTCGACCGACTGCCTCTGAGGCAGGCTGAGGGCTTGGTTGATCACCGTTCGACCGGGGTCGCTTCGGCCGAGCGATACAGCGAGCCACACGACCACGATCAACAGCACCGCGGTCGGGATGGCGAGGAGTTGGGTCAGAGGCTCGGTTCCCAAAACCAGAACGATCACCAGCGCGAGCGAGACCGCGGCCAGAGTCAAACACAGGTTGCGCAGCCGCCGCACGGCCGGGAAGGCATACTCGGCCTGACCGGCCTTGAGCAGGTATTCATGCGCTTTCTGGAAGCGGTGGTCGGCGGCCAGGGCCTGTTGCCACGCCTCTCGAGCCTCCTTGAACATCTCCTTGCGCGTATAGAGCGTGCCCAGGACGACGTAAGCGTTGATGATCGAACTGTCCACCTCCAGGGCGTTGTTCAAATCGGTGATCGCCTCGTCCACGCGTCCGCGCTCGGCGTGTTCCAGGGCCTGGTTGTAGTGGTGCTTGGCCCGATTGACGATCAGGCGCAACATGCTCACATCGCGACTGCAGTGATAGCAGGTTTCCCGATCATCGCGATTCTCGGTCTGGCAATACGGACAAAGCATCGGGTAGCGTTAGAGAGTGGAATTGGATAGCGCGAGCGGAGCCTGGAGCGAGACACACCACCCCCACCACCCTTCTAACGGAGGGCCCGACGGTTTGCAATGCTCAATTGGAGGGTGTTTGCAACTCGGCCAACCGTTGGCGGGCGTCTTCGACCAGGCCCAGGTCGTTGTGGGTGGGATCGTCTTTAGCCTTATTCAGGTAGCGATGCCACGCGCCGGCCGCTTCTTCGGCTTCCATCATCGTCAGCGTGAGCCCCAGATTATAGTGCGCCCACAGGTTGTCGGGACTGGCCGCGATGGCAGCCTCGTTGGCCTTGCGCGCCTCGGGCATCTTGTTCAGGTTAAAAAGTGCCGACGCCTTGATCGTCAGCAGCATCGAGTCCTTGGGATGGCGCCCAAGCGCCTTGTCGCAGTGGATGATGCATTCCTCATAGAGCTCGCGGTTGTAGTACTCGTTGGCCAGCATGCGGTGGAACAGGTTTTCCTCAGGATCCATCTTGGACGCTTGGATGAGCATGTCCAACCGTTCCTGGGACAAGCGCTCGATCGTCAGCGCGCTCTCATACAGCCTCCGGGCCTCCTCCTGGATATCCGTCTTGTCGCCGCTCGCCGGGGGACGGGGACTCGCTTTCGGGATTTCCTCGGCTTCAACGGGTGGCGGGGCCTCCTCCGTGAGGGTTTTCGCGGGCTCCTCGTGCGCGGTCGTTTCAACCGGCTCGGGATCGGGCCGTTCAGCGGTTTCGGCGGGAGCGTGGACTTCGCCCGCCGGTTCCGCCGGTGGTTCGCGCACCTCGGCCAACAGCTGTTCAACGGGCTCATGCTCGGGGACCGGGAGCTCGATCGTGGCCACCGGCTCGGTCTGGAGCGGCGGTTCCGGGGTCATGTGGGCCTCGGCGATCACCTCCGTGGCCAGAGGCTCGGGCTCGGGATGCCGATCGGGTGGCGGACTCGTTTCGCCGGGGGCTTCGAGGACCACTTCTTCGCTCAACCGTTGCTTGCTCAGGCCCGATGGCCGTTTGTGCAGGGCCGCCGGGGCGACGCTTGCCATCGACCGGCCCCTTGTCCGAGCGAAAGCCTCGAGCGGAAGGCCCAGGTGGTCGGCCAGCGCGACATCGCGTAACTCGGCGGCCAGCGCCTCAAAATCGCTCAGCATCCGCTCCAGATTGACCCGCCGAAACTCGACGTCCTGACGGATCGGCTCGCCCGCCCGTTGCGAAAAAACCGAGTAATCCACCACGAAGTGGCCCTGGATATCATCGACGTGGCCCGTGATCAGATAATCCGCCCGCAACGCCTCGACGACCCGCGCCGGGGAGACGGGTTGCTGATAGGGCGTGGTCGGCGGGTGCAGATCGTTGCGGATCAACCAGCCGCGCGTCGGATGACGCGGCATGAGGCTGACGCCGCCCAGCTTGTGCATCCGCGCCCACAGGGCCTGCGTCAAGGCCTGCTGTTCGCCGCTGTTCAGCGTCGAGGACTGAAAGTCGAGCAACGCAATGATCGGCATCGCGGAAGATGCGTTCCCGCGGCCGGCGGCGCCGACTTCAACCGACAACGGCCTGTTGGCCGCCACATTTGAGCCATCGGCGGCGCGGACCGCTTCCACGGCGAGCAAGCGTGCACTGGATGGGGCGTCGGATAAGGTATCGGTCGCGGCCATCGCGATCATGCAGAGGCTAAGAAGCGAGAAAGTCAGGCAGATCAAAACCACATGAGCGGTGCGCGGGGACAACGGGAAAGGCAGCATGGTCGGATACTCCTTGAACTATGGCGGGTTTGCGCGGCAGGGGGATGTTCAACAACAACAGCTCACACATTTATAGAAGACTCGGACGGAGGATACCAAGAAAAAAAAGCACCGTTTTATGGTCTCATGAAAAAAATCCGACCGCTGGTTCGTTCAGGTAGGTTCGGTCCTGGTTCGAGTCCGTTAAGACGACCCTTCGCGGTCCCGGTTTGGGCTTGCCAATAGCGTCACGGGCCTGGTTTGCTATAGGCGAAGTGGATGCCGACGCCAACAATGCCGCCGACGCCCCGTTCCGTCTGGGCGTGGTCGATTATCTGAATATGCAGCCGCTCATTTATGGGTTGCAACGCTGCCCCGCCCGCGAACTCGAGCTGCACCACGGCCCGCCGAGCCGACTGGCGCGGTGGCTCGAAGAGGGACGCATCGATATGGGGATGGTTCCGGCGGGGGCGTTGTTTGCGCATCCCGAATGGGTCGTCGTGGGTCGCTCGATGATCGGCTCGCGCGGACCGGCGCGCAGTGTGCTCGCGATGGGCGCCGGTCCGCCCGAGCAATGGCGCGTGCTGCGGCCCGACAGCCACTCGGTGACCAGCAATGCGCTGTGCCGCATCCTGCTTGAGCGACGCCTGGGGTTGCGGCCGCGCCTGGGCGAGCCGATCCCGCCCGACGGCTGGACGCCCCCCGATCCGCTCCCGGTCGGCGAGGCCTTTGTCGCCATCGGTTCGCGCGCGCTACGGTGGTCCAAGGCGTGGCAAGCGGAAGGCCGACCGTGGACGGGCCTTGACCTGGCCGACATGTGGACGCGGTGGACTGACCTGCCTTTCGTCTTCGCCCTCTGGATCGCCCGGCCCGGCGCGTCGCTGGGCGAGTGGCCCGAGCGGCTCGAAGCCCTGAAAGAAGAAAACCGCCCCCGCATTCCACAAATCGCCCAGCAATGGCCCCGCTTGGAGCGCGACGGCCTAACCGTCGAGGAAGGGGCCGCGTATCTCACCGAGAACATCCACTTCGACCTCACCGACCCAGCCCTGGCCGGCCTCGAGCGCTTCTACGACGAAGGCCGCCGATTGGGCCTGTTTCCCGAGGGATGGCAATTGAGGCACATCGACCGCGCGGAAGTTCACCCACGACTTTAAAGCGACACGACCCTGCCCCCCCTCCTTGTGCACCGTCGCAAAGCCTTCACGCCTTCCGGGAGCCCGGGCGGGATCTACCAAGTTCGGGGTTTTTGGAGAGGGTGCCTCTCGCGGATCCGCGAGAGGCACCCTTGGCTAGATGGGGGAACCGTTCAATAAGGGAAAAACTGCGATGTCTTCAAGGTCTGCCTGATCAAGCCGTGATAGGACGAAACGGCGCATCGCTACGCGGTCTCTGGATGATTCTCCAGGCACTCCATGCCCCGCTTTCTAATTCTCGCTTTCAGCTTCGAAAGACCGGCCTCATCGTAGGCTTCGGACTCTCCGCGATCAAGCTGCTCGATCCCAAGGTCTACCTTCTGCTTCATCTCGAACGACTCAAGTGCCTGCATGGCGTTATCGAGCACCTCTTCCGGAGACTTATACAAGCCGGAAGAAACCTTTCCCTTTATTTCCGCTTCGATGTTTGTCGGAATATCCATTGTCCCAAGCCCAGACAATAAATCCAAACACCCGTTAAGTCGCCTGGGAAGGGTCGATGGGATAGTGGATGACGCTGTCGCGAACTGTGGTCGGATCGAGCGGTTACTGATTCATCGAATCCAGGAAGTCCTGGTTCCGTTCGGTCTTGCGCAGCCGTTCGAGCAGGAATTCCATGGCCTCGACCGGGTTGAGCTCGTTGAGCACCTTGCGCAGCAGCCAGACGCGCTGCAGCTCGGTTTCGCCCAGCAACAGCTCCTCCTTGCGCGTGCCCGAGCGGTTGATGTCGATGGCGGGGAACACGCGGCGGTCGACGAGTTTGCGGTCCAGGTGCACCTCCATGTTGCCGGTGCCCTTGAACTCCTCGAAGATCACGTCGTCCATGCGCGAGCCGGTATCGACCAGGGCCGTGGCGATGATCGTCAGCGAGCCGCCTTCCTCGATGTTACGTGCCGCGCCGAAGAAGCGTTTGGGTTTGTGCAACGCGTTGGAGTCGATGCCGCCCGAGAGGATCTTGCCGCTGGGCGGCGCCACGGTGTTGTAGGCGCGGGCCAGACGGGTGATCGAATCGAGCAGGATCACCACGTCGCGGCGGCGTTCGACCAGCCGCTTGGCCTTCTCGATAACCATCTCGGCGACCTGCGTGTGGCGCTCGGCCGGCTCATCGAAGGTCGAACTGACCACCTCGCCGTCGACCGTGCGCTCCATGTCGGTCACCTCTTCGGGCCGCTCGTCGATCAGCAGCACGATCAGGTATATCTCCGGGTGATTGGTCATGATGCCCTTGGCGATGCCTTGCAGGATCATCGTCTTGCCCGTGCGTGGCGGCGCCACGATCAGCGAGCGCTGCCCCTTACCCACCGGCGTCATCAGGTCCATGACACGCGCGGTGTAGTTCTCGGACGTCGTCTCCAGTTGCATGGCCTCTTCGGGGTAGAGCGGCGTGAGGTTTTCGAACAGGATCACGTCCTGGGCGCGATCGGGCGTCTCGAAGTTGATCGTATCGACCTTGAGCAGGGCGAAATAGCGTTCTCCATCCTTGGGCGGGCGCATGTGGCCGGTGATCGAATCGCCCTTGCGCAGGTTGAAACGTCGAATCTGGGAAGGCGAGACGTAAATGTCGTCGGGGCCGGGCAGGTAGTTATAGTTAGCCGAACGTAGAAAGCCAAAGCCGTCGGGTAGAATCTCGAGCACCCCGGCGCCGTAGAGAATGCCCTCCTTCGCGGCGTTGGTTTGCAGGATCTTGAAAATCAAGTCCTGCTTGCGCATCGAGCTGTAATTCTCGACGCCGATGTTTTTGGCGATCTGATAGATATCAGTGATGCGCAAGTGCTTGAGCGCATCGACATTCATCTGATGGTCCTCGCCCATCTCGACGGCCGCAATAGCGGCCTCGTCAGGTTTTGCCGTGACCGGCGGAGGAGGAGGGGGTGCCGGCCTTTGTTCCTGGTGTTCCGTCTTGCGCGGACGTCCGCGAGGTCGCCGGGGCGAGCCAGCGACTACCTCGGGCAGCGGGGGGATGGAAGGTGGGCTTCCCTCCGACCGGGGCGCCGCGGGTTGGGCGTCTCCTCCCGCCGGCGGTTTCGCCATATCAATCATCGCGTCGACCAGGTCGGCTTTGGGGCCGATGCTCGTCTTGCGCGGGCGTCCTGGTCTGCGGCGGGCGGTGTTCTTGGCGGCCTCGGTGTTCTCGGCGGCCCTGGACTCGGTTGATTTCCTGAAGTTCATGGTTCCTTTAATGTTTCCCCCAGTAGTTTGTTCAACAGGGTTTGGGTATGTTCACGGGTCGTCTCAAATGTCCCCGAATTATCAATAATTTCGCCAACCAACTCCTTCTTGCGGGCCTGGGCCATTTGCATGCCCAGACGCACGATGATCTCCCGTTCACTGAATTCCCGGCGACGCAACCGCAGGAACCGCTGATTCTCCACGATCGTCACGATCACCGTTCGGTCGGTCATGCCCTCCATGCCGGCCTCGAACAACAGAGGGACATCGAGCGCCACCAGGGTTTTGCCCTTCACCTCCTCCAGCCGTCCGACGATCTCCTCGCGCACCCGCGGATGGATGATGCCCTCCAAACGCCGCAACGCCTCGCGGTCGCCGAAGACCAACTTCGCCAGCTCCGCCCGCCGCAATTCTCCGCTCTCGTCCAACAGCTCCCGTCCAAAGGCCCCCACCACTTCCGCCAGTGCCGTGCGTCCGGGTTCGACCAGGCGATGGGCGATGGCGTCGGCATCGATGATCTCGGCTCCTTGTTCGGCCAACATGGCGGCCACGGTGGATTTGCCGCTCCCGAAGGTGCCGGTGAGGCCCAAGATGAGCGGCATCGATCAGCATTCCGCCCAGTTGGGGCCGTGGCTGACATCGACCTCAACCGGCACGTTTAACGGCAGGGCTTCGACCATCTGGCGGCGGATAAACCCATCGGCCGACTCCAAAACGCTACTGGGCACCGAGAAGACCAGCTCGTCATGGACCTGACAGACCATGCGCGCCCCCGGAGCCGTCTCCCCCAAACCCCGGTGAATGTTGATCATCGCCCGTTTGATCATATCGGCGCTGGTACCCTGGATCGGTGTGTTCACGGCAACCCGCTCGGCGGCCTCGCGCACCTGGCGATTGCGCTGATTCAGATCAGGGACCGGGCGGCGGCGGCCCAACATCGTCTCGACCCAGCCCGTCCGGCGCGCCTGGTCCAACAGGCGCTCGATCCATGCGCGCACCCCCGGATAGGTGTTGAAATAGCGGTCGATGATTTCAGCCGCCTGGTTGCGACTGATCCCTAACTGTTGGGAAAGACCGTGCGGACTCATTCCGTAAATGATCCCGAAGTTGATGATTTTGGCCCGCGACCGCATCTCACGGTCCACCTGTTCGGGGGGCACTCCAAATACCTCGCTGGCCGTCTGACGGTGTATATCGCGTCCTTCATGATAGGCTGAACTAAGGGCTGGGTCTTGGCTCACGTGGGCCAGAATACGCAATTCAATCTGAGAGTAATCGGCTTTGATTAATGTGTGATCGGGGCGGTCGGGAACAAACGCCCGGCGGATCGCTCGCCCCATCTCGCTACGGATCGGTATGTTCTGTAGGTTTGGATCAGTCGAGCTGAGACGGCCCGTGGCGGCGATCGTTTGATTGAATGAGGTGTGGATTCGACCGTTCGCGGCGTTCACCAGTAGGGGAAGCACCTCGACATAGGTGGACTTTAACTTCTCATGGCCTCGATATTCAAGGATTAATCGCGGGATCGGATGCTCGGATGATAATCTTTCCAGTTCGGCCTCGTTGGTCGAGTAGCCGGTCTTCCCGCGCCGGCCCGGTTTGAGCTTTAGTTCCTCGAACAGAACCTGGGCCACCTGCTTGGGCGAACCGATGTTGAAGGGGCGCCCCGCCTCATCCCAGATGCGTTTGCCCAGACCGGAAAGGCTCTTGCGCAACGTATGGCCCAGTTCCACCAGGGATCGCGTATCGATCGCAAACCCTCCCATCTCCATCTCGATCAGGACGCTCACGAGCGGCATTTCCAGCTCTTCCATCAACGCCTTGAGTCGGTCGATCTTCTCCAGCCGACCGCCGAGCGCTTCGCGCAGCCGCAACGTGACGTCGGCGTCCATCGAGGCGTATGGCATGGCATCGGCCACGGTCACCTCGGCCATCGTGATCATCTTGCGGCCCGAGCCGATCAGGTCGCTGATGGGCTTCATCTGGATGCCGCACAGATCCAATCCCAGCGTCTTTAGCCCGTGTCCATTGGGACGGTCGGGATTGAGCAGGTAGGAAGCGATCATCGAATCGAAGGCCGGCGCGGCGGGCTCGAACCCCGCCATGCGCAATACCTTCCAGTCATATTTGGCGTGGTGCGCGGTCAGCCGGGGGCCGCGGCCGGTGATGAGAGGCCCCAGAAGCTCGCGCACCTTGCCCAGCGCGAGCTGCGGGGGCGGGTCGACCTCGGCGCGGTGGCCGATCGGGATATAGATGGCATGGCCCGCGCGATGGCTCAGCGAGATGCCCACCAGCTCGCAGCTCATTGCGTCGGTCGAGGTTGTTTCGGTATCGAGCGCCAGCCAGGGGGCCTCCATCGCCTTGCTCACCCACGCCGCCAGCTCTTCCTTATCGCTCACCGCACGGTAGTCGAACTCTTCGGCCTTGGTACTCTTGCCCGATACATTGGCCGCCAGGGCGCCGTTGTCCTTGGGTTCGAGGCCGCGTTCACGCAGGACCCGTTCGAATCCCAACTCGGCCAGCAGGTTCACGACCGGCTCGGTCCAAAGGTCGTCGGGCAGCCGGCAGCTCTCAAGCTCCCACTCCAGTGGCGCGTCACGCTTGACGGTGGCCAAGCGCCGCGCCAGGTGGGCCGTGTCGACGTGTTCCTGAAGCGATTGGCGCAACTTAGGCTTGGCAATCTGGTCGGCCTGCCCCAGAAGCGTATCGAGGTCCTGATACTCCGCAAGCAGCTTGGCCGCCGTCTTGGCGCCGATCCCGGGCACGCCGGGGATGTTGTCGGAGCTGTCGCCGACCAGGGCCAGCCAGTCCACGATCTGGTCGGGCCGCACACCCAATTTCTCCTCGACGGCCGCCCCGTCGAACCTTTTGAGCTCATCCAGGCCCGGTCGCAGAACGGTGACCCGTTCGTCGACCAGTTGGAATAGGTCTTTATCCGCCGAGATGACGATCGCGCGGTCATGCTCCTTGAGGCGCTCGGCCATCGTGGCGATCAGGTCGTCCGCCTCCAGACCCTCCATCTCGTAGGTGGCGATGCCCATCGCGCGCAGCAATTGATAGATCCAGCCCATCTGGACCCCGAAATCTTCAGGCGGGGCCTCCCGGTTGGCCTTGTAGTCGGCGTAGATCTCCTTGCGAAAAGTGGGCTTGCCGGTGTCGAACACGACGGCCAGGTACTCGGGGGCAAGGTCGTCGATCAGTTTGAGCAGCATCCGGAGGAAGCCAAGCACCGCCCCCGTGGGCTGCCCTTGGGGGTTGGTCAGGCCGCGGACGGCGTAATACGCCTTGAAGGTCAGCGAGTGACCATCGAGCAGATAGCAGGTCTTTTCTTTGGTTTTGGTGGGCATGATCAAACCAACGCGGGCGCGGGGCCGAGTAGCCGCACGGGTGGCGAACCTCCACGATGGGCTTGGCTTTATGACAGTGCAGTAGTTTTAGAGCTGAGTTCTCTCGGAACGGACTGGGGTGATTGGCAATAGAACCGAATGTGGATTTGCCGGTTATGCTTCCTGCACCGGCGTCGTTGGAGCCTAGTCGACCAGATTGCAGGTTAGGAAGATCAAGAGCGTCGTGCGATCGCTGGTGCGCTGGCTCCGACTGAAGAGGATCTTACCAAAGAACGGCATGTTGCGCAAGACCGGAATGCCGGAGGTGAGGTTCTGGGTGCGTTCGCCGGTCCAGCCGCCGATGACAATCGTGCCGCCATTGCGAATCCGGGCGTGGGTGACCAGCTTTTTACGCTTGACCGTCATCAGTTGCGCGATGTTGGCCGTCGCCTGTGGGAAGGTGACCGGGGTGAAGAAAGAGTCCTCGGTCAAGTCGTCGACATCGTTGACCTGGGGTTGCAGCACATCGGCGAGCCAACCGCCGAAATCAAACAACTCGGCGGTCAGTTCGCTGAGAATGATCGAGTTGGGAGAGGTGATCTCGGGCGTCACGCGCAGCACGACGGCGTTGATCAGGCCTTCGCTGTCCAAATCTCGCCTGTCCTGGTCCGCATGCAGCTCCAGGTCGTTGAACGCGTCATCCCATTGGTTGAACAGATCAACGACTTCACCCTGGAAATCACCGCCCGTATCCTGCGGGATATACATCTCGATGCGGAACTCGGCTTCTTGGCCGTCCAGGGCGAGCACTTTGGGGCCGTTGACGATGTTGATGATCCCCTCGGCCTCCAGCAGCCGCAACGAATATTGGATATTGGGGAACGTGCCGATCACGGCGTCGAAGATGGTGGTGCCCTTGATCAGGTTGGCGTTGAAAGGGTTCTCGATCGGCGGCCCGAAGACATCGCGATATTCATCCAGGTCCTGGGCAAACCGCGAGTTGATCAAGTTGTTGTTCCAATCAAGGTCGCGCCCCGTGCCAAAGCCGCGCAAGTTGAAGTCGGAGCTGACCTCCTTGGCGCGCGTCTCGTTGACCTCGACAAACTTGGTTTCGATCTCGACTTGCAGCGTGGGTTGATCGAGTTGTTCGATTAACTCCAGGGCGTCCTCGAGCAGCGGCAAATTGGTGTACCGGATGATCAACGTGTTGAGCGTGCCGATGGGCGTAAACGAGATGCCTTCCTCCTCCTCGAGGCGGGCCGCGTCCAATTCCTGCTGCACTTGCACCTCGGGCGCACTGTCCAAACCAAACTGCTGCACCAAACGCACGCGAATCCGGGCCCGGCCTTCTCCGGGCATCCCGTGGCTGGGGTAAATGTCTTCGGCAGTCAATTCATACTCGTCGATGTATTGAGTGTCGAGCTCGCGTAATTGAACCGAGCTGGACTGCGAGCCGGTGTTGAGGGCAAATTCCGCCGTATCATCGCTACGGTCACCCCCGCCGCCCACTTCGACCCGCACCAAGCGAAGCTTTCCGCCCCCGGGGAGCTGGCGCTCGTCGCCCCGGCTGAGGAGAAGCATGACCTCCTTGCCGCCCAATCCACCCGCGCGGCCCCCACTGCTCAGACCAAGGATATTCTCGAGGTTGGAGGTCATCTCCTCGGCGATGGCATACTCCAACGAAACGATCTTCTGCAGGCTCTCGCGACGGAATTGCGGCAGTTGATCGAGGTATTCCCCCACCTGGTTGGTCCGCGTGGGGGTGTCGATGACCGTCAAGTTGAGGTTTGCCGAGTCGAACATCAGCCGCCGTCCCTCTGATTCGGCGGCCATCTTGCCTTCTCTGGCGTAGAGGAACGCCTCGATCATCTCCACCACGTTCGCGATGAATTCCTCATCCACTTTATCCCAATCACGTGGCACCAGAGAGAACGACGCGATGTCCAGCTTCTCGTCTCTCAACTTGTCAATGAACTCATGATCGACAAGCAGGTCCTCGACCTTGCGCATGTTCTCGGGCGTGTCGCGGATGATCAGGTCCTCGCCATCGATGAAAATCTTCCGTTCCACGTCAAACGGCGAGATTCGACCGCTCGGCGTCTCGGAGGCCGCGATCAGCGAATTGACCAGCGACTTGATGCGCGCGCCGTCATCGGGGTTGATCTTGTAGATGCGCACCTCGGGGGCGGGGCTGGTCACGTCCTCGGTCAGCGCCTCCAAGAAGCTTTCGATGCGGTCAATGTGGACCTTGGACCCGGTCACCATCAACACGTTCTTGTGCTCATCAAGCGTGATGTCCACCTGCTCATAGGGTTTATCGATCTGCCCCCAGATAATCTGCTGAAGCCGTCCCGCATCCAGCAACGCCCGCGTTTGCTGGCGCTGGCTGGGCGATAGAGTGTAGGTCCCGGTCACCAGTGCCGGGGAGATGGTGATGACGTTGTTCTCATCGATCGACCAGTCCAGCCCTCGTGGTTTGAGGATATTGTCGAGCACCTCGCGCAGCGGCAGGTTGTAGTAGTTGACGGTGACCAGCGAATCGGCCCCCGCCGAGATATTGAATTGAAGTTCGACCGGTGTGGTCAATGATAGGGAATGCATGAACTCCTGGAGGGTGATCATACGCTCGGTGGTGATCGAGACGGGCGCATCGAGCAGTACCCGCGCCTCCTCCTGACGCATTTCGTATTCGGCGTGCTCGGCCTCGTCGGCTGCCAGCCGCTGCATGGCCTCCTCGGTCTCTTCCAACCAGGTCTCGGCCACCGCGTTGCCCGGTTCGATCTCCAACATCTGCGCCCACAGTTCCCTGGCCTGCCGCAGGTCGCCCCGGTCATACGCCTCTTGGGCGCGTCTGTACAACACTTCCAATTCCGGACCCATCTGCCCCACGCGGCGAGCTTTGGACAGGATTGGGGGCTCGGGCACAACCTCGCCTTGGGGCGGGGGGCTGGATACGCGCCGGTCATCCAGACTGGAGGCCAGTTTGGTGGCGGCCGGGCTTTCGGGCCACAGCTCAAGCGCGACGTTCAGCTTGAGATGCGCTTCCTCCATGTAACCCTGCTCCGCCAGGCTTCCGGCCTCTTTGACCAGGGTATTGACTCGGATGCGGGTGGCATCGTCCGCCATGCTCCCGGCATCGGGATTAACCAACAATCTTTCACCTTGGGACTCTTCCTCGATGTTCTCTACCTCATATCCTTGCTGCTCGGGGTAGGTCGTCGGAGGGGCCGCCGTCCGCGTTGCGGGCTGGCTGGCGGCTTGGGCCACCTCACGCGGCACACCGGCTTGCGCCGCATCGGCCCCTTGCCGGTCGGTTTCAATCTGATCGAGCAGCGTGCGGGCCTCTCCTTCGGCGGCCGTTTCCAGGCCCTCCAGCCGCGCCAGCTCGCGCACGGCCACCGGATGCTCGGGAGCGACGGCCATAATGCCCTCCAGAATCACCCGCGCACCGTCGTAATAACCCATCTGAATCGCGGCCCTGGCCTTGGTGAGCTCGGTCCCGAAAGCTTCGGGCGCGACCGGTGAACGATCGGCCGGGATCGCCGCCGCGTCCCCCTCGGGCAGGGCCTGCTGGATCGTCAGGTCCGGGCCCGCGTCAATCAACGCCGACAGTTCGATGGGCTCATAATCCCCAGGCAGCCGCCCCTGGCTCTCGCGAAGCAACCGGAGCGTCTTGCCCTTGAAGTCCCCCGCGGTCACCCACAGCTTGAACAATGCGTGATACGCCTCAATGTACTGGCCCTGCTCTTTGAGCGCAGTGGCTTCGGTCAGGGCGTCCTCGAGGGTTTGGCGCTGGTCTTTCTTGGCCTCGGGTAGCCCTTCGCGCGCCCGGCGCTGGGCCTCCCGCATACGGACGGCAATATTTCGCGGTTCATCGACCGACTCACGTTCCCCGGCAAGTTGCAGGGCCTGGTCGTAACGTTCGATGGCGCGGATGAATCGGGCGGCGCGGTAATCCTCGGCGGCGATCTTGAGGATCTGGCTCAGTTCCTCCAGCTTAACCGGCGAGATGGTCCCCTCCCGAGCAACCGCCACGTCAAACCCCATATCCGGATCGTGACTGCGTAGGCTCTGAGCGTGGCCCCAGTTGCATGGGAGGGCAAAGATGACCACCCCCAGAAATCTCCAGCACATTTTGAAACTCATCGAGACGTCCTACTTCCTCGTCGAGATGCTTCCGGCCCGCCCGGGCGAATTGATCCAGCTAGACCTGCCCGGCCATCCCGGCTTCTCCGATTGATCCGGTACGTTCAAACCCCCATCAATGAGGCCTTCGGATGACTGAAACTCACTGGGCGTTAGGCACTCTCACGCACCATCGCCGATAATGCCGCCCCCTGGGAAAAGTCTCCGCACCCGGTTTTCTCCACGGCATTGATCATGGTGTTCTGATGAATGCCTTGGCTAATGTCAAGAAAAACAATCCTCTCCCCCTCCGCAGTCGCCTCGCTTGGGCCGCCTCGTCCCCAAGTTGATGTCCCCGACCTGAACTCCCCGCGCCAAACACTGCTCAGCCCCCCCCGTGGGGCTCACGTGGAGGCCGGGTTCCCGACCCTGGCCTCACCCGGTTCCGGTCTCCGCAGCCGGCTCTTTCTCGAGCGACTCCTGAATCCTGTCGCGCAGATCCCTGGCCCGCCGGTGGTTGGGGGCCCTTCTCAGGGCATCGTCCACCAACCTCTTGGCCTTCTCCAAATCCTCGGCCGCGAAGGCCGACTCCGCCTCACGATAGAATTGCTCGGCTTGCGTCTCGAGTTCTTCGGCTTCAAGGACCACCTTGGCATCAAACATGTTAAAACTGGCGAGGACAAAGTATTCGGATAGGTCAAAGTCCGTCCAGCGCTTCAACATTTTTTGGACATTTACATAGGTTTCATGGTCTCTGGTTAGGGTGGGGCTGATCTTAACCTCTTCTGGGGTGACCAGACGCTGACGCGTGAACGTCATTTCACCGTAGAAGATAAAGACCCGAACGAGCACCAACAAACCTAGCGTATAGAAGAACCAGAGGTGGATCCTGCTTTTCCCGCTCGGCTTGAGTTTTTTGATTTTTTCCCCGAGTGCCACGAAACCGCCTTCTGTCTAACTTTCGACTGTTTTCTTCAGGGCGAATCAAGCCCAAGGCAACGACTCGGCCAGGATCAATCTGACCGCCCCGCTTGCCAATTTCAAGTCTTCCGTGGCCGCGAGAGGAGCGATCCTTGCGGCCACGGGCTCTACGGCCTCTCCCTGCCGCGGCCCGAACGTTTCTTCTGCTGGCGGGCCTCGCGGCCTCGTCTCTTGAGCTCATCTTGCAATTCCAAAAGCTCGGTCGAAACGGGTTGCTCCCCGATCGTCCGGACCCTTCCCGACCGCACCAGCGTCTTCAAGGTGAATTCAAAATCCCACATGTCGGACTGGAAACGCGGATCGTATTGCTCCTGCATCGAGCCAAGTTCGATCTTCCACGTGATCCACGTAAACTCCTCCAGCGCGGTCAACATGCGGGTGACGCTGTCCTGATTGGGAGAACGCCCGCGCACGACGACGTTGCCGTCGAGCCGCAAATGCATCTCGTCCACCAAGATCTCCGGGGGTCTGCGTTCGATGAAGTATTTGAGGAATTCAAACCAATACTCGCGCCACCCAACGGCCTTCGACAGCTTCTCGTAAGCGTCGGCCAAGCTCCCGTGCTGCTTTTGGGCCTTTTGCACGTCCTGATGCAGCCGTTGCTTTTCGGTCATGTCTCGCCGCAGCTCGTTGGTATCCGACCTGTAACGCGTGGTGTAGGCGCTGCCGACGTTGAAATTCAGCACGATCGCCACCAGCAGCATCGCGGCCATGCCCACCACCTCATTGCGCCGCTCCTGCAAGCCGCGCACGTTCTTGATGTCCTCGGGCAGGAAATTGATCGTATTCTGGGCCAGACGCAATCCCTGATAGGCCAGACCCAGGGCCACCGCGAACGGGCTGAAGGCCTCGGGCGTCGTCTCCGGCATGCGAATCCGTGAGTTCTTGGCCGTGGCCAACTCCACCGGAACCCCCATCTTTTCCTCAATGTAATTGGCGAGATACTTCATCCTGGCCATCCCGCCCGAAAGCACGATGCTGTCCACCGCCACACCGTCGGGCTGGGAGATGTAAAAATCGAGCGAACGGCGCAACTCGTTGATCATCCGCTCCGCCATCGCCGTGACGGCCTCGCTCGCCTCCATGTTGACCGCCTCGCTGTCGCCCTCCAGCTCGAACTCGGTCGACAAAATGACGGCCTCCTCCTCCTTGACGCGCCGGGCGTCCTCGAACGATTCCAGCCCCAGGCGGTCGCGCACCGCGCGGTCCATTTCGTTGCCCGCCAGCGGCACCGAGCGGGGAAAACCGATCATGCGCGCGGAACCCGGCTTGGGGATGGCGATATCCATCAGCGAGGCCCCCAGGTTTACATAAGCCTGAATCTCCTCGAAACCCCTCGCCTCCAGCGCGTCCTCCTCGCCCAGGTCCAGCTCCGCCTCCTCGACCGTTTCCTTCTTGGGTTTGGCCGGTTCCTTCTCCGACGGCTTGGCCATCAGGTCCCGCGTCGAGCCGTTCAACTCGTGGAAATTGTAGAGGGCGAGCGTGGAGACGGAAATACCGATCGGCCGCAGCCCCGTGCGGCGCACCATCCGCATGAAATTCATGATGAACTCGCGCTTGATGGCCACCAGCAGGACGTTGACCTCGGGCGAATCGTCCTCCTCGAAGACCTGGTACTCCATGATCGTCTTTTCCAGAGGGAAGGGGATCTGCTGGCGCGCCTCGAAGCGAATGATCCGGTGCATCCGCTCACCTGTTGTGCGCGGCAATTTCATGCGGCGTACGAACACCGATTGGCCCGGGATAGAAAAGACGGCATTTTTGGCCCGCAGCTTGTGCGTCTTGAGCATCTGCTGGATCTGCTGGGCGACCAATTGGAGGCGCTGGGCCTCGGCCACCCCCGGCTCGATCCGAAGCGGCTCCTCGATCAACTGGAGGACGCGTGGACCCGCCCGGCCCATCTCAATGGCGGCGATCCGGATGGTCTGAGAACCGATGTCAAGACCCAGACAATTACGAATAGCAACCGGCATTCCGGGGGATCACCTTTTGGTTGGTTTCCAGAGAATCTTCCAAACCTTCGGGACTTGTGGCCGAGTCTAATGACTTAAAATCTAGGATGGTCTTACATCTCGGTCGTTTGTCTGCGCCAGCGACCCCACGCGCCGGCTGGGCATTGGCTTGACCGGAACCATGGAGATCCGCGCTCCAGACAATTCCCCCTAAGCCAAGTCAATTTAAGCTTTTATCCGAGGCCGTGGGGATAGTCAAACCTTTTTTGGGTCCCGTCGGGGCCGGGCGGGTGGACGGCGGAGGGGTGGAAAACAACCCCCTCCGTGAGGCGCCTTGGCGATTGAACACGCCCAGCGACGTTCTTGGGGCGCGGGAACCGGATCGGCTGATCCGCCAAGTGGGGCGGCTAGATTAAGCCGGTGAGTTGACTACGCAGGTGGGAGCGGCCGAGCTTGCCCAGGGCGCGCAGCTCGACGCGTCGCACCCCTTCTTGACTCAGGCCCACCTGGTGACTGATATTGCGCAGACTGCGAGGACGATTGCCGCCCAGGCCGTAGCGCATCCTCAATATCGAATGTTCGCGTTCGCTCAGGTGCTCCAACGCATGGTGGATTTTCCGGACCATCTCGCGCCGCATGGTCTGTTGGGAAGGAAGGGGGACGGATTCGTCGGCGACCCGGTCCTTCAGGGTGCCTCCGTCCTCGTCAAGCGGCGTGTCCAGCGAAAGCGTGGTCTTGGTATACTTCATGATCTCTTCCAGTTGCTGCTCGCTCAACTCTAGACGCTCAGCCATCTCGGCCATTGTGGGCGGCCGGCCCACGATGGTTCTGAATTCCTGGAGCACGTCGTTGAGCCGACCCAGGCAACGGGCCTTGCGCACCGGCAAGCGGATGAGCGAGCCCTGTTTACGCAGCGCCACCTGGATCGCTTGGCGAATCCAGAACGACGCGTACGTCGAGAACCGGAACCCAAGCTTGTGGTTGAAGCGGCCAATGACCTCGAGCAAGCCCACGTTGCCCTCCTGGATCAGGTCCTCCAGCGTGACACCCTTGCCTTGATACCTCTGAGCCATCCGCACGACCAAGCGCAGGTTGCACGAGATAATCTTCTCCCGGACCGTCTCGTCCCCGTTGCGCAGTCGCTCGAACAGATCGTATTCCTGTTCCTTGGTCAGCAGCTTGTGGCGGCTGATCTGCTTCATGTAACCCTTAAGTCCGTCCGCTGTTTGTGTCATCAAGACATCCCCCATTCGGAGAATTTTCCTTCTTTCCCCACCGCTCTGATTAAGCAACTTGGGAACCAAGTCACTTTTTTTGGCCGATTTTGTTGACGCTGAATCGTGTAAGGTGTTTAGTTTCAAGAAGATACATCATCCGCCCGCCACGATCAGGGATTCGCGCGACGTGGGCCATGCACAGTATTTGGGCAGAATCGAAGACACAGAATTGGGCAAGTGAGCGAAAAACCGCACATCAAATCGATAGGTCAACGTGTTGACTTTATGGTACTGGCCCTGGCCTGCGCGATGGCGCTGGTCTCGCTGGGGGCGGGCATCGGGCTTGGCGCCTGGATGGATTCCCCTGCCCGAAGCGAGCCATCGACCGTCCGGCGCCAGACTCAGGACGGCCTGCGCGCCGCCCGCGCCCTGCTCCTCGGTGATCGCGCGAGCGGGGAGATCCTTTGGCGGGCACGGCGCGCTGGCGAGCAGGCGGGGTTCTACCTGTCCGGAGCCATCGGGGCGGAATTGGAGGGCGACCCGGCTCGCGCTCAACGCTGGTTGGCCCTCCGCGCCTCGGCTCGAGGCAACCCCAAGCGCACCGGGCAGTGGCTGGCTGATGAGGGACCAGACCGGACCGGGTTTGAGACTCTCCAGTCCGAGGCGCCCGACGAGCCCCCATCGGACGCGTTAAAGAGCGCACTCCTTCCCGGCCCCCATCTTCCTTGACCCCAACGCCGTCTTCCCCAAGAATACAAGAATCCCCCTGGAGTCCCGAAAGAGGAGCTGGAAGATGCGTCTGCACTGGAACGAAGCCGGCCCGAGCCGGCGCGGCAACGCCATGGGAATCGCCCTCCTGTTGATTCTGGTCGCCCTCTTCGTGGGCTTTCGCTACGGGATGAAGCGCAACGAAAGCGGGCGACAGCGGGAGCTGAGGACGGCGCAGACCGATCCCCGCATGTGCGCCCGTGAGTTTTTCCTCCAACGCTGGAAGGAGCATACCCTCAAATCGGGCACTTGGCGCGGATTGCTGGACTTCATGAGCCAGGACGACCGCCGCTGGTTCGAGCGAAATTACGCCGAACTGGCCGAGTTGGCCCAGGAGACCCAGGGTCGCGTGGCGATGGCGGTCACGCCCCGGGAGCAGCAGTGGGCGGCCCTCAAGGCCCTGCTCCGATTCGGCCATCAAAATGAGCGCCCCGTGATCTCGACGATCGAGCAGAACGGCAAGTACGCCGTCGCCTATCACCACCGCCCCGACCGCATCTCCACGCTGAGCGAACTTTTCCTGATCGACGAGGGGGGCTTCTGGAAGATCCGCCGGTTTGCCGGGGCGCGCGACGATCCGAGCGTCATCGGCCACCTGGCCAAGAAGAAGTTGAATCGCGACCTGTCGCTGAGTGAGGATGAGATCGCGTTCCGGGCCGATCCCCGCGGCTACCCCTCGCGCAAGCGCGCCGAACTTCTCGCGCAGCTTGCGCTGGAGGCGGTGCCGGCCCGCTGAGGCGATAAGACGGCGAGGCGCACCCATGATTCATTGGTATCTGCTCTACAAACGCTGGCCGGCGCGCAAGAAGGCCAGCACCGGACGGGAAACCTCCCCCTCGGCCCCTTCCTCCACGCTCATCGCCGACCCCTTGAAGGAAGGGAAAGTCGCTCCCGAGGACGAAGAAATCATCCGGGAATTACGTGGGGGTAGCCCCAAGCTGGATCCCGGAGAGCGGACCCGATATGTTCTGCTCGGCCTTTTCGAATTGGCCCCGCTGGCCGTCGGCGGGCTGGTCGCCCATCAGCTTCAATCGGGATGGGCCCGCTTGGCCGTTGTCGGAGCCGGGCTGGTGGGGATGCTGGCCATCGCATGGCTGTTGCGGGATTGGGGTCCCAAGCACCTTCAGCCCGCCCTTGCCTCGCCGCCCACCCAGAGGCCAAAGGACAACGGCTGCGATCGCAACGCTTGAAAGCCCGCGCCCCGAGTTGCACAATTGGGCCTTTCGATTCGCCTTCCAGGAGAAACAGCATGGCCAAACTTCAAGACCGCCTTCCCAACAACGCACCGGGCCGATACTACGTCGATGAATCCTGCGCGCAGTGCGGCGTCTGTTGGGACGCCGCGCCCGA
The DNA here is from genome assembly GCA_963580245.1 of Candidatus Sumerlaeia bacterium. Lineage (GTDB taxonomy): Bacteria > Sumerlaeota > Sumerlaeia > MVZB01 > MVZB01 > CAUZJO01. Next base: position 7,071 of record CAUZJO010000003.1, on the reverse strand, counting down.
GATCTTCAAGCAGGACGAAGCGTCGGGCCTCTCGTATGTCTGTCTCCAGCCGACCTCGCCCGAACAGGAAGAGGCAGCCCAGGAGGCCCTGGACGGGTGCCCGTGCGAATCGATCGGCGATGACGGCGAACAGGACGCGGTGGGAGCCAGCCAATGACCGACGAGTTCTTTGAAGTCAACTGCCCGGGCTGTCAAACGATCCTGATCATCCGCCGGCGCGACGGCAAGTTGGTCGAGACGCGCAAACCGATCCTCGAGGAGTCCTCGGGCGACCGCTTCGAGGACGCCTTCGAGAAGGTGCGCCGCTCCAAGGGAGACATCGAGAAGAAAGTCGAGGAGGCCCGCGAGCGCGAGCGCGTTAAGATGGACCGCCTCGACGTGCTGTTCAAGGAAGGGATGTCCAAGGCCGAACAGGAAGGCCCCGTCTCCAAGCCCGAGAGGGAAATGGATCTGGATTGACGCGGTCGGGCCGGGGCGCGCAATCGCTCGCCCTACTTTGCCACCCCCAGCACCGATTCGTTCTTCAACGCCTCGAAATCCGTCGGTTTCAGCTCATAGGACACGCGGAACCGCGCGCGGGCGCTGGGCATCAGGGTCGGCAGCAGAAGCAGCAGCGCCAGACCGCCCATCAGATACAGATTGCGTGGCTGGTGCCTGAGCGCATCGCCATGCCATTCACCATGGAGCGCCGGGAAAGGCGAGATATCGATCATGTAGCCGCCCAGCCTGTTAAGTCGGGCACTCATCTCGACGCCGATGTTCGATGAGACCTCTTGGAATAAAAACCCGACCGCCGGCGCCAGCCCCCAGAAGACCAACAGCAGGAGTATCACCGTGATCGCCGCGTGGTTGCGCATCGGCGTGAACAGGCTGACGAACCGACACAGGCTATAGGTCACCGCCAGCATCAGAAGCGTGACCGGCAGTGACTTGATCAGGTGTTGGCGAATTGAGAGATCATCGTCCCAACGCCACACGAGATACGCCACCGGCCCCAGCCACAGGACCAGATAGAAGACAAAAAGCGGGAGGCGTTCATCGAAACGCTGAAACACCGGGCGGTGGACCCGCATGCGCCATAGCTCGTCGCCGCGTTCGAGCCGGCCGGTCAAGAACAGGAGCATGGCGAACGCCACCAAAAACAGGCCCGTGAAATAGTAAATCACCAAGACGTAGTCGAGTCCGGCCCCCTCCGGTTTATCCCTCTGGTAAAGCGGCGACATGTTATAAGTAAACATTCCCACCATTGCGCCCACCAAGAGGATGAAAAAAGCGGTATATTGCTTGTAATTGAAGAGTCGGTTGTTGGGCTCATAGAGCCGCCGCGCCGCCGCGATCGAGAACCCGAGCATCCCGCCCAATAAGAAGCAGGACATCACGACCGTCTGGGTCCAGGTGACCTCCGAAACGGAACCCCCGAATCGGCCGCCCATAAAAAACATTCGGAGCAGATCCGGAATCACCATGAGGGCGAGCAAGATCAGAACAACGATCGAAGCGATCCGCATCCCGCGCGAGCGGCCGGCCCCGCTCGAATGCAGCACCCCGACCGACGACAGTGCCATCCCTAGCGAGAAGATGAGGACGTTCGCCGTCAAGATCTCCTTCATCGACACTCCGCCGAAGATAAACGTCAGCCCCAGGATCGGCAGCGTGCAACTGAATACCAACAGCAGCAGGCTGGCGGTCGTCAACAGGCACCCGGTCACGAACGTGCCGGCGCTCAAGGTCGTCACGCGCAGGAAGTCGAACGTGTTGCGGTCTTTCTCCGCCGTGGCCACCCCCGAGGTCAGCAGCGGGGCGACCAGGACCGCCAACAACACCTCGAGCCAAATCATCCCGGTGAAAATATTCCCACCGATCGAGCCGATATTCTGGATCAGTTGACGGGTCGGCGTGACCTTGTAAGACATCGGGTAGGAGGGGATCATGATCAGGCACGTGATCACGCCCAGCAGGATGATGTAAAACACCAGCGACAGCGAAAAGACCTTGCTGCGCATCCGCCGCCGCACCTCGCGCGTGAACAGCGGGTTATCCAGCAGCCAGCGCAGCCCGCGTGATTTGCGGGCGGATTGAAGTACGTTCAACATGGTTCAATACTCATCACGAGCCACATCAGGCTGGATGGATTTGCCTACTGCACCGCCCCCTTCGTGATCTTCAGGAAGATGTCCTCCAGGTCGGCCTCGACCTCGCGGAAGGAGGCGACTTTGATTCCCTGCTGCATCAGGAATTCCATCAGCGCGGCGGGGTCTTCATGGTCGGTGCCCAGGTGGACGCTCAGCAGGTCGCCGTCGGCTTCGACCTTGGTCACCCCGGCGTGACCCTCGAGCGCGGCCTGGGCCCGGGCCGGATCATCCTTGAGGCGGACCTCCACCACCATCGCCCCGCGCAGTTGCTCGGTGATCACATCGACCGGCCCCGCCACCAGCAGCTTACCCTGCTCGATGATGCCGATCGTGTTACAGAAGTCCGACAGCTCGGTCAGGATGTGCGAGGAGATCAGGATGGTCTTGCCCATGCGGCGCAGCTCCTTGAGCAGTTCGCGGAACTCGATGCGCGCGCGCGGGTCCAGGCCGCTGGCCGGCTCGTCGAGCAGCAACACCTTGGGGTCGTGGATCAGCGTCTTGGCGAAGCACAGTCGCTGCTTCATCCCGCGGCTGAGCGACTCGACGTAGTCATCGCGCTTGACGGTCAGGTCGGTCAGTTCGAGGACCTCATCGAGCAGCTTGGGCCGCCGCTCGGGTTCGATCTTGTAGGCCATCGCGAAGAAATCGAGGTACTCCCAGACCTTCATGTCGTCGTAGACGCCGAAGAAATCGGGCATGTAACCGATAAGGCGCCGCACGTCATCGGGCTGGCTCAGGACGTTGTAGCCCCCGATCTCGGCGTAGCCCTCGGTGGGACGCAGGAGGGTGGCCAGCATCTTGATCGTCGTTGTCTTGCCCGCGCCGTTGGGGCCGATGAACCCGAAGATATCGCCCTCGTTGATCTCGAGATTCAGTTCATCCACGGCGACAAGTTTGCCGTAGACCTTCCGTAGCCCGTGAGTCTTGATCATGGTTGCGCCTCTTCTCCCATTTGGTTTGGTTCGCTTTCGGCCGGCCACGTCTCTGTCGGCTCGGCCCCCCTGACCCGCATCTGGACTGAAAACTGACGGACCACCCCCGTGCCCGCCAACTGAATCCGGACGAGCGGGCCGGCCGGATTGAAGGCATCGCCTGGGATATCATTTGGGATACGAACGGTGACATCGCGGGGGGGGCTTCCGGGTCCGTTCAGTCGCTGCGTTTTCCCCGTCCATTGGCCCGTTTGATAATCGAAAACCTCAAGGGCCAGACCCTGCTGGCCGGGACCCTGTTGAACGTCACTACCCACACTGGCAGTGACGGACGCATCGATGATTTCGACCGGATTCTCGAATCGCGGCGGCGCCACCACCAACTGCGCCCCGGCCTGATCTTGACCCGTTCCCAGACGCAGAAACTCATGGGCTTCGCGAAAGGCCATGTCCGCTTCCGAATAGTAGACTTCCATCCGCAAGTCATCTTGGGTCAAGACGTGCTCCCCTTCCAGGCGTAAGGGCAGGTCCACCTCGACCATGCTCAGCGATTTCGTCTGATCGGGGGGCGGGTCGACTTGCGCCTCGCTACGCCACGCCGTCTGACGGGCGATCAGCCGACAACGCCGCTGGGGACGATGCCGGCGCATCAGCGAACTGTCCACGGCGCCGTCGCGGATTTGGTGGTCAGCCTGGCGTTGGAATTTGTTCAGCTCGTATTGCGCGTCTTCGGGCGGAACATTTTGTCGTGCATCGCGGTACGATTGTTGTGCGTCGCGGTACGAGCTGTCGATTTTGGACCGTGGTTCGACGTCGCCGAGCAGGATGCGCTTGCCGTTGCTCAGGTGGACCCAGGCGTCCTCGAGCCGGGTCGCGGTGAGGTTGGCTAGTTCGACACGCCAGCGCCGACTCCCGTCGGGCCCCAGCCCCAGCGTGACGCGACCCTCGATCCGGCCCTCGATCGTGATGGGCCGCTCTCCCTGATAGAACGCGATCTGCCATTGATCGACCGGGTTGGTCAATTCGTAGACGCCCGGGGCGGTTGCCACGGCGTGGGGGCTCCGCCCCCGTTCGGTCGGCCCCGTCGCCCCAAGCGCGGCATTGAGTCCAAAGGCCTGAGTGGGACTGATGTTGGCGTCGTTGGGGTTCTGATAGTACTGCATCAACGGCAGGATCGTCCCGCGCGGCGCCGCGAGCCGGTAGTGGCGGCTCTCGGGGGAGAACTGAATGGCGTTCCACAGCATCAGGCCATCGGGGTGCCCCGAGCTGAGGTGCAGGATCTCCGCCGAGGCATAGTACTGATCGCCCCCCTTCGCCGCTGACCCATAGCCGTAAATCACCACGAAGAAGACGACCGAGAGCGCGGGGATGGTCACCCAGGCCAGTTCGAGCCGCCGCGCCTTGCGCAGCAGCATGAAGTTGAGCGGCCCCACCACCAGGACGAACAGGAACAGTATCCCACTGACGGCCCACAAGTTGGGGAGCAGGAGCACCTCGGAAAAATCGGGATTGAGGTTCGCGGTCGACCAGTAGTGACGGGCGCGCAGGTCCTCGATGTGGGGCGCGAAGATCAGGCCCTCGAGGAACCGGCGTGATTCCATGCCCAGCAGCGTATCGGGACTGCCGCCGGGCCCCACCGGATCGATGCTGATGGCGATCACTTCGCCCGCGCCGTGCCGCTTGGCCAGTGCCAGCGGCCCCGCCGGTGAGTCCCAGGCGACGCGCGCTTTGGGGTCGATCTCCTCCCAGCGGGTCATCAGAATGCTCTGGCCGGCCGCGGCGACGCCTTCGATCTCGGCCCGCTCCACGGCGACGGCCTCCATGGGGCGGGCGGGCAGCAGGCCATCGAGAAAGGGGTCGCCCCGCAACTCGGAGACGGCTTGCGGGGTGATCAGCGCCAGGTGCCCTCCCAGGCCGATCCAGGTCTCCAACGCCTTCCGTTGCCGTTCGTTCAGCCGCCCCGGCCCGCTCAAGGCTCGGCGCGTCACGACTAATCGGACGCCGTCGTACGACTTGTAATCGCCGGGCAGGTCCCCGACCTCGATGGGCCGCGCGTCGAACGCGTTGCCCACCCACGTGGGGAAACTGACCGGCTCATTGGGTTCGCTGACCAGCAGGACGGTGGGTTTGATCACCAAGTCCTCGCGCTGATCATCGGCGGCCAGCCCCTGGGCGATCCGGTTAAAGGTCTGGCGCGCAACCTCGCCGCGACGCCGGTCGATCAGCTCCACGTCGATGTCGAACCGCCCCCGCGACAGCATGACGGGGATCTCGATGCGTTTATGGGCATGGAGCGGCAGCTCGAGCGGATGAACGTAGCGAATCGGGCGGCCATCCATGTCGTTGACCAGCAATTGGACCCGGCCGCTGAAATCGCGATCCGATTTGTGGTTGATACCGCCGGGGCCGTTGGCGAGCGTCAGGACCAGCGGCGTCCAGCCCCCCGACTTATAAGTCGGCCCCAGCGGCGAATCCCGCAGGCTGATCTGGATCTCGGCCCGGGCCCCCACCCCCAGAACCAACCAGGCCATCACCCACGCGAGCAGATGGACCGACCCATTCCGGCGGAATCGGTGGGAGGACCTGGTCGAGCTTGACTTCAAGAGCGGATCCCTCTTAACGGTCGCCGACCGTCCGTGACCGTTCCCGAGACCCGACCGGCCTCGGCGGACTGACCAACTATTAGATGCCGAATACTTATATTGGTTGCTGGAAAACCGCACCCACGGGAAAATTCGACTCCTGACCGACTCATGGAGTTTCCATCTTTACGTCAAACGGGTAAAAACTCCATGACTATCGGGCCCCGAGGGGGAATCACGGGCGGATGTCAGATTTGTGGTCATCCTCGACCCCAACGGGGTCGAATGTGAGTAGCCGTGGGTACAACCCACGGTTTGCTTTATATTTCATTTTCCAGCCCTCCACCTTATCTTGATTGCCCATGTTCGGGGATACGATTCAACTGTCTGATGGGGAGGTCCAGCGCCTGGTGCCGTGGCAGGGGCGGCCGGGGTGGCGGGGATGGGCTTTGGAGGCGTTCCGCGATTTCGATTTCATGGCCCTGCCCTGGCTCGATCTGACGCGCGCGGGCATGGTCGAGGACGACGTGCAATGCGTCAAAATCAGCCGCTCGCGCCACGTGCTGCGCGTGGGCAACCCGGTCCCGTTCGGCGCGTGCGGGAAGCGGCCGGTGTACGTCAAACGCTATCTGATCAACACCCCGCGCCGGCGGCTTGGGAACCTGCTGAGCGGGGGCAAGGCGCGGCGCGAGTTCCGGCTTGGGCACGAATTGATCGCGCACGGCCTGCGCACCCCCCTGCCGCTGGCCTACGTCGTCGGTCACCGCAACCGGATTCTCAGGGGAACCGCCGATCAGGGGTTCGTCCCGGCGGCCAGTTTCCTGCTCACGCTCGAGCTGTCCAATCGGGGTTCGGTCCGCGAATGGGCCGAGGACGGCCGCACGAAGCAATGGTCCCACTTTTACCCGTCGCTGACCCAATTCATGGCCTTGATGCACGCTCGCGGGGTCTATCATGACGACTTCAGCGCAAAGAACGTGTGCGTGGCCGAGGGGGCCGACTTTAGCGCCCAGGGCGGTCCCGAGTCGGTGCTCGACCGGTTCGCGATCTACGACATCGATCACGGTCGCTCTTACCGCGGTCGCCCCGCGCCGTTGCGGCTTCGAATGGTGAACCTCTATCAGATGATCCATTCGCTCGATGACACCGACATGTCGTCGATGAACCAGCGCCGCCAATTCGTCGTCCAGTACCTGGTGGCCTCCGGCATGAGGCCCGCGCGCGACCTCGGCCTCGTACTGCGCAAACTCAACCGGGTCAGCCGGCGCAAGGCGGGCCGCGACCTCTTCAGCCTCTAATAAAGTCGATCCTGAAAAAGACCCCTTGCCCAACAACAATGGGATCAAAACGCTGGTGGATGGTGTATAGTTTTGCAAGAAAAGCGGTCAGTCGCCGCCGAAACCTTGCGGAAGTTGGTGCCATGAA
>CAUZJO010000002.1:0-92261 GCA_963580245.1 Candidatus Sumerlaeia bacterium | reverse complement strand
AGGGTTCGGCATACAATGGACACTTTGAGTGCACCTGCTATCATCCGCTCTTTTGTTTCAATCAGTATGGCGATCTGGAGGGGGCGATGCTGCGCGAGGGTAACGTGCACAGCGCCGACAACTGGCGGGCGGTGCTGGAACCGAGGGTGAGTCATATCTTGCCGTCAGAGAAGGAGGTGATCCATGGGGGTGAATGTTGAAATTGCCGGCCGTGAGAACTCAAAAGAGCTTCTTCGGCCAGAATCCATGGTCAAATCCCTTGCCTTTGGCCAGGCACGGTGGGCTGATCCACTCAAAAATTTGGAGGATCGAACGGTTTGGTTAGCAAAATGGGAAATGTCGGATGAGGTTTGCATCAGGGCAAACGATTCATCTAAAACTATCCCTTTCCACGACTCCACGACAGGCAAGTCCGAAGCCAAGCCGTCCAACGTCCCCTCCATTCTTTTGACCGATTCGTTGTAGAGGTCAACGTTGAAATAATAGACAGGGATCAACGACAGCGCAAACCACGACGCCGAAAAGATCGGAATCTTACCGGTGAGCCGAAAAGACGCCCAATTCAACCAGCGATCAACCCATCTCAGCTTGCATGTATTGAAATAATGAATATCGTTCACCGATTTTTCCCTGATCTCGTTACTTTGACTCCCAGGGACCCCCTGCTGCTTGGGCGGAGCATCAAACCTGACCGTTTCCAAACCGTGCGCATCCCCTGCGCCGAGAATGGAATCCATGATTGCGGAGCCCAAATAAGTTTCATAGAACCGAGTCCCAGTAACGTTAGATTTTCGAAGGTCTGACCCGATCAAGCATGCTCTCCACAAGTTGGCCGAGTTCAGCTTGGCCTTGGTCAGATTGGCCTCGCTCAAGTTGGCCGCGCTCAGGTCGGCCGTGTCCAGCTTGGCCATGGTCAACTTGGCCTCGGTCAGGTCGGCCTCACTCAGGGTGGCCTCTATCAGGCTGGTCTTGTTCAAGTTGGCCGCGTTCAGCTTGGCCTTGCTCAGGTCGGCTTGCGTCAGAGTGGCGCCCCTCAGGTCGGCCCTGCGAAGGTCAGCCCCACGCAGGTCGGCCCCGTGCAGATCGGCCCCATGTAGGTTGGCCCCGCTAAGGTCGGCCTCAATCAACGACTTCTTGAACAGGAGGGCCCCGCTAAGATCGGCCCATGCTCCTTCTGTTCCATTAGATCGGCCCCATTTTTTATGATCCGTCAGAATCACGTTCAGCTCATCCTGTTGAATCCGCCTCTTCTCCCGAACTCCACCCATCTCACACCACACCCTCCAAAAGATTTGGTTCTCAATCTATCCGTTTCGAACTCTAACTTGATTCGCGTCATTCGTGCAATTAGCAGTTCGATTGAAACGCTGATCCATCGGAGCTAGCCGCCGAAACATTATGGCGACGATGCGGGCCGGGAGCCGATCATAAACCGGGACGGGAACCCTTGATCGGAGCGGGGTTGACTCCCAAGACTGAACCATACCCCTCCCCTGCCAGGCGGCGATTGACACTTCACAAAATAGGGTCGTTACTGTAAATAGAACGGGTCGGCGTTGGACACCGGTCTCACACGGGGGGCAGGCAATGTCCCGCGTCTGGCTTGGCGGATCGAGTTGGTCAACCGCTGGGCTGGCCGGAGCGAGGCCAGGGGACCGGCTGGACCGTTGGGGGATCTGGGGGTTCTCGATGGGCTTGACAAGAAGGGGGCGTTGCCGCCAGTTTGCCTGAGAAAACGATTGAGGAACCATGCCCGAGTTTAGAAAAGATCCCGTCACCGGCCGCTGGGTAATTATCGCGACCGAGCGCGCGAAGCGGCCTTCCGCATTCGCCATCGAGAAGCATGCGCCGAGCGAGGGGCCCTGCCCGTTTTGCGTCAACAACGAGAGCGAGACGCCGCCCGAGGTGCTTGCCTATCGCCATCCGGGCACCGGGCACAACAAGCCCGGCTGGTGGCTGCGGGTCGTGACCAACAAATTCCCCGCCCTAGGCGTCCAGGATTCGGTCAAGCGCTCGGGCGAGGGGATGTATGACCTGATCAATGGGGTGGGCATGCACGAGGTCGTCATCGAGTCCCCCGAGCACGATCTGCACGTCGGCGACATGGAGGTCAAGCAGGTCGAGGAGATCCTGTGGGCATATCGCGACCGGTCGATCGAGATGCGCAAGGACCGCCGGCTCGAGTACGTGATGATTTTCAAGAACCACCTGCAAGACGCCGGGGCCACGCTCGACCATCCCCACTCACAGATCATCGCGATGCCGATCGTGCCCAAGCGCGTCCAGGAGGAGCTGGATGGGGCGTTGCGCTACTTCGAATACAAGGAACGCTGCGTCTTCTGCGACATGATCGATCAGGAACTCAAGGACGGGTTGCGCATCGTTACCGCCAACGAGCAGTTTATCGTCTTTTTTCCCTACGCCTCGCGGTTTCCGTATGAATGCTGGGTCCTGCCGCGCCACCATACCTCGAACTTCCATGACCTACAGAAGAACGAGGTGACGGAGTTCGCCAAGGCGTTGCGTGAGACAATGCACCGGCTCAAGGTCGTGCTGCGCGACCCGCCGTTCAACTGGATGCTCCACACCACGCCGCTACGCGATGGGGACAATGCGTATTATCATTGGCACATGGAGATCATCCCCAAACTGACGCGCCCGGCGGGATTCGAGTGGGGGACCGGGTTCTACATCAACCCGACCTCGCCCGAGGACGCGGCCAAGTTCCTCAACGAGGATATCGAGAGCGCCCAGGACGTGGGCTGAGCCGCGGCCGTACCCGGCTCTACCGCGCGACCATCGCCTCGCACGTCAGGCGGTGCGCCGCGCGGACCGGCTCGCACAGGCGATAACGCCCCATCAAGGCGCGCGCGTATTCAAGGCCGCGCGCCAGCGAAACGCGGTGACCCGGTGAAACGAAGGTCGGGCGGCAAGCCTCGCGCGAGCGCAACACCCAGCCGATCTGCTCATTTTCATCCATCAACGCGGTCGCCTTGCCCCGACCCTTTGGCAGTCGCCCGAAGCTCCCAATCAGTCACGACTTGGCCCACCCGAGCGAGGGGCAGTCCAGAATCAGCCCCAAGTGACACGCCAGACCCATCCGGCAGGGGTGGGCGATCCCCTGTCCGTCACAGACTAGCAGTTCGGGCCGTGTTTTCAGCCGGCGCAAGAGTGGGATGAGCGGGGGAACTTCGCGGAAGGAGAGCAATCCGGGCACGTACGGGAACGTCGATTGCTGAACGTGAGTCCATTGTTCGATGGCCGACTGGCGCGCGGTGTCCCAGACGACCAGCGAGACGGCGCAACGATTAGTGGCCCGGTCGTAGCCGACGTCCAACACCACGACGCGGCGAGGCGAGGCAACAAAAACGCCGCCGGTTGATCTCGCAAGACCACGCGGCGGCGGGCCTCCTCCTGGAGCTGACGGGCCTGGGCCGGGGTCAGGTCCCAGCGATGGCACCAGACCATCCTCACCCGAGTTGAGATACCTTGATGTTATCAAGCAATAACACGCCGGTGGTGCTGGTATTGTCGCGGATCGACAAGGTGTTGAGGTATGCGGGAGGTTGTTCGAGCTGGACTCCACGCGCCACGTGCGTCCCGTCGATGTAGCCGTCAACCGTGCCCTGGATCAGATCGACTGTATATCGGATATGCGCCCATGAGGCCAGAAAGTAAGGGGCCGACTCCCCCTGCATGTGGATCGTGGGCGTGGTCTGGGCCTCGCTGCGCAGAATCTTGGTGTGGATCGACCCCTCGCTCTGGCCGTCTTTCTCGATGAAGAACCCCAGCAGGTATTTGTTCTTGTCGTGGCAACAGATATCGAACTCGATGCTCAGCTTGCCGTGCACCGGGTTGAACGAGTAGCTGAACAGGCCTTGGCCGTTGCCCTCGTGTTTCTCGTAGCAAATATACTGGTGAGAGCCCCGGGGAGGGGACTCGGTATGGACTTGGAGGGTGGCGGCGTTCCCGACCATTTGCCATCCGGGGGCGGTCTGGCCGGCCGGTTCGGATTCAAAATCGAGTTTCACGCCCGGCTTTTGCGCGGTGCCCGAGGGGCCGCTTCGACCGCCGGGTGGTTCTTCGCCTCCTTGCCCGGCCGGCTCATCGAAGACGGACAACAGGTCATCATCTTCGGCTCCCGCGCCGCCTTGGGAATCCTCCTCCGACCCCAGCCCCGCCGTCTGATCGGACCCTTCGCCCATCATCTCGTCGAAGGAGATCGGACCGGTGTCGATCGAGGCGGGCTCGGGGGCCGGCGGGGGGGCCGTCTCCTCGACCTCGCCCAGGTTGCCCTGGGTGTCTTCGTCAGAAAACAGATCGGCGAACAGTTCGTCCGCGTCGGTGGTGCTCTGTTCGGTCTCCGGCACTTCGACCATCTCGGTTGTCTCTGGAGGCGACCCCGTTTGCGAGGTGCTGGTGTCCTCGCCGCCGAAGAGTTCATCGAGCCCCAGATCGTCGGTCGCCGATGCCTCGGCGGCGGGCGAGGTCGGCCCCGATTCACTGATATCGGCAAAAAGATCATCGGCCGGTTCCTCGGGGGCGGCCGGTTGCGGCGGGGCGACGGGCGAGGGGGCCACTCCACCCAGTGGGTCAATGCTCTTGGACGCGGCCGACGGTTGGCGCGGGGAGAATATCTCGGATTCGGTTCCGCCCCCGGCCGTATCGATCAGTGGGGCGCCGCCCCCCTCCATCTCGCGCATGGGACGAATCGATGTGATTTCATGGACCTTCTTGATCAATGCCTTGTGCCGCTGCAGACCGCGGAACCAGAGGATGATGAGCAGAAGCAGGAGGCCTCCCCCAACGCCGCCGCCGAGGGTTTGGAGCTTCTTGAGCTGGTCATCGCTGGCTGGGCTTGCGGTCGCTCGGTTTTGCTCTTGGGTGCTAATGCCGGCGCTGAGCGCACGGACCTGATCCTCGACCGGGTAGTTTGGATCAAAGGAAGAGATCTGATCATATAAACCGATGGCCCGCTTCCTGTCTCCGATCGAACCGGAGGCCAGTTGCTTAGCCCTGTCTTCGAGCGTCTTGATCCGGGCGGCGGTTTGCTCGGCCATGCCGGGGTCGATGTAGCCCTGGAGCCGAGTCTGACAGTATCGGATCCGACTCTCGACGAAGTAGCGCAGCCCCAGCTTATTGTCCCGATCCCGCTCCAGAATCCCCTGCAGGCTCTGCATCGCCCTGTTGAACTCGCCGGCCAAGATCAGATTCTCGGCCTGCTTCTTCAATTCATCGGTGTCCTTCTGGAGCTGGCTGACCTCGGACCGTTCCTGTTCGAAGCGGCCGATGATCGAGCTGACCTGGTCGTCCAGTCGCGCCAGGCGCTTATTGAGGTCGAGCACCTGATTAGCCAAGGGATTGCCTTTGCGCTGCTCCCGTTCAATCAAAATATATTCGATAACCTCCTTCTGCCGTTCCTCGGAGAGATTTTTGAACACGTCCTGCTGCATGATCGAGTGGGTCACCAGGGTCTCCGGATCGACCGTCGGGGGCTGGACTTCGCCCGGCGGCGGCAACGCCAGACGGGCCTCAAGGTCCTTGATGCGCAGCTTTTGGGCCGTGCGGTAGTCCATATTGAGAATCCGTCCGAGGGCAACGAACGAGTCGCGTTGGGTGAAAACGCCGACCCGCAAATTGTGGAAGATGCCAAAGCGATACGCCTCGACGTTGCTGAAACCGGCGTCGGTCAGTCGGCGTTTGGCCTCTTCGGCCTCCGCCGGGCCAGGAAACTTAATTACAATCGTAAACGACCTGGGCGCGGCGATCTCCCTGAGCGGGGCGGCGGTCCCGGCCCGTGTCAGGCCGACGCTGTTGACCCCATCGTCATCAAGACGCCGCCTCGCCTCAATGGCCATGTCCTGGGTCAGGAAGTGCCCGTACAACACCCGATAGGTGTTGCCTTCGTCATCCAGATAGACGGGGCGGACGCCGAGTCCATCGAGCATTCTCTTGACTTCCGTGGCGTCATTGAGGTCCTGATTTTCGATGATCACGATGCGATAGGCCGTCTCCCGGCCACCTTGCGCGGCACCCCTCTCCGCCCCCCAGGCGGTCATTAGGCACACCACGCAAGCCATCGCGATCGAATGGGGTGTCACCCCACGAATTTTCATGCCCATTAGCCTCTCTCTATCGTGGATTGATTGACCGGGTTTTTGGACTTTTCTCCATCATGGAGGGATAGCCCCGCGCCCCAGTCAACATCAACACGCATCCGGAACACTCAAAAGCATCCGCATTGCGTATTCGCGTTTTCTCCCAAATCACCTCAGCCAGCACAACCGACTATTCACCATCCTCATGGATAAATCGGCTTGCGTCAAGCCTTTATCAACGACAGGGATAGACCCATCAATGACTTTTTTAGAGGCGGCGGCTTGGGCCAGGGGCGGGCTGAGCGCGCTTCCGGCGTGCCCCACCATGGGGTTGCGCGCCTCATGCCCAGGAAGTTGACCGGGATGGAGCTTTTTGATGCTCAAATGGGCCCACCTGACCGCCCGCGGGGACTTCGACTCCCTCCAGGAGCGAATGCCGGATCACGGCGCCGTCCCCAACCCTCGCATCGATCAACTCGCAATGGGGCCCGATCCGGCAGCGTTCACCGATAACCGTCAGCCCGCGCAGGAGTGTGAACGGCTCCACGACCGTGTCGCGCCCGACGTCCACGGGGTCCTCCACGTAAGTTGTCGCCGGATCAATGATGGTCACCCCCCGCTCCATCAGGCGGCTGAGCGCGCGCCGGCGCAGATGACCGGCCGCCGTCGCCAGTTGCTCGCGGTCGTTGACCCCCAGCGACTCGGACTCATCGGATGCCAGGACCGCCCGGACCGGCTTGCCCCGCTCATGCAAGATTCGCGGCACGTCGGTCAGGTAATACTCCCCTTGGGCGTTCTCGTTGGCGACCTCGGCAAGGGCCTCAAAAAGCAGCGAGCAATCCAGACAGTAGGTCCCGACGTTGATCTGGTCGATGGCCCGTTGCTCCTCGGTGCAATCCTTCTGTTCGATGATCCGCTCGACCGCGCCCCCCGCGTCGCAAATGACGCGTCCGTAGCCGGTGGGGTCGGTCAAGCGCGCGGCCAGCACCGCGCCGGTGCCCCCCCGCTCCTTGCCTGCGTCTATCAAGCGCTGCATCGTCTGGGCCGTGATCAGCGGGGTGTCGCCGCACGTAATCAGCACGTCCCCATCAAAGCCATCCAGTTGAGGCTTGGCCTGGAGCACGGCGTGGGCCGTTCCCAGGCGCTGGGCTTGTTCAATACATCGCGCCCGCGAGCCGACGTGGTGTTGGACCCTGTCGCCCTCATGGCCGACGATCACATAGATCCGTTCCACCCCCACCCCCACGGCCTCGACGGCACCGAGCACGAAATCGAGCATCGGCCGGCCGGCGATTTCGTGCAGCACCTTGGGCAGGTCCGCGCACATGCGTTTGCCCACGCCGGCGGCCAAGATGACGGCCGCGAGCGGACGTCTGGTCATCTGACGAGTCCCTTCCTTCGGGTGGTCCAGATTCGAACCGGGTCCGGCGCCGGCCCGGCAAAAAGACGCCGCGCGCGGAGGGGCCATGGCACGCGGCCGAAAGGTCTTTGGCTGGGGGTGCAGGATTCGAACCTGCGCATGCCGGAACCAAAATCCGGTGCCTTACCAACTTGGCTAACCCCCAGCATCCATCTCCACTTCTATCCCATTTCGGTTTCCTCTGTCAATCAGCTGGACGCATGTTCCGCTACACGCATGGGGCTCCTGAGGACATCCAAGTCATCGGTCTCGCCCCCAGGTAGATGAGAAAAAACAGTCGAAATTCGTGACTTGAAATCCTCGTTTCCCTACTGTACGATGGTTCGGAAAGTGCTTCTGGGGATCGAAGCCGAAGATGATGATTCGGTGGGAAATCTCTCACATACGTGTCTACCAGGACTGTTTCGGCAGCACCTTGCCTCACCGCCCATGAACCGCTTGTCCGAGCCCATCGGGCTCAACCCCAAGACCCTTCAGCTTCGCCCATCGGGTTTTTATAAAAATCGACCAGGTTGCTCAACGGGGCATGGCATGGACGAGAGCGGGGAGATCGGCTGTCGGTTGGTGATCGAAAAAAGAGACCATTACGTAACGAATGCCGGCCAATTTGTCGATAGGTCTTAAGGCCAACAACTTGGATTCTCGATTCCCGCAGGTCAGACCTCTTTGCTTCCAGGACCCCTATCTCCCGCGGTTAAGTTGCGAGCGAACCCGTGATTTAGGCGGCTGGGAGGCGTTTTATATTATGAAGAGGGCGAATCGGCCCAAGGACGGCATGGAGAACTAGAAATGGTATCGGACACCGCCACGGCGCTCCTCGGGCAGCTGGCCCGACAGCAGATCGTGAAGATCAACGACGTCATCATCGAAGTCGCCACGATGAACGGCTCGGGAAGCCAGTCGGCCAACCTAGTCCTCGCGCGCGCGATCTTCCAAATGGGCGTGCCGGTCGGGGCCAAAAATACGTTCCCGTCAAATATTCAAGGCCTCCCGACCTGGTTCACGATTCGCGCAAACAAAGAAGGCTGGGTGGCCCGAGGACGCCACATAGACGTCTTGGTCGCGATGAACCCCGATTCGGTCGACGACGACCTGGCGGGGCTCCGACCGGGCGCCAACGTCATCATTCGCGATGATCTGGAGGCCCATGTCACCCGCACCGATTTGAATGTCATCACCGCCCCCTTCGCCCAGCTGGTTAAGGAGGCGTGCGAGATCGCCCGCCTGCGCCGGCTGGTTGTCAACATGATGTATGTCGGCGTTTTGACCCACCTGCTCCAGATCGAGATCGAGGAGGTTTACGCGGCACTCGAAAAGCAGTTCGGCCGCAAGCCCAAGGCGCTGGAAATCAATCGCGGCGCGGTGGACCATGCGTGGCGTTGGGCCAAGGAAAGACTCGATCCGTTCTCCTCCCTTCGCATCGAGCGGATGGAAGCCACCGAGGGCAAGGTCCTGATCGAGGGCAACCGGGCCGTTGCCCTGGGCGCGATCTGGGGTGGGGTTACGGTCGTCTCCTGGTATCCCATCACGCCCAGCAGTTCGGTGGCCGAGGCACTGACCGAACACATGACCAAGCTGCGCCGCGACCCCCGGAGCGGCAAGGCGACCTTTGCCATCATCCAGGCCGAGGATGAGTTGGCGGCCATCAGCATGGCCGTCGGGGCCGGTTGGGCCGGCGCGCGGTCGATGACCTCCACCTCGGGGCCGGGCATCTCGCTGATGGCTGAGCAGGCAGGGTTGTCCTTTTTCGCCGAAATCCCGCTGGTCATCGTCGACGTGCAACGCATGGGACCATCGACCGGTTTACCCACCCGCACGTGTCAGGGCGACATTTTAAAGGCCTACTACCTCTCCCACGGCGACTGTAAACATCTTTTACTCATCCCCGGCTCGATGCAGGAATGTTTCGATTTCACCTGCGAAAGCTTTAATATCGCCGAGCGCTTCCAGACCCTGGTCTTCGTGATGAGCGAGCTTGATTTGGGGATGAATCTGTGGATGAGCGATCCGCTCGAACCGCCCAGCAAGCCGATCGATCGCGGCAAGGTCTTGAGTGCCGAGCAGGTGGAACGTCTGGGGGGCTTCAAGCGGTATGAAGACGTGGACGGGGACGGCATTGCCTACCGCACCCTGCCGGGAACCGACAACCCCAAGGCCGCCTACTTCACGCGCGGGACCGGCCACACCGAGACGGCCACCTACTCGGAAAAGCCCGAGGATTGGGTGAGAAACATTGACCGGCTGGCCAAGAAGTTTGAGACCGCCCGCAAGGAACTGCCCCCGCCGGCCATCCATCCCGGTCGTGGGTCGCGGTTCGGGGTGATCGCCTACGGCTCGTCGGACCCGGCGATGCTCGAGGCGCTTCATCTGTTTGAGAAGGAGCACGGGTTCCGGCCCGATTACCTGCGCATCCGAGCCCTTCCGCCGCACCCCCAGGTGCTGGATTTCATCGAGAACTACGAAACGGTCTACGTGGTCGAACAGAATCGTGACAGCCAGATGGCAAGCGTCTTGCGGGCCGAATGGCCGGGGGTCGCGAGCCGGCTGCGATCGGCCCTCCATTACGACGGGATGGCCATCGACGCAGTGAGCATTGTGGAACTAATCCTCGGCCATGAAGGCGACTCGCAGGGAGAAGCATCGAGATGAGTACCGCCACGACCGAACAGGTCCCCAACAAGATGAAAGGTCCCAAAGTAAACCGCATTGGCTTGAGCCAGCTCGAATACAAGGGCCAGCCCTCGACCCTGTGCAAGGGTTGCGGTCATGATTCGATCACCAGCCAGATCATCTCCGCCTTCTGGGAGCTGGGCATCGAACCGCACAGGGTGGCCAAGATGAGTGGCATTGGCTGCTCGAGCAAGACGACGAATTACTTCCTGGGTGAATCCCACGGCTTTAACAGCGTTCACGGACGCATGGCACCGATCGCCACCGGCTCGCACCTGGCCAATCGTGGGTTGATTCACATCGGCATCAGCGGCGACGGCGATACCGCCTCGATCGGCTTGGGCAACTTTTTGCAGATGGTCCGGCGCAACGTCCCGATCCTCTACATCATCGAGAACAACGGGGTGTATGGCTTGACCAAGGGCCAGTTCTCGGCCACGGCCGACCGCGGCTCGCTGAATAAGGGCGGCGTGATGAACGAGTCGGAGCCGATCGACTGCTGCATGATGGCGTTGATGATGGGGTGCCAGTTCGTCGCACGCTCGTTCTCGGGCGATTTCAAGCAGCTCAAGCCGCTGATCAAGGCCGCCCTGAGCCACAATGGGACGGCACTGCTCGACATCGTCTCCCCTTGCATCACGTTTAATAACCATGAAGGTTCCACCAAGAGCCTCACCTACGCCAAGACCCATCAAGAATTGCTCCACCAGATCGGTTTCGTCCCGAATTTCGAACCGATTACGGCCGATTACGACGAGGGAGAAGTCAGGAGAATCGAGTTGCCCGACGGGGCCACCATCACGCTCAAGAAGCTGAACCGGGATTACGATCCCAGCAACAAGGAACAGGCCGTGGCGTTGCTGGAAAAGTCGTCCAGGGAGCAGACTTTCCTGACCGGCCTCATCTATCACAACGACAAGGCGCCGCCGATCGCCGAGAATCTGGCTCTGGTGGACGAGCCACTGGCGACACTGCCCGAATCGGTCATCCGCCCTGGGCCCGAGAAACTTGCCGAAATCATGGAATCGCTCAAGTAGGCGCTTCCCATCCCGTCCCCCAATTCCCGATCCCGGAGGCGACCGCCGCTCAATTCCGCCCTGGCAACGGCAAGTCCTCAAGTCGGAGGGCAACGTTGACGATAAGGAATCAAAGCCGAAAGGCCTGCCTGATTGGCCGATTCCGACGACCGAATTGACCCTAAAGATGCTAGACACAAACCTGATCGAGTCCGTCAACCCCGGGTGCCCAACCGGCGAGAGCACCCCAAGTGAGAAGACGATATGAACCGGCAACTGAACATCGAGGTCCGTGAGCATGACCAGTTGACCATTATCGAACTGCGCGGCCATCTGGTCCAAACCGAGGTGCGCAAACTGAAGAGCAGCCTGGGAGAGGCCCTGAGCGAAAGCCGACGCTACGTTGTTATTGATCTCTCGCACACTCAGTTCATCGACAGCTCGGGCATCGGTGCCCTGGTCCACGTGCGATCGGAGTGTAATCGGTTCGAGGGCGCGCCGCGGCGATCGTCTTTCCCTGCCAGAAATCGATCCGGGGGACGTTAGTGTCCGCCTCGATCGATCGCGTGATTCCTTGTCACGAAAACCTCCAGATGGCCCTGGAGGCGTTTTGAGCCAGCCACGGCCTGGACAATCCTCAGCCCGAACTCCCTCCGGCGGTCGTTGGCAACGTCAACACCGATGCCTTGATGCTGATCCGGATGGTCATTGAACAGATGGCGCGCAGGATGGATTCGGTCGATGGACGTCTGCTCGGCATCGAATCTCAACTACAGCACTTCAACTCACATCGAGCGGCGCGTGACGTTGTCCCAACCGCCTCCTCAAGTTCCTGATTCCGCAACTCCGGCGACCTGCGAGCGATAGAGGTCATACGTTCGGAGGGCGGTGTCTTCCCAACGGTAGGCGGCCGCGCAATATCTCCCGCGCTTGACGAATTCCTCGCGCATGGCCGGCAGATCGAGCACCCGATCCAGGCTCCTCCACAGGCTGGCCGACTCGTTGGGTTCGAAATAGAGCGGCGCGTCGCCCAGGATCGAGGTCATGGGCTCGCGACGCGCGCAAATCACCGGCACCCCGCGGCTCATGGCCTCCAAGGGCGGCAGGCCAAAGCCCTCATCCAACGAAGGAAAGATCAGGACCAGCGCCCCACGATAGAGTGCCTCCAGTTGGCGGGCGTCGCTGTGCGGAAGCAAGGCCACCCGCCGGCGCGCCAGGGCGGAGAGTTGACGGGCGCGTCGCTTGCAGGCGTGTTCGCCGAGCCCGCTCCAGACCAGCGAGGGGGCGTCGGGTCGTTTTTGGAAGTATAGGCTGAGCGCGGAGAGCAGGAAATCGAGATTCTTGTGCGTCTGATCGATCCCCGTCGCCAGCAGCCACGGGGCTCTCAGCTCCGTGCCGGCCAGTGAGGAGAGGCGTGGGGGTTCCAGGGCAATGTCACCCATGGGCGCGCGGCCGGCGCCCAAGGGGATGAGCGTCACTCGATCGCGATCGATTCCCGCCAGCTCCTCCAACTCGAGCTGCGTCTTCTCGCTGGCCGCGACCAGGCGCGAACGCCCGCTCATCCGTAGCCGGGTCAGAAAAAAAGCCTGGTAACGGCGTTTCGCCCATGATCCGTAACGCAAGTGGAACAAGTCGAAGACGTTGACGACAAGCTTGGGGGCCTTGACGCGCGGCAGGTTGTAATGGGGATAGTGGAACAGGTCGACCGGCCCGGGATCGGGATAACGAAAGAACGCGCGCCCGCCGTAAAGGGGGGCATCGAAGGGATGCCAGGCGGACACCGCCAATCCCTCCGGCATCTGCGAGCGCACTCGCTCGGGACCGACTACGCTGAATCGCAGGGGAAGCTGGAGGCGCGCGAAGGCCCCCAACAATTCTCGCACATAGGTCCCCAACCCGCTCATCTCCCATGTGCGCACGTCGATTCCGACGTGAAGGGGGCGGTCGCCGATGTTCTCGGGCGGCGGACCTGCCTCACTGGCTTCAGCCTCTTGCTCTGCGGCGATTAGACCCCGGTCCATCGGCGGCGCTTTAAGGTAGGATGTGGTGAAGACGAGGGACTCGACCCGGTCCCCGGACTCGGATCCGCGGCCGGATCGAACGCCGCAAGCGCCGGCCGCTACCAGCCGTAGCCGATGCGTTCAGCCAGCTCGGGCGGCAGGCCGTTATCCAGAATGGCCTTCTGCGCCGCCTCGATATCATACGGGACGCGGTGAAAGGCAACGCTCTTCTCGTCGAGATTGACCGTGACGAAGCAAGCCTGGGGGTTATGGTCGCGGGGCTGGCCGACGCTCCCGACGTTAATGAGGTAACGCTCCCCCTCCTTGATTTTGATTTTTCTGATGTCCTCATCGGGACAACTCAGGTCTTTACCGTTCTTGATCACGATGGCGGGCTGGTGGGAGTGACCGATGAAGCAGAACAGGTGCTGGAACTGCTCAAATCCGGTCCGGGCGTCGCCGAATGTCAATACGTAGCCCCAGCGTTCGGGCTGATAGGGAGAGGCGTGGGCGAAGTAGAATTCCTCGCCCAATTCGCAGGTGTATGGCCGCTCCTGGAGCCACGCCGCGTTCTCGGGACTCAATTTGTCGCAGGTCCATTTGACGGCGACTTTCGCGATCTCGTTAAAAAACTTGATGTCGGTTCGTCCGATCGCGGCGTGGTCGTGATTGCCCGCCAGCGTCGGAACATTCCGATCGATCATGGCCTGGCAACACTCATTGGGATAGGCACCGTAGCCGATCACGTCGCCACAGCAAATCAGCGTATCAATCCCTAGGCTATCGATGCGTTCCAGGACTGAGTTCAGAGCGTGAAAATTACCGTGAATGTCGGAAAAAACAGCGATGACCCGCGCGGTCTCAGTACTCATAGTCTCTCCCGGTCAACTTCCTTAGTTGCCGGGCGGCTTGCTTGCGGATGGCCAGACTCTTATTGGTCAAGGCCCGTTCCCACATGAGCACCTCATCGTCGGATTCTTCGGACGAGGTCTCGCCGCCCCCCGTGGCGGATTCTTGGACCAGCTGCTTTTCAGTTGCCGCCTCCGCCACGTCTATAGACGGAGGGGTTGTATCAGGTGTGGGCTCAACTTTCAACGCACATTCGTCGGTCCGATCGGGAAGATCCACCTCGACCGTTTCCAGATAGGCCCTGCCCAATTCGGTCACCAATTGGGCGGAAGACTCAGCCGGGTCCGGAAGGATCGGGGCCTCACCCACACGGTCCAGGTCCAGTTCGTCCCAACCTGATTCATCCAGGGTTTCGGTGGGACTGGGGGGTTCGGCGGGAGGGAAGACGGCCGTTGGTTCCGCGGGCGTCTCGGCGACGGATTCGCTGTCGTGATCATCGTCGTTCGGCTCATCGGCCTGGTCATCCGAGAATGAGCGTCGCTGCTCAACCGCCTCCTTGAGTTCGGCGGCGGCGAAAGCGATCTCCCGTTGCTCGTTCAATTCCTGGCGTAAGTATTCGGCTTCTCCGGGATGAACCTCGACGGGTTCCTCCTCATCGAATTGCGTGGGCGCGACGCACTCATGCTCCGAATCCTGCCCCGACGAGCCGTTGTCGATCGAGTCGGCCGTGACCTCCGGCGTCGGCGTCGGCTCATCATCTTCAACGGTCTCAGCCTGCTTGTCGACCGGTAGCTCAACGCTCACGGGGTTCAGAAAGGTAATTCGCTGTCCTTCGGGCATGGCCTGGTCGAGCAACGCCAACTCCTCCTCGACGCTTCCGACGGCCGCCGACTCCTCTTGCCATCTCTCCGGCATTTCGACCGGCTGGCGCACCCCCGGCCGGACCTCCTGGAGGGTCTCATGGAGCCGAAACGTCAGTTGGACCGTTGGTCCCAATTGGATGATGTCTCCGTCACGCAACGAGGCCTCCTCGACCGCCTCCCCGTTGACGGTCGTATGCCGCCAGGAACCCTCGTCGCGGATGACGAACTCGGGCTGGTGCCATTCGATTAGCGCGTGCTTTTTGGAGACGAACCAATCGGTCAGCCGGATATCATTCTCCGAACCACGCCCGATTTGCGTCGTGCCCTCGGGCACCATGAAGGTCTGGCCCTTCTGGCGACCCTTGGAGACGATCAGCTCGGCGTAGCGCTTTTGCTCGACGACCATCGTCCCTTCGCTCAACGACGGGTGCGCCTTGAGCTGGTCGGCGGGCCGTTGATCATAGAAATAAAGTTTGTGTTTGCCGATCGTGATGACGTCTTTGTCAACCAGGTCTGTTTTCTTGACCTTGACCCCGTTGACAAACGTGCCGTTGGAACTGCCCTGGTCGCCGATCAAATACTTCTCGCCATCGAACTCGACGACGGCGTGCTTGCGCGAGACGGCCAGGTTTTCGATGACGATTTCATTCTCCGGAGCGCGCCCGACGCTCAGCGCTTCCTTCACGAAGAAGTATTTTTGAACAATGTTGGCACCCAGTTTGACGATGATCTCGGGCATCGGTCCGCTCCCTATTAGTCATTCTACAACGCTATGAGACTTCCGGACACCACCCTACAAAATTATATTTCGCGACAGCTCAAGCATAGCATGGCCCCGATTTAGCCTGTCAAAGACTATTTTCGGCATTTCGAGGGCCGATCTTGAGCGTAACTTCACCAAAATGAGGGTTTAGGCTCGATGCTTGGTGTCGCTCACGGGGCGGTTCCGCGGGCGGTTAAATACGTGTGTCCTTGCCCGGCGGGGCAGTATGATGGGTTTCGGATTCGGCCCCGGCGCCCGGCCGCCGGCCACCCATGCGATTCGGCTCCTTCGATCCCCAGCAGGCACGGTCCAGTGAATCGACCTCCCGGCGTCCACGTCAAGCCTCTCACAATCGAGCACCTGGATGAAATCCTCGAATACTGGCGGGAGGCCCACCCCCTGCACCCCATGGATGCCGGCCTGCTCCGCGAGCGTCTGTTCGAGAGCGGCCGGTCCGATCCGGAGCTGATCCTGGCCGCGCGAGACGACGGGGGGCGGCTCGTGGGGATGGTCCGGGGGGATTACCCGGGAGGGTTGGCGGCGGATGCGGCCGGCGTGCGCTGGCTTGGCGTGGCACCCGACTGGGCCGAGAAGGGCGTCGAGACCACCCTGCTTGACGCGCTCGTCGAGAGGCTGACCCGGCGCGGGGCCTGTAAAATCTACATGCTCGCCTCGCCCCCGTATTACCTGCGGCCGGGGGTCGATACCCGTGAGACCGGCCTGATCGCGACCCTGCTCAGGCTGGGCTGGGAACACGAGCGAACGGTTTTCAACATGACCGTGGAGCTGGCGCGCTGGGCCATGCCGGGTCCCGATCGCATCTTCGGGCAGGACCGCTCCGGGTATGAGGTCCGTCGCGCAATGCCCACGGACGAACCGCCGCTATCGGATCTGATTCTTCGCCACTGGACCCGCAACTGGCTGGAGGAATGCCGACTGGCCTTCCGCCACGACCCGATCAAGCTGTTCGTCGCCACGCTGGGCGAGGAGATCGTCGGTTTTGTGGCCCATGAGGTCAATCAGTGCCTAGGCAGCTACGGCCCGACCGGCGTCGCGCCTTTCCACCGGGGCACCGGCCTGGGCCGCCGACTACTCTGGGCATCCCTCGGCGAACTCAAGCGGCTGGGCCGCCCCGTCTGCGAGATCGGCTGGGTCGGGCCCGTCGCCTTCTATCACCGGGCCTGCGGCGCCACGCTGGGACCGGTATACTGGGTGCTCAAGAAAGACGTTGTGCCGGAAGGTTAAGCATCTGATGGGAAAGCGTCTATCATTACAAGCGCCCCTAAAAATTCAGTCCCGGCAGGGACGATCGCTTTCAGCCCGCCACGGGAGTGGCGGGAAATCAAACCGATAACGAATTGGAGTCCCGTAGGGACGACTGCAAACCGAATTTTTAGAGGTTCCCATATCTCTCTTCAAGCAAAAGAGCAGGTTATCGGTCACGGTTTGCCTGCTGCAGAACATTGGCGTCCACCAAGTCTTGAGGTCTTCCCGTCGCCCGTTTGTTGCGGATGAGATCGTCCCGCCCTATGACGGGGACCGATTGTTCGGCGATCTCCATGGATTCCCGACGTCCCCACGCCTCGCTGAATTCCACGCCGTCGATGGAGGTAAGAATGTCAATGCGACGGGGCGCCACTCCGATTTGGTACACGGTATCCGGCTTGGCCAGGTCTTCGGCACTCAAGTCGATCAGTGGAGCGCCGAACCGTCGCAGGGCCCTCCACGTTCTTTCCGCGTTTTCTCGGGAACGACAGATCCAAAGGTCCATGTCTCCAGTCGCTCGAGGCGAACCGTGGGCGGCCATGGCGTAGGCCCCAACCAGGAGAAAATCAACGCCTTCGCCGGATAACGCGCTCAACATCTCGCTGTAGTCTCTGTTCAGCAACGTCCTCTCCCATGAAGGCCCACGCGTCAACCGTCAGTTGCCACATCATCCCCACGCGCTCGGCCGGCGTGGTATCCCGCAGGTCGTCCATGACACCGTCTTGGTCCTTGAGGCGGGTGACGCGGATTTTTTTGGGGTGATCATCCATTCGCTCCAGTATAGCATTGGGACGATCTTTCGCCACGGGAAACAAGTCCTCTGATGATTTGGCGTCTTTTGATGATGGATGGGAGGAGGAAAATAAGAATGCGGTTTTATGTGACCGTCCTACGAGCCCTGGGCCCGTTGTTGATTTTCCCTTTGCTCGCGAGTTGCGCGGTCCTCAAGACGACCGGCAAGGTTGTGGTGACGCCGGTGACGGTCGTGCGGGACGTCGTGGATGTTCCCCTGGTGAGCACGACGAACGTCTTTGAATACTTCGCCGATCAAACCAAGATCGCGCGGGTGCCTCATACGGGGGTGGGGTGGAATTGGAAGGGGGGCTTCAATTTCGGGATTGGATATAACGTGAGCCACTTTTTGTTTAAAGGGCTGTCCTGGGTGTTCGGCGCGGTCGATTATACGATCTGCCGCGCGAGGTTGCCACGATCCTCAGAAAGCTGAACTTCATCGAGGTCCGACGGCGGGGTTCGCACAGACAATACAGATATCCGGACGGCAAACAGACAACCGTCCCATTCCACTCCGGCCGAGACATCTCGCCCCACTTGCTCCGCGAGATCGCTAAAGACATCGATCTTACGATCGAGGCGTTCGTTAATGAACGATAAGACCGATTCCATCAACCGATGTTTCAGGTTCCTCATATGCTATTTCGGGACACGCGCCATCATGGTTTGGACAGGTGTAATTCAGTTGGTTCACACAAACTCAACCCGATAATCCGCCGGGATGAGGCCGGCGGTGGCGGCTTCGGCTAGGAAGCGTTCGATGGCCGGGCGGGCTTTGGTTCCGGTTTCTAGGGTCCAGTCGTTGACGTACATGCCGATGAAGCGGTCGGCGAGGGCGTGGTCGAGGCCGCGGCCCCATTGCAGGGCGTGGTCGACGGCCTCTTTGCGGTGGGCGAGGCTGTATTGGATCGAACGGCGCAGGACGCGGTCGATGCGGCGCCGTAGCTCGGGGCCCAGGTCGCGGCGCACGGCGTTGACGCCCAGCGGCAAGGGCAGGCCGTCGTGGCTCTCCTGCCACCATTTGCCCAGGTCGACGATGCAATGGAACCCGTCGCGCTCCCACGTCAGTTGTCCCTCGTGGATAATCAGCCCGGCTCCCACGGCGCCGTCGCGCACGGCGGCGAAGATTTTGTCGAACGGAACGACCTCGTATTTGAAGTCGCCCATGAACATCTTGAGCGTTAGGAAGGCACTGGTGTATTCGCCCGGCACGGCGATGGTCTTGCCGCGCAGGGCCTCGAGGATTATCGGCCCGCGCGTGATGACCATCGGGCCGTAACCGTCGCCCATGCTGGCCCCGGTGTTGAGCAACACGTAGCGGTCGCACAGGTGCGAATAGGCATGCGCCGAGAGGGCCGTCACCTCCAGCTCGCCGCGGAAGGCGAGCTGGTTAAGCGTCTCGATGTCCTCGAGCACGTGTTCGAAGCGCAGCCCTTCGGCATCGACCTGCTCGCGAGCCAGGCCGTAGAACATGAAGGCGTCATCGGGATCGGGGCTGTGGCCCAGACGGATGGGGTCGACCAGAAGTTGCGGCACCAGAACCTCCGCCATGAAGATGCGATCACGCGTGGGTCATCCCACGCCGCTGGCATCTTATCGAAACGAGCCATGACCAACGAGAAAAAATTGGCTTAATTCGTCTTGCGTCGCAGGTTGAGTTTTTTGGTCACGAATTGACGCATATCGCGGTCCCAGGCGAGGGCCGGGACAATAAAGGTTGCCGCAAAAAGGGCGGCCATCACGGCGAGGCGGGCGAATGGCCCTTGCGCGCCGAACAGGCCGGTCCCGAGTGCGACGGCGGCCATCAATCCGCCCAGCGCCGCGGGTCGCAACCAATCGGCGGTCTCGACCGGCGGCCGATACTCGCGCGGCGTGGCGGCCACTTGGGCCAGGCACATCAGCCCATAAGAGGCCAACGTCGCGTAGACCACCCCCATGACGCCATGGCGCGGGATGAGCCACAGGTTGAGCAGGATGTTGAGCAGCGACGCCGCCGCGACCGTGATCATGATTACGCGCGAGCGTTTGAGCAGCGTCAGGCCGTGCATGGCGACCAGGAAGATGGGGGAGATCGAACGGGTCGGCTCCAACGCCCCCGCCCGGTCGACATCCGCGTGGTGGCAACCTTCAACCGTGATCTGGGCCAGATGGTGGCCGAGAAGAGCTTCCGAGAAGACCTCTACTTCCGGCTTAACGTCATGCGGCTGCATCTGCCGCCCTTGCGCGAGCGGACCGAGGATATCTCGACGCTCGTCCACCACTTCATCGGAAAGTTCAACGTACGCTTTGGGAAAAGTGTCGAAGGTGTGTCGCCCGAGGCATTGGCGCTTCTCGAGCGGTACGACTGGCCGGGGAATATCCGCGAGTTGGAGAACGTCATCCAACGCGCAATGGTCATGGCCGGCGGCACGCGGATCGGCCCCGAAGCCCTGCCGGCGCAACTGCGCGAGCGCGCCGCCCAAGGCGTGACGAGTTGGAAGGCCGAAAGTTCAGCGGACGGCCATCACGGCGGACCTGCCGGTGATGCCTCCGACCTCATTGCCATGCCCCCCATCGATTTCTCCGCGCCACTGGCCAAGTCCATCGAAAAGCTGATCGAGGAGGCCGAGAAAAAGCATATCGCCACCGCCCTGGAGCGCACCGGCGACCGCCGCCAACGAAGTCCCGACCTGCTCGGAATCAGTCGTAAGAGCCTCCACAACAAAATGCAAAAATACGGGATGTTTGATCGCGACAAGGATTAGGTCCAAGGGACCAAGCCGATCCCATCCACGGCCAGCTTAGCGTTTCCCGGCCAGGACCAGCATTTGATCCGAACGCAGGGGGTCGAACGCCGCGGCATTGAAATCCCCATGGATGGCCATCCGTTCAAGCCCGGCCCGCTCGAGCATTCGGCCGATCTGGGCCGGCGTGTAAAGCCGAAAGCGGTAACGGGCCCGTTCCTCGCCGCCCGGCCAGCGCCAGCGCGTGCGGTTCTCCAGACATTGGGTCCGGGGGTCCCAGGCGAAGCGCTCCCGCGCCTCGTAGCCGCCCCCCCGATAGCAGATGAGCGGCCGGCGGGCGACCAGCGCAATCAACGCCTGCCGATTGGGCAGGTCCATGACCAACCGACCGCCGGGCTTGAGCACGCGCGCCCATTCGCCGAGCACCGCCCGGTCGTCGCGCGCGGCCAGTCCCTCGCGGCCCACCGGCGGGTAATAGCCGAAGCTGTTGAGCAAATTCAGGACGACGTGAAACGACCCAGCCGCGAAGGGGAGGCGCCGATAGTCGCAAAGACAAAGGCGGGCCGCCTGGCCGAGGCCATCCTCGCGCAGGTACCCCGGATTCAGATCGACCCCAAACAGCCGCAAACGGGACCGCCGGGCACTCAGGCTTTTCAGGTGGCGGCCATAACCGCACGGGGCGTCCAGCCAGCGCTGACTCGCCCGCGGCCGGAGGGCGCGAAGCAGAAAGTCCACTTCGGCATTGGTCTGTTGCTCGGGCAGCAGGTAATGCTTATAGAGATGATAGTAGCCTCGTCCGAAGTATCGCTCGGGATGGTGTGCCGGCCGCTGGGCCATCTCAGCCGCGGACGTAATTGAGACGGGTGATCAACAGGTAGACAACCAACATGAAAAGCATCACCGGCGCCCAACCCGCCGCCGCCGGCGCCAGCACACCTTCATTGCCGAGATTCACGAAGAAGCCGCTGAGCACATAGAATCCGATTGCCACGAGCAATCCCAACGAAACCCCGCGAGAGAACCGCCGCGCATGTACATCGGTAGCCACGCTGAAACCGAGCAGGACCATCAGCGTACAGACGACGGGGAACGCCAGTTTTTTGTGGAGCGAGGTACCGTATTCCGCGACTTTCTCCCCGCCCTTCTCCTCGAGTAGGCGGGTATAATGACTCAGCTCCTTATAGTTCATTTTTTCGGGATCCTTGGAGCGACTGAGGAACTCGGGGAGCTTATGTTCCATGGGAATCCGGTACGGAACGTGGATCGCGTCGTAACTGCGTTGGGTCCCGTCATCGTCGAAGGTCCAGCGCTCGGCCCCCTGGAACTCACAGACCACCTCGTCGTCTCCCTCGGACTGGACGAACCGTCCCGTCTGAGCGTCAATCCGCTCCATGACGTGGCTGCCGTCCTCGCTCACCATGAAAATGGTCGGGAATTCCATTCGACGATCGAGTGAGTAGTAGCGTTCCATCGCGTAGAAGCTGTTGTCCCTGCCCTTGACGATCAGGTTTTTGCGTTTGGCGTGGCGGGTTTCGGACTGACCGGCGATGACGACCTTGATCAGGTGTTCGGCGTGTTTCTCGCTCCTGGGGACAATCTCCTCGTTGAAAAAGAACGTAAAGACGGTCAGCCCCAAGCCGAAGACCAACGCCGGCAGCGCCAGCGTGGCGTAACTGACGCCGGCGGCCACCATGGCCAGGATTTCGCGGTTCTTGGCCAGCATCCCATAGGCGAAAATGGTCGAGAGCAATCCGATGAGGGGAAAGACTTCGGCCAATTTAAACGGGATGGTGAAGATGAGATAGAGGACTACGTCGAGCAGGGCCGCCTCGTGTTCAAGGAACTCGCCCCGCTCGTCATAGAGCTCGTAGACCAGAAGGGCCACGGTAAAAAAACAAAGGAACAACCAGAAGAAATGGAAGATTTCCCGGAACAGGTAACGCGAGATGATTTTCATGGACGCAGCCGGACCTCTTTGTCAGCGCGCGCGGGGTAGATCAAGCATTTTGCCCGCGACTCCCGGGCCGGTCACCAAATTAGTCGGCATGGCCGCAATCCAGCAAGGGAAATCCCCCCACCGGGGATCGGGGAGTGGAGGCTGAGCGACGTGTTGTCAAACACTTCCACCAGCAGGACACGTGAGGGATGGGGTTTATTGCCTCGCTCCATCTTGCCGTTTGGCTCTCGTCACTCGTCTTCGTAATCGGTCTCGTAATCGGTCTTTTTCTCGGTCCCCGATCGAGGTGGGGAGCCACGCGGAGGCCGATTACGAGGACGAGCACCGAGAGCCGATCATGAACCAGATTGGGGACCCTTTATCGAAGCGGAGTCTACGCTCGGAACTGAGTATCAACCCGGAACCCGGCCCCCTACAGCCGCTCGCCGCGACGCAGGCGCTCTTGGCGACGGGCGGTCTCCGGGGTTTGGGCGAGCAGGGTGAAGCGGCGGACCTCGTCGAGCCATTGGAGGCGCTGGAGCGCGGTCAGGCGACCGAAGGCGCGCAGTTGCTCGTCGCTGACGTAATAGTCGAAGCCGCCGAGGGACCCCTTTCCCTCCGGGGTCGATTTGCGCTCCATTCTATCTCCCGTCACCTAAGTAGCCCGCCTTGATTCCTGGATGCGCAGCATAATGTTCAAGATCGGCGTGGTCCTGCTTGCGTCCGCTGGCATGCTTGAGCCGGACCATGTCATCAATGCAGGCGAGGTGGACCGTGATGTCTTCTACGTTGCGCATCTCGGCCCGCTCGAAAGCGGCGGGCAGGTCCAGCGGCGGATCCAGGAGGATGTCTACCGTCGGGGGTGGGCGGCCGCAGCGGAAAAGCCACCATCCCTTTTTCGCTTGTCCAGAGGGTCCGCTGGTCTGGGTCGAGCAGTTCCTCAATTCCGACCGGCACGCCGGGGGTCAGGCCCAGATCATCGGCGGCGGCCAGGAAGCGACGGAGATTTTCCCCGTCCAGACCCACAATCAGGTCCACGTCCATCGTCACGCGCGGAACGCCGTGCAGGTTCACGGCGAGCCCGCCCACGAGCAAGTATCGGACATCATGCGAGTTGAGAGCGCGAAACAATTCCAGATAGAACATGCGCGGCCGATCCCGGCGGGGCGATTCGCCGCCATCATCCCCCCCGGTTGGGGGCGAATGTCGATAGAATCTCACGACCGGGGGCGCCGTTTTAACGTCCCGCCGGTCCGGTGTGGCTCCATTCGCTTGCGATGACTTGAGGGTGAGCCGCCGAGGGGCTATATTCGTTGGGGTGCGACGGTCGTCATAATCCATGAGAATTGAGGGACATGGGGCGTGGATCGAACAAAACACTTCGTCTCGAAGCTGGTCTGTTTCGGCTTCTGTATATTCGCCGGCCTGTGCCTGGGCGGGTGCCGGGGCAATCCGCGGGCCGAGCGCCAGGTCGCGGGCGAGGCGGTGGTCAACATCGGGGCCAATCCGCGCACGCTCGACCCCTCGCTGGCCGCCGATGTTCCCTCGTCCAAGGTCATCCTCGGTTTGATTCGTGGCCTGACCGTCCTGGACGCCAACAGCCAGCCCCAGCCGGACCTGGCCGAGAGTTGGGAAGTGAGCCCCGACGGGTTGGTCTACGACATCAAGCTGCGCGAGGCCTACTGGACCAACGGCGAGCCCGTGACGGCGGACGATTTCGTATACACCTGGACGCGTCGCGTGCTCAATCCCGAGTTCGCGTCGGAATACGCCTATCAACTCTACAACTATCTCAAGGGCGGCAAGGAGTACTATGACAATCCGAACCTGGGGCCCGATTCAGTCTGGGTGTGGGCACTGGCGCCCGATAAGCTGCGCATTCACCTCGAGGCCCCCACCCCCTTCTTCCCGCAAATCCTCTCCCATCACTCCTACTTCCCCGTCTGCCGGTCGGTGGACGAGGCCAACAAGGACTGGGCGCTGCGGCCCGAGACCTACGTCGGCTGCGGCCCTTACAAACTCCTCGAGTACTCGCCCGGCGATAAGATCGTCATGGAAAAGAACCCGGGTTACTGGGATACCGACAACGTCAAGCTTGATCGTCTCGTATTTCGCATGATCGAGGAGGAATCAACTGAACTGATCGCCTTCGATACCGGCGAACTCGACGCCACGAACACCGTCCCGCGCCCCGACATCCCAAAGTTGCGCGAACGAGCCGAGTATCGGTCACCCTATATGGTCGGGACCTACTTTCTGTTTATTAACTGCCGCCGGGAGATTTTCGAGGACGTGCGTGTGCGGCGCGCATTGGCATTGGCGATCGACCGCCGGGCGATCGTCGAAAGCATGACCCAGGCGGGCGAACCGCTCGCCTTTTTCATTTCGCCGATGGTTCTCTACTCCAATCCACCCGAGCCGACTTATCAGGATGCCGACTTTGACGGGGCGCGACGGCTGTTGGCCGAAGCGGGATACCCCGACGGTCAGGGCTTGCCGAAGCTTCGCTACATTTACAATACAATGGAAGGGCACCGAAAAATCGCCGAGGTGCTCCAGGAGACCTGGCGGCGTGAATTGGGCATTGAAATGGCGGTCGAAAACCAGGAGTTCAAGGTGCTGCTCGACAACCGGAGGGCCGGCGAGTTCGATATCGCGCGGGCCGGTTGGGTCGCCGACTTCGCCGACCCGATCAACTTCCTGGATATGTTTGAATCCGAGAGCGATCACAATGATTCGTTCTGGGAGGACGCGCACTATGACGACCTGCTGGCCAAAGTCCGGGCCGAAGCCGACCTCGAAAAACGCGAGGCGCTGATGATCGAGGCCGAACTCTACTTCGTCGAGCAAATGCCGGCCATCCCGATTTACTCCTACCGCAACCCGTACCTGGTGGCCCAAGGTCTCGAAGGATATGAGAACAACCTGAGTGGAATTTTCGATCCGGCGCGGCTGCGCTGGGCGGAACAATGAACGCGTTCACGGCTGAATCATTCGAGTCGACACATCAGGATTATGGGTGCCTCTAAAAATTCAGTCCCGGCAGGGACGATTGCGTTCAGCCCGCCACACAAGTGGCGGGAAATCAAACCGGTAATGAATTGGAGTCCCGTAGGGACGACTGCAAAGCGTTCTTTAGAGGTTCCCTTAAGGATCGACCAGCGAGACGGGTGAATGTCTACGATTCATTATCGTCAGGTCCCATTGAGTTTTTGATTGCGCCCTTCCGATGCTATACCTCGATGTTTTTCTCCTCATCATCTTGGTGATTCTGCTCATCGACTGGATGCATGTCTTGGGATTTTGGGGTGTGGTTGGGACCCTGGCGGCGGGGGTGCTGGTGATTTGGGCGATTCATTGGTTGCTGACGCGGGTTTTTCGCCTGCTCGCGCCGTGGTTGGGACCGGAACCCAATCTGAGATCGTCACGCCGACGTGGGGTTCGTCATGACGGATACCGCACGCGGCGCGAGGCGCGGCTGGATGCGATGGACGACGACACGATGCGCGCGCGCATCGAAAAGCACCCCAACGACGCAATGGCACCCGAGATTCTATGCGAGCGACTGTTGAAGGCGGGGCGCAAGGCCGATTACGCGCGCGAGATGACTTACTTGCTCACGCTCGACAACGATATGACCATCGACGAGAAATGCTCGCGCTACCACCACTTAGCCGAGATCTACTTCCAAGAGCTCAAACGGCCCGAGCGCGCGCTGGAGATGCTGCGCGCCATCATCGAAAATTTCCCCAAGACCTATCAGGCAACCGTCGCCCGCCAGCGCATGCGCATGATGGCGAGCCAGATCAAGCCCATCGAATGAATCGCGAAGGGGCCTTTTCGATGGCGAGATGGGCCGGTCGTACCTCACGGATCCGTGCGATGTGACCACGGGCGGGGAGAAGAAATGAGTTCTCTGGCTCCCTGCAGGGGAGCAATATGATTAGCCGTGGGTGGCAACCCACGGAAGTGGAGCCCCAAGACGTCACGACCCTTAAGGGGTCGAACAGAACAGGTCGCATCACGTTACGATTCAACCCTTTCAGGGTTGTCAAGATGTGGGGCCGCAAACCGTGGGTTGACACCCACGGCTAATCACATTCGACCCCTTCGGGGTCAAGCACGAGGACAGAATTGATTTGTGCCGCTGGCCGCAAGGTTCCATCTCGCGGTTCCGTGAGATGCACCCAAATGGGTCGCGCCTCGGGGGATCCGCTTGACACCCACGCGATAAACTCCGATCATCAACGCACAAGCCCTGATGGGCGCGCGTCTCCCGTGGCCCCCGCGTTTTTGAGCGCGGGTTTTGTCTTGCCCCGTCCGTCGGGAAGGATTGGAACCGGCGACAAGGAGATGCGTCATCTCGCATCAGTTGGGTTGGTCTCTCGTCATGCAGATTGGGCCGTACTTGGATGAATGAGGGGATTGTCAAATCGGATGCCCCCGTGACCGACGCGTCAACGGCCGAGGTCGGCGAATCCGGGCGAACGGTCATCATCAGCGAGATTTATGCGTCGATCCAGGGCGAGTCGACCCGGATGGGGACGCCTTGCTCGTTCGTCCGCCTGAGCGGTTGTCCATTGCGGTGTCACTGGTGCGACAGCGCATACGCCTTTCAGGGCGGCGATCGTCTGTCGGTCGCCGATGTGATCGGCCGCGTCGGCGATTTGGGGCTGCCCCTGGTTGAGGTCACCGGCGGCGAGCCGCTGGCCCAGCCGGGTTGCCTGGCGCTGCTACGCGAACTGTGTGACGCGGGCCACGAGGTGCTGCTTGAGACAAGCGGGGCCGAGGATATCGCCCCGGTCGATCCGCGCGTGATCAAGGTCATGGACATCAAGTGCCCGGGCAGCGGCGAGGTGAAGTCCAATCGCTGGGAAAACCTCTCTCATCTGGGTGCCCGCGATGAGATCAAGTTTGTGATCAAGGACGCGACCGATTACGACTGGGCCCGCGGGGTCGTCGACCAACATGACCTGGCCGCCTCGCGCACGGTCCTCTTCTCGCCCGTCCACGAAGGTCTCGATCCCGCCGATCTGGCCTCCTGGGTTCTGCGGGACCGGCTCCCCGTTCGCCTCAATCTCCAAATCCACAAATACCTATGGCCCGGCCGCAAAAGCGGGATTTGAGGACTCGACAAACCGATTCGAACTCGTTTATAGTGACTCCGCTGATCTGCGCCGACATTCTTTCGTGTCGGTTCAAGTTCCCGTTGCTCCGTTGGTTCCGATGTTTCCCCATTGCCGTGTCGCCGTCCTCCTGATGCTCGCTTCGCTCATCCTCAGCGCCTGCGGGGGCGTGGCGGTTCGGGGGTATTCGGAGTCCGAGCACATCGAGCGACCCGAAGACCCGCCCCAGACCTTGGCCATCTTGCCGACCGCTGATCTCTCGGGGCATCCCGAACTAGCCGAAGTCTTCCGTGAATCCCTCTATCGCGCCGTTTCGGTGCTTCCCTATAAGGACAAGGAACTGGCCGAGATCGACGCGGTGATGGCGACGCTGGCCTATCAGCACCAATGCTCGCCCGCCCAACTGCCCGAGTCGGCCCTCGTGACGCCGGACCTGGCCGACTACGTCGTGTTCACCCGGCTCGAAAAGGTCGGCCGGCTTTACCTGCTCCTCTATGCCCACGTGCGCTACGACCTCCATCTGGCGATGGTGGATACCCGCACCCGCCGGGTGATCTACCGCAATCACTTCGTGGTGCGCGATTGGACGGGCGGGGCGACAATTTCGCCGCTGGGCCTGCTCGAGCGCAGTTTCTCCTCCATATTGCAACTTCGCGGAAAGCGGATGAACGAAAGCATGGAGGAGGGGGCCGAGAAGATCGCCGATGCGCTGCCCTGTCCGGTCTACGTTGAGACGCCCCCGCTCTCCGAGACGACTCGTATTGCGCAATTGCCCTCCCCACCGATCCCCTGACTCACCCATTCATTTGGACAGCCTTAATCGGTCGATGGTATCTTGGATCCATACCATCGGCTGATGGATATATTCCGCGACGCTTGAGCCGACCTACCCGAGGGCTTGGTTTCTCTTGGACAATGTATCTCAAAAGCCCGTCTCGAACGAACCGAAAAAGAACGCGGACGCCCCGATCCGAAGGGTTCGGCGGCGGCGGCGGGTCTTTTTTTTGCTCAAGCTCCTCGGCGTTCTCTTGATCGTGGTCCTGGGCGCGGTTCTCTACCTGCAGTCCTCGCATGCGGTCCGGAACATCTATCTCCCGCTGGCCAGCGGCAAGCTCAACGGGGAATTGGTCGCCGAGGGGGGTGGGGTGAGTCTTTCGGGCCTGTTGAGGCTGGACCGACCGCGCTTGATGGACGCCGACGGTCAGAGGGTCTTCGAAGCCCAGACGCTCCTGGCGAACATATCTCCCTTTTCGCTGATGGGCGAAGGATTGCCCGTGGTCCGGCACGTGCGGCTCAGTTCCCCTTACTTCCACGTGCGGTCCGACGCGGAGGGAATCACGAATCTTGAGCGGCTCATCAAGAGCGAGCCGACGCCGATCCCCGTGCCGCTCAGTTCGGCCCCCCCCGCCGTGGAGAAGGCCCCGGCGGGGACTCCCGCCACGGCCCGCTCGGCCCCGCAACCCTTTCCCGCGATGGTCGTGGAATTGATCGAAATCGAGGACCTGAAGCTCGACTACGCCGACGCCGGGGGAATGACGCTTGGGCTGCAAAACCTGTATCTGAAGGTCGAACATCTGGCCCCTGGGGAAACGGGCTCGCTCTCGCTGAGCTTCGGCTCGACGCTCGCGCGACCGGCCGCCGGGATTGACCAGAAGAGTTATCTCTCGCTCAAGGGGA
Organism: Candidatus Sumerlaeia bacterium; assembly: GCA_963580245.1. Lineage (GTDB taxonomy): Bacteria > Sumerlaeota > Sumerlaeia > MVZB01 > MVZB01 > CAUZJO01. Next base: position 63,062 of record CAUZJO010000002.1, on the reverse strand, counting down.
GCCTCACCCAAGGGGCCGACGGGCTGGAGTTGGGCTGGGACGTTTCACTCGAGGCTTCGGTCGAAGGCCGCGCGCCGGGGCTCGAAGGGATTCACAAGGTTGATCTGGGCGGCCGCGGCCGGGGTCTGGTGAAACTGGCCCACGGCTTCAGCCAATCCTTCGAGCTGCACGCCCAGACCTCGGAGGGCAGCGCCGGCTATTTCAAGGGCGAAATCGTTTGGGATGACGACCGTGGCGAACGCCGCGCCGACCTCGAGGTCTCCCAGATCAGCCGGGAATTCCTCAACCCCCTGCTCGCGGCGTTCGGGCCGTATCAGCTCGAGCAGTCGGCCATTAACGCCAAGTTTCACGTCGAGGGCTCGGGCGAGACGATCCACTTCGAATCGACGATCAACGCCCGGGAACTCAGTTTGCGAGCCGACCCCAATCAACCGCCGACGCCCCCCTTGAACCTCCGTTTCGAGCAAAAGGGGAGCGCCGGGATGGATTTCGGTCAGGTTCGGTGGGACTTGATGGACCTGCGGGTATCGGGTGCGCGGCAGCCGCTTATCGACGTTTCGATGGACAAACCCTTGGCGCTGAATCTGACCGGCGGGGAGCCGGGAGAGCCCGCGGGGGTAGGGGAGGGGCTCGACCACGAACCGACGCATCTCAGCTTGATCGTTCACGAGACCGATCTTGCCGAACTGCGCCCCTGGCTGAGACTCGCCGGCATCGATCAGGACGACTTGCTCCCATCGGGATCATTGAAGGGCAACCTGACGCTGACGGTTGCGGACCTGGGCCAACAAATATCGGTCGAGGGAGAGCTGCGCGGCCTGGACATCATCTCCAAACAACTGTGGCTGACCCCGCTGGATATCCACCACAAATTCCAGGCGTCCCTGGGTGAGCTGCATCGGTTGGATCTCAAGGGAGCGACGCTTGAGGTAATAGCCGGGGGCCAATCGCTGGCCCAGGTTAGCTTCGCCGGAACCGTGGACTTGGAGAAAACCACGGTTGAGGCGGTTTTGAAGGCTGAGATCCCCGGAGTGCTGGCCGCCGCCTCGATCCTCGACCTGGCGGCACGCGAGGACTTAGCGGGGCTGAGTGAAGGCCGACTCGAGTTCGAGCAGAAACTGGCATTCGAACCCGTGGCGGGGCGCCTCACCACGGCCGGTGAGTTCGAACTGGCGGGCATGGGGCTTAAGCTCGAAAGCGGCGGCGTCCTGCCGCTCGACGTCAAAGGCTCTAATCAAGTGACCTACGACCTGACCGAGCAGAGAGTGGCGTTCGCGCCTTTGCGGTTGGAACTCGGTCAACCCGACAAGAGTGAACCGGGCATTGTGGAGATCAGGGGCGGTTGGCTCATGGATCCCGACGCGGAGGGGGAAAGGCAAGTTCGTCTGACGGCGCGTGACATCGATCTGGCGCCCTGGATGCGTCTGGGCCGCCCGTTTCACACCGAAAACCTTCCGCCGATCCCGCTCGAGGTTGATGAGACCATCAGCACCCTGGACGACGGGCACCTGAGACTGAGGGGCGAGATCAAGTTGGGGATCGCCTCGCTGGATGAATCGGGAACGCCGACCGCGCAACGGACCGTCGAGATCAAGAACGAACTGGAAATGCTGGGCCGGACGGTCGAGCGGTTTCTCCTCAAGGGACTGGCCCAGTCCGAGGACGGGACCCGCGACGCGGTGAAAATTTGGGGCGAGGGGAGCATGGTGCCGGTTCCCGACTTCCGACTGAACGCCGAGATCGAAAAGTTGAACGTCGATCCATACCTCGCCTGGTTTCAACAGCTGCGGAAAGATGCGGCAGCCGCGGGGACAACGGGGCCTCAAAAGCCGCGGGGGCAACGACCGGGTCATCTCACGGCCAACTTCGCGGCCGGCGAATTCAAAATGGGCAAGGCGCATCTCAACGACGTGCGGGGTCGGCTGAAGCTGAACGACGGTTATCTACAGCTTTACGTGGACGACGCTAAGATGGCCGATGGTTTCGTGCGCGGCGAACTCGAGGTGGAATCGGCGCGGCGTCAGCCACGCTTGGCGTGGACGGTCGCCGCGGAGGGCGTTCGCGTGGAAGAGTTGCTCAACAAGAAGGACGCCGAGGGCAACGATAAGTTCACCGGTCGGGCCCGGATCAACTCGCGGGGATCGAGCCGGGGACGCGGCGAGGAGTTAAAAATAAACCTTCAAAGTGAGATCAGCTTCGCGGTTGCGGAAGGCCGGATGCACGATGTTTTCCTGCTTGATATCCTTGCCGACCAAACGAAGATCGACTCGTTCCGAGACCTGGACTTCAATGACATCACCGGCAACGTGAATCTCGCCGACGGCCTCGCTCTGCTCGATGACTGTCGACTCCACGGCCCCCTGCACGGGATCAGGCTGGACGGGACCGTGGGATTCGATGGGCGCTATCGACTCAAGCTGATCCCCGCGATCACGTCCGCGCTCAACGAAAAACTCATCGACAAAAACCCGCTGATCCCCGACGTCGTGGCCGTCGCCACCGATATGTTTCGATTCCCGATCGCGATCAGCGTGAAGGGTGATAAGGAGGGCTACGTCGTCCTGCCCCAGCTCCGCATTCCGGTGGCGCACGAGGAAATCACGGAATCGGTAAGAGGCATCCTGGGCGGCGTCGTGGACAAAGCCCGCAAGCTATCTCAACCGATCTGGGGCGATGAGAAGAAGGACGAGGAGTAGGGATGCTAAACCGGTCTCTATGAAGCATCAACGGTTGCATCTCACGAATCCGCGAAATGCAACCCTACCGGCCGGCGGGCACAAGTCGGCCCGTGTCGGACGCTGGTTCGCGTAAGCGAAATGGGTGGCGGATACGAAGACCATCCCGCCATTGGAGACAAGCGCCATAGTGTTTCATGAAATTCCGTCCAATAATCGATATAATTGACAATGCGTGTGTCCAGGAGTGACCGCCATCTGGATTTTGATTTCCTGACACGGCGATCCCCACGTTAATGATCTCCCACGCTTTCGTCTCCTCAGAGGATTATCCGGTCGATGGGCGTCATTGGCAAGGATTTTCATCCCGGATTTCACCGGTGATCCAACTTCTTAAAAATCGCCGTGAGGTTGTTGGGCAGCCTTCACCTGCCGTATTTCCGTGCTCGATCAAACCATCCGCGCACCGTGGTCAGTTCGTCTGCTAACTCGTCGAGACCCGGAGCGACGTAATTTACGTCTATACTCTTGTCGTGCCGACGCGCCCAACGCGAACAGCGAGCGTAATTCGACTGGAATTCTCGGTCGTCTTCTTCCGTAATCTTCGCGAGCACCCTAAACATGCGCGGCCGCACTTCTTGAGACCCACGGTCTACTATTTTTCCAACAATATCCATATTGATCAGCCGCTCCCAGGTTTCGGAAAGCCTCCCTGCCCAGTCTGCCGTCTCTCGCTCGTAGTGCTCTTGATTCCACGCGTTGATCTCGCGGCGGAATCGTGCAAGCTCTTGCTCAAGTAACTGAATCCTCAGGCGCACATCTTTGGCTTTCCATGGATGACTCGTGAGCATGCGCCCGGTTGTCCGGATGGTCGCCGTTCGATCGCACGTTCGCAGACACCTACACCTTCGCTCTCGGCTGCGAGCCGGAGATCCGCGACAAAAGCGATGTCGTGCGTGAATACGATTACTTGACGCTCCTTGGCCAGTGTGGCAAGCCGTTCCGCCACATACCCTCGTCGGACGTGATCCAGAGAACCTACAGGGTCATCCAGGACGACGGCCGACTTGGACGACTCAAGGTGGGTCTCCGTAAAGAATCCGGCCAGACCAAGGGCCGTTTGTTCTCCAAGTACGCCCGCCTTGAAAACAAGCCCACCGGCGGAGAAAAGAGCACGGGCCTGGGCCTCTTCATCTGCAAACAACTGATCGAAGCCCACGGCGGCCAAATCGGCGCGCGCAAAAACGAGGACCAAGGTGCCACGTTCTGGTTCAGCCTGCCCGCGTCCGAATGGACATCCACCGAACAAACTCCGTGCCGGCTACTCTCTCCAGTTTACATGGCGCGAGACAGAGCCTCCGAAAGGAGGCGACGGAATAAAGCCCAGGGTGAGCCCAGCGAACCCTGGGTAACATGACCGGCCACGACAAGCCCCTGAAAAGGGGCGACGGAAAACCATCGGCCAATGCTCTTGGATCACCATATCGATTCCCCTGGCGCGCTATTGATCCTCTCCCGGTCCCTTCACGCCGCTCAACCGCGCGAAACTGATCGTCCCGGGCCCGTCCCTCCCCTCGTCGCCGGTGATAATGATCGCATCCTCCTCGCGCAAAAAAACCGCCACACCTTCGGGGTGGCTGCCCACGCGCACCTGATCGACCCATCGCGGCCGGCTGGGATCCGTCGCGTCCATGCAGACCAACATATCGGCGCGCTCAATGCTCACCAAAACAAGGACGGCCCCCTGAAATCGCACGAGGACCACCGTCTCCGGATCCAGGCGCCGGTCGAGTTCCTGCGGACTGATAAACGGACGCAAATCGGTCCGCGACATCAACTTCGCATTCTCATCCAGATGGTCCAGATCGATATGGGCCGGATCGATCCAATAGAGCGCCAGGCCGTGGCCAATGCCGCCGATCGTCCGGTCCGCGTCCCCTTCATTGGCCACCGCCATCAAGCACCCAGGCCGCCCGCTGGGACCCATTACGCCATCGATGAGACTGACCCCGTCCGGCTGAGCGCCCTCCCCTAATAAGACTCGCCCGGCCAAGGTGGGCGTCGTCTCTCGCAGATCGACAAAGACAACCGCGTCGTTCTCCTGACAGGTCACGGCCGCGAAACGGCTCTGGGGATCGATGGCGACGTATTCGGGCTCGACCGCTCCATCGGGCACGTTCAACAGCGAACCCAAGTCATCCAGGATCGTGACCGGCAACGGGCGGGCTGCCCGAGCACGTCGGTCGGCCGACAACCCATCCAGGTCCACGACCGCGATCGATCCGACAGTCTCCGGATGCCCCTGCCCTTCACACGCTATAACCGCCCACCGCCCATCGGGTGAAACGGCCACGCTGTCGGGATGAATCCCCATCGGCTGGTCGATGATGAACTCACCCAAGGTCGAGTGCCTCAGATCGATAGCCTTGAGCCGGCCGGGATCAGCCAGGGTTCGGCCAAGCACCGCCACCAGGGCGATCGGCTCGCCGGGATGCAGCGCGACGCTGGTCGCCTCACCCCCCATCGCCAGGCCTTGGACGTTGGGAGCCTGATTCCCAAGCTTCACGGGCTCGATCTTCGGCGGGTCGAGCGACTCAACGTGAAACAGCTCCAACGATTTCGTCTCCGGGTTCGTCGCCAACAATAGCCGCTCACCGGGGTGATACCGCACGATCTCCATGGTGTTGGCGGGAACATCGACCGTCTCCAACAGCTCCAACCGGAACCGGGGGGTGACCGTGGCGTCCGCCCCCGTTTCGGAAGGGTCCGCCCCCCGTCGCCGACGCAGGTTCGCGAACGACTGGAGCCTACGTTCATTAGGCCCCCACCGGTTGGGTGCGCCGAAGGTGCTGTTTTGCCCCTCGTTGTAGTTCCCGCCGGCTCCAAACTCGATGGACGGATCCTGCTCCAAGCGACAGATTTCCCGGCTACTGATTCCGTCGCCGCCGTACGAGGGCGACCCCTCGCCGGCAGGCCCGAAAACGTCCCCGCCACCCGCGTCGCGGATCGTGAGGTTCCAATCCCGGTTCGAGACGCTGAAAGCCCCCGGTTCGCCCCGCTCCGAAGAACTCTTTGTCCCGACGAATCGTGCGTCACGCGCGCAGACATGGATCCACCAGTCCGCCCGGCCCGGGTCGAAAGACAAGTCGGTGTCCAGTCCGCCCTCGGCCGTCGGCTTCTCGATGAACGTCAGGATCGTCCCCGCGCACAGGTCCTCCCACACCGGATCATCCGTCAATGTCATGACCCCGAATCCGTCCTCGTCCACCCAATGCAACTGGTACCCGCGGGCGTCGAGTCGGTCGCGCCGGACGACAATCTCGAACCAGTCCCCTCCGTTGCCCACGGCTCGCCCGAAAAACGAGTCGGAGCCCCCATCTCTGAGCAACTCGGCCTCACCGACCGCGTTGTACTCGTTCAAAATCATGGGGCCTTGGGCATCCACCATTCCGATCGGCCAAGAACTTCCGAGCACCGCCATCAAAGTCACGAGCAGCGGTCGTTTCACGATACCCATCGCCGGTTGATCATCCTTGTCCATATTGCTCCGCGGGGCCAAAGAAAACGGCCGGCTTTGAAGGCGCCGGCCGAATCGGGTGCAAATTCAGAATTTCAATCTCAATTATTTCGCGTATTCACTGAAGCGGGTCTCTCGGCAAACCGTGACCTTGATCTGACCTGGATACTCCAGCTCCTGTTCGATCTTCTTGGTCACCTCCCGACTGAGCAACGCCGCTTCATTATCGTTGACCTCCATGGGTTCAACCATTACTCGCAGTTCCCGCCCCGCCTGGATGGCGTAAGCCTTGGATACCCCTTGGAACGATTGGGCGATCTCTTCCAAACGCTTCATCCGCTTGATGTAGTTCTCGAACGACTCACGACGAACCCCCGGCCGCGCCGAACTGACGGCGTCGGCCGCCTGCACCAGCACCGCGATGATCGTCCGCGGCTCCTCCTCGTTGTGATGGGCCGCGATGGCGTGGACCACGCCGGGCGTCTCGTTGCAACGTTTGGCCAGCTCCGCGCCGATCAGGGCATGGGTGCCCTCCATCTCGTAACTCAGCGCCTTGCCGATATCGTGCAGCAGGCCCGCCCGTTTGGCCACCTCGATGTCGGCCCCCAACTCGCCGGCCAGATACGAGCATAACCTCGCGGTCTCGGCCGAGTGAGAGAGCATGTTCTGACCGTAGCTGGTGCGGAACTTGAGCCGCCCCAGCGTCTTGATCAACTCCGGGTGCATGTCGCTGATGCCCAAGTCCAAGACCGCGTGCTCGCCGACCTCACGAATGTGATCGGCCAGCTCCCGCTCGACCTTGGCCACCACCTCCTCGATCCGCCCCGGATGGATGCGTCCGTCACTGAGCAACCGCTCCAGGGCCAACCGAGCCACCTCGCGCCGGAGTGGATCAAAGCACGATAGAACCACCGCCTCGGGCGTTTCGTCGACGATGATATTACAACCCGTCGTCGCCTCTAGCGCCCGAATGTTGCGACCCTCCCGCCCGATGATGCGACCTTTCATCTCATCATTGGGCAAGTTGATCACCGACACCGTCGTCTCGGTGACCTGGTCAGTTGCGCAATTCTGAATGGCCAGCGTGATGATCTGCCGTGCCTTCTTGTTGGCCAGCTCCCGAGTTTCCGATTCGATCCGCCGCACCAAAGCCGCCGCGTCGCTGCGAACATCGGCCTCCAGCATCTCCAGGAGCAACTTCTTGCCCTCTGCACTGGTCAGACCCGAGATTTCTTCACAACGGCGGATGGCCTCTTGGCGAGTCGCATCCAACTCCTCCAGTTCCTGCTTGAGCGACTGGCGCAGATTCCGCGCCTGCCCCTCCTGCTTGGCCAGCTCCGTCTCGTGCTGATCAGCCCCTTCCAGCTTACGCTCCAGGGTATTCTCACGCTGACTGAACTTGCGTTCCCGCCGGTCCATTTCGTGGCGTCGTTTGGCAAGATCGCGTTCGACCTTTTTAATCCGTTTCTGCGTTTCCTCCTTGGCATTCTGCTCGGCATGTTGAAGCGTCTTTTCCGCGTCAACCCGGGCCGTCTCCGCTATCAATTCGGCCTCTTTACGAGCACTTTGCCGGCGTTGGGTTCCGACGTATCGCGTCAGAAATAGTGTCGCCCCGACCCCGACAATTGAACCCACAGCGATCCCCACTACGAGGGTCACTGGGTCTGGCATGGATAGTCTGTTAACCTCCTATGGTGTGTGAATCTCCATCCCGAACATACCATTGATACGCCATGGCTTGTTGATTTGTCCCTCGATCCGAGCGTGGCAATCATGCCGAAGCCCAGATCTCTGGCATAATGCTCATGATTTCCCGACAACCTGTCAAGATCAAACCTCGACACCGCCGCTGTTTATTGTTAAAATAGGCTTATTTGTCATATTCTCGGATCACTTCTCGTCCCTTCCCGATGTCTGATCCAAACCATAACCCCATGGAACTTGCATTCGCCTTACCCTGGACTCTATAAGGATTGTAGTTTCGCCGGTGTCGAGACCAATGAGACCTGTTGACACGGCAAGCGAACAGATCCTCCACACGTTGGGATAGCCAGCATGACTTCCGAAGAGCCGATACCCCTGGACGAGCCCGAGCGGTCGCGGATCGCGAAGCGGGTCGAGTCGGTCCCGCCCTCCGGGATACGGGCCTTTTTTGAATTGGTGATCGGCCGCGACGACGTCATCTCGTTGGGGGTTGGGGAACCCGATTTCGTGACGCCGTGGCGCATCCGCGAGGCGGCCCTGTATCGGCTCGGTCGCGGCGAGACCAGTTACACCTCCAACAGCGGCCTAATGAGTCTGCGCCAGGCGATCTCGGGGTACCTGGCCGACCGCTTCGCCGTTCAGGCCGACCCCGAAGATGAAATCCTGGTCACCGTCGGCGTCAGCGAGGCCCTGGACCTGGCCCTGCGGGCACTGCTCAACCCGGGCGACGAGGTGATCGTCTGGGAACCGTGCTACGTGGCCAATGCCCCGCTGGTGACGCTGGCCGGCGGGCGGGCGGTGATCCTCGCGGCGCGCGGCGAAGACGGCTTCCAGCTCGATTTGGAGGGTCTGGAGCGGCTCATCACCCCCCGCACTCGCGCCGTCATGATCAACTATCCCAACAACCCCACCGGCATGACGCTCGGGCGCGGCGAGCTCGTGGAACTCGCCGCGCGGCTGGCCAGGCGGCAAATCGTCATCATCAGCGACGAGGTCTACGCCGAGCTGACCCACGACGACGAGCACGTCAGCATGGCCGCGATCCCCGAGGCCGCCGACCGGACGCTCCTACTCTCCGGGTTCTCCAAGGCTTTCGCCATGACCGGCTGGCGGATCGGCTACGCGGCGGGTCCGGCCGATCTGATCGCCGCGATGACCAAAATCCACCAGTACTCGGTGATGTGCGCCCCGATCATGGGCCAACGCGCCGCCGAAGCCGCGCTGGGCGACGGCCTGGACGACATACGCCACATGTGCGAGGTCTATCGCCAGCGGCGCAACGTGATCGTCAAGGGCCTCAACGAGATCGGCCTCCCTTGCCACCGGCCCGCCGGCGCGTTCTACGCGTTCCCCTCCATCAAGCACACGGGCCTCGATTCGGTTGAATTCTGCCGCCGGCTGATCGAAGAGGAATCGATCGCCATCGTCCCCGGCAGCGCCTTCGGCCAGGCGGGCGAGGGCCATGTCCGGATTGCCTACGCCGTGGGATTCGACACGCTTGACTTGGCGCTGGAGGGGATTGGGCGGTTCTTGAAGAGACTTTAGGGAACCTCTAAAAACCCGGTTTGCAGTCGTCCCTACGGGACTCCAATTCGTTATCGGTTTGATTTCCCGCCACTTGCATGGCGGGCTGAAAGCAATCGTCCCTGCCGGGACTGAATTCTTAGAGGTGCTCTTTAGAATGCGCCCGCCAGTCCGAAACGCCCCGACGAGCATCAGACCTTCTCATTCCTCACCTCATGTCATGCCATGAGCGCTCGCGCGGCGCTGTAACAAAATAGAGTCGTTGCTTCAGCGAAAGTTGTCGGGTGGCCGATACGGGGCTACAGGACATAATCCCGAGAGGCATGGCTTGAAGACGCAACGATGCTGGTAGCCGAAACCCATGGAGTGACAGCTCATTATTCAGCTCGGGGCGCGCCCGAGTGGCGAGGGAAATAGGCCGATGAGGCCTCGCCGACCACAAGCGGTTCGCCCGTGGGCTAAACGTAGTATTGACAGTGCGCGACGAGTTATGGCGCGGACACGAAACACCGACTTCGCTCCCACGCGCGCGATTTCCCCGTTCACAAGGGAGAGTTTTTCATTGCGAACAGGCGCGATTTCGTGCAGCGTATTTTTCGGCTTAGACTCCGCCCACCCGCGGACGTTAAGTGAAGTAGATGTAACCCCACAATCGTTTCGGATAAGTAAGTTAGTCGCCCGATAATAGACGATTGGGATCGTTGTGCCAAGCCAGCCAAAATCAGTATTGATCGAAGTCGCTCCATGACGCGAGTTGGTGGCAAAGTATTCCTCAACGCATCGGTCAAATATGTATTTCTAGTTCGCCTCATGAAAGGAGTTCATCATGAGGAGTTGGCAATGGGGATCCATATGTTTTATTCCATTGGCGGGCCTTGTCGGCGCCCAGAACCTCCAATTTCAAAACGTTATCGTCGATGGCCCCGGCGCAATATTGCATCCCCATGTGAAAGCATTGGGAGACATCGATCTGGATGGTTTTATCGATGTCATGGCCGCGAGTTCGGCGGATGGCAACGACGGCCTGGTCTGGTACGCCTATCCCGACTGGACCAAACATCAAATTGCCACGGGGAGCACCTACACGACCGACATGCAGGTCGGTGACGTTGATAATGACGGTGACTTGGATGCGATTATTCCTAAAGGCACGAATAAAGGGAAATCCGTTTGGTGGTATGAGAACCCGGTTCTACCCGCCGGAGACCCCACGACCCCTTGGGTGGAGCACCATATCGGAGATGCGGGCGCGCATGACGTTGAAGTGGGCGACGTCGATAATAATGGCCTGCTCGACGTCGTGGTTCGAATCGGAACCACGACATTGTTTCTTCAGACGAGTCCCAGCGCCTGGTCGAAGATCGAAATAAGCACAAGACCTGAAGAAAGGACGGCTCTGGGCGACATTGATGGCGACGGCGACCTCGATGTAGCCATCAACGGCTATTGGCTGGAGAACCCTCTCCCTGCTCCCGGTAATATGCCAAGCGGCCAATGGACGGAACATCAAGTCACCTCGAGTCAGCCATCTAGAGTTGGCGCGCACATCGCTGATATCAATGAGGATGGATTCCTCGATATTCTGTATGCGCCGTCCGAATCCGCTCGGGTTGGAGTCACGGGTTGGGCGCCCAAGCGAGATTGAAAGAAAAGAGAGACAGCGATCAGCGGGAGCAAGCCCGAACAGATCGCCGATAGGCATCGTGAATGCCGAATCCGTGCGATGCTCACTAAATTCTCAACTCTTGGCCACGTTTTGACCTCTGTGAACGCAGCCGACAGACAGTTGAAAGCCGCGCACGAGATGCTCTTGGCTGACGGTTGATTCAAAACGTACCAATTCCCGTTCGGGGGAGTCTTAGATCGTCCCTTGGCGGGTCCGACAATTGGACTGCGTTCCCCCAGGGTCCCGTCAAACGCCACCAAATCTTACCTCTCGACTTGAAGCATAGTCTAGCGCCAGGATGCTCATCCTCAATCGCCGATATCGATATTGCCGCGGGCGGAAAAAATGGGTAGGCTTGACTGAATGAATGAGTGCCCCAACCATCGCGCGCGCACCAGGCAATTGAGCCTCTTCTCACTGCTGGGGCTCGCCCTTGCCGTCTCTGAACGTGGCGCCGCCGAGGAGGGGCCGTCTCCGCCTACCGCGCCGGCGCCTCCATTCGCCGTGGTCGAGTTGTTTACCTCCGAGGGATGTTCGAGCTGCCCTCCGGCCGAGGCATTCGTGGGCGATTTGACCCGCGAGGCCCGCGCCTCGGGCGGGCGGGTCTACACGTTGGCCTTCCACGTCGATTACTGGGACTATCTGGGCTGGAAGGACCCTTTCGGCGATGCGGCGCACACCAAGCGACAGCAGGGTTACGCGCAGGCTTTGCGAGCCGGGAACGTTTATACGCCCCAGATGATCGTCAACGGCGCGGATGCGTTCGTCGGGTCCGACCGTGACAAGGGACGCCAGGCCATCGAAGCGGCCTTAGGACTCCCAGCCGCCGTCAGACTTGCATTGAACGTGGAGCCGGCGCCGGAGGGCGTAAAGGTCGGCTACGAGTTAAACGCATTGGGGAAAACGGTGCTATTAAACGTGGCTCTGCTCGAACGCGGGCTGGTCACGGCGGTCGGCCGGGGCGAAAACGCCGGACGTACTCTCCACCACGAGAACGTCGTGCGCGTCTTCAAAAGTCTGCCCCTGACCGGCGACGCTCAAGGTTCGTTATCTCTTTTCCCCCCGAAGTTGTTCAAGTCGGAACATGCCTCGGTGATCGCCTTTGCGCAGGATCCCAAATCGTATCGCATCGTCGCGGCGACCCAGGCCGACCTGACGAGTGGGCGGGGGCCGAAAACGCAAGCCTCCGTCGAGCCGTAGTTGGTCCGCTTGTCCGGTTTTTTTCAGATACCTATCATTCCGCGGCCCCGGCCAGGTTCGCGGCCAGATGGATCGCCGCGAGCATGCTCGATGGGTCCGCCTTGCCCCGCCAGGCGATGTCGTAAGCGGTGCCGTGGTCGGGCGAGGTGCGGATGATCGGCAGGCCGAGCGTCGTGTTGACCCCATCGTGCATCGAGATCATCTTGAACGGGATCAGGCCCTGATCGTGATAGAGGGCGACGTGGGCGTCGAAGCGTTCGAGGTTGTGCGGCATGAAGGCGGCGTCGGGCGGGAGCGGGCCTTCGACGTCCAGCCCTTCGGCGCGACATTGTTCGATCGCCGGGGTGACAATCTCGATCTCTTCACGGCCGAACATTCCCTCCTCGCCGGCATGGGGGTTCAGCCCCAGGACCGCCAGTCGCGGCTCACGTCCCCGCAGCCGATGGATCGCCTCGCGCGTCAGGTGGGCCGTGCGGACGATCGCCTCAACTGTCAGGGAGCCGGGAACGGTCGATAGCGGCTGGTGAATCGTGACCAAACTGACCGCGATGCGCGGGCTGTAGAGCAACATCACGGTGTCCTTGGTCCCGGTCAGACGCGCCAGGATTTCGGTGTGACCCGGCTCATGGACGCCCGCCATCCGCAGCGTGGATTTTGTGATCGGGGCGGTGACGACGGCATCGAACAGTCCGTCAATCGCCCCCTCGGCCGCCGTGGCGATATAGCGATAAGACGCCTCGCCGCCCTCGCACGTCGCGCGTCCGGGTTCGACCGCTCCCGCGATACAGGCGCAATCGATCAGGACCGGCCGGTCGGCCCGCTCCAGAAACGCGCGCTCCGATTCCTTGGTCGAGGCGCCCCGACGGACAAACAATTCGGCCGACGGGACGACCTCGGACGGCAGGGCGAGATTCAACCGTTCGCCGACCTGCTCCAGCACACACAGGTCGCCGATGATCATCGGCCGGCAGCCCGCCAAGACCGATTCGTCGGCGATGGCCTTCAAGCACAATTCCGGCCCGATCCCGGCGGGGTCGCCTTGGGTGAGGGCGAGTATCGGCTTCAAACGACGCGCTCCAATCTTCCTCGCTGAAATATGTATATCGCCGGATCAATTGTAAAGGCTCCAAAGGCGGTTGGCATTGTGGGATATGATTGAATGCCAGGTGTCGTGTTGAGGAATCGAACCCGAATAGCCCCCATTGCGGGCCCCTCCAATCACCCATACTTGGCCATTATGGACGACCGAGCTGTGACCGACCCGACCCGACCCGCGGCCGAGGTATAATCGGTGACCTGCCTCCAGTTTTTCCCATCGCTGGAACGCCAAACGTCGTGTCGGGTGTTGAGATTCTCGAAGCGAATCGGTCCTCTGCCGCCGATGAGCCAGATTTCATCGTCGAAGACGACACTGGCGTGGTCCGTCCGTGGCGACCAGGGCGCCTCGTTCGACCACTTGCGTCCAGCTCACGCCATCGGTGGAGACCCACACGTCGCCCATATCCGAGCCTCCGATGACCCATAACTGACCCTCATGGACCACCAATCTATATCCAACTCGTGGGGCCCAGGCGGGTTGGTTGTTCACCTCGATCCAACTGATCCCATCTTCGGAACTCCAAACAGCGTTGAACAGAGTCGTCGTGGCGGTGGAGTCATCGGTGGCAAAAAAACCAATGACCCACATCTTATCGTCGAAGACGACCGCCGTGAGAGCGGAAGATACCGGCCACGGGGCCGCGGACAGGACCTCGGTCCAGTCGGCGACATTCTCCGTACTCCAGACGTCATTCTTGCCTCCGTGGGCCCAGTCTCCACCCCCGATGACCCAGATTTTGTCCTTGAAGACAACCGAGGCGTGTCCAAATCTCGGCGCCCACGGCGCCGAGTCCGTCACCCTGAGCCAACACGCCCCATCCTCGGAGGACCAGACATCATTCGTTGCGCCGCCGATGACCCATAATTTACCGTCAAAGACGACGGACGCGTGGCGATAGCGCCTTGCCCAGTGGAGTTTACTCATCTCCGACCAGTTCGCCCCATCGGCCGAAGACCATACGTCCCTCTCATAATAAAAGGAACCTCCTCCACCGCCTAGAATCCACATGCGGTCGTTGAAGACAACCGACGTCGGCCCATCTCGCCGGCACCCGGGTGTTTCATCCAGGACTCGGGTCCAGTTTATGCCGTCATCAGAACTCCAGACAGGGTCTTTCCGACCGCCCATCAACCAGATCTTACCGTCGAAGACCAATGAGGTATGGTCGCGACGCTACAGCCACCACGGTGCCTTGACGAGGACGTGCGTCCATGCGATGCCATCGCTCGAATGCCAAACGTCGCTGTCGGACAGCGTGTAGCCGCCGAAAATCTAAATTTTATCTTGGGAAACAACCGAAGAGTGACCGTACCGAAGAGCCCAAGGGGCTGACCCCGTCGCCTGAACCCAGTTTATTCCGTCCGTCGTATGCCATGCGTCGTTACGCCGGTCTGATCCGGAGTATCCCCCCAGCAGCCAGATTTTATTCGCGTAGACCACGGAGGTGTGGCCCAACTGGCCCTCTCCATCGGACCATGGGGCGTCACGGGTGGCTTCTGTCCAGTTGACGCCGTCGGAGGAGGACCAGACGTCGCCGAGTTTGATGTACCCTCCATCTTCTTCCCGGCCGTTTCCGCCCATGACCCAGATTCTCCCGTCATAAACAACGGAGGTATGATCACAACGAGGCGGCCAGGGCGCGGATTCCAGGACTTTCGTCCAATTGACCCCATCCGGAGAATGCCACACGTCGTTGCGCACGTCGTCCCTGAATCGGCCGCCGAGAACCCATATCCTGTCGTCAAATACCACGGTTGTATGATCGGATCGCGCGGCCCAGTGAACGGTATTCTCCGTGGTGACCCATTCCAGGCCCGACTGCGCCCAGACCGGCGACACGGCGCAGATACATACGCCGCACAAGACCCAAGCGGAAGCCCGTGGTTTCGTTCGATTGGTAGGAATCATCCGCTGAATCCCATTTCCTAACGAACCAAGATTGTCGTCAACTAAACGGGCGGCTCCCCGTTTCTCCTGCAATGCTAAGCATGAAATCACCGCTGGGGTTGATCATACATCTACAGGGCAGAGCCTTTCCTCTCTCCACTGGTATTAAACACCATTGACCGTCTGATTGTTGCAAGAAAACGCGTCTCATCTCTTCCGCCGCGCCCGTGTCTTTCTGAGTCCTTCCTGGGCCTCGCGCCAATCGGGTCGGGCCGCCAAGACTCGCTGGTACTCGGCGATGGCTTCTTCCAGGAGGGAAAGGTCGCGAAGGGCGTGGGCCAGGTAGAGGCGGGCATTGAGGGCATTGGGCTCGATCTGGAGCGCGATGGAGAATTGCTCGACCGCCTCGCGCAACTGGCCCCCGCGGGCCAGGGCCATGCCGAGGCCGACGCGGGCCGGCGTCAGTCGCGGGTTCACTTCGATCGCCCGCCGGTGATAGTCGATGGCTTGCTCGTCGTCGCCTTGCACTCCTCGAATGAGGGCCAGAGAATTCAGTGCGTCGGCGTGTTTCGGATGGAGTTCGATCGCTTTGCGAAAGTGGACTTCGGCCTCGTCAAGCCGCTGGTTTTGAAGCATAACGGTGGCGATACTGAAATGCGGCGTCGGGTCGTAAGAATCAAGTTCGGTGGCCCGGCGATAAGACTCGAGCGCCTGGTCGGTCTTGCCTTGATCGAGCAGCGTGTTGCCGAAGTTTACGTGGGCATTCGCGTAATTCGGATTCGCCCGTAGCGACTCCTTAAAATGATACAGCCCCCTTTCCTTCTCCCCGGCCTCGTAGAGTTCGCAACCAATATTATTGTGCGCCAGCCATGAGTCGGGGTTACTCTTGATCGTGTGTTCCCAGAGCGGCACCAGGCCTTCGTATGCGAACCCTTGACGAAATGTCAGCACCGCCAGCGCGATCAGCCACAACCCACAGGCCGCGTATCCCCAGCGCCGGGGTTGGAGGGCAAGCAGGCCGATCAAAGTCGTGATGATCCCGGCCAACAGCGCGATCATCCCGATGCTGGCATGGTATTGGAAATGGTCGGCGACATAGGAATACTGCATCGGGAAGACGTCAATAAACCCAAGGGCGGGTGAAAGGGTGATGATGAAGAACAGGACGGCCGCCAGGGGAGCCTTTCCGATCCGCCCGCGCAAAAACCAGAGCCCGGCCACTACGATCACGACGCCGATGGGGAATGCGTACTGCCAGGCGACGGCCGAATCGATTGCCCACCTTGGATAAGTGAACGCCAACGGATCGGGCCACAGGAGCTTCCCGACGTAAAACCACAGGACGCGCCCGGCCACGAGGCAGCGATCGATGATGGATAGATCCCACTGCTCGCCGAATGCGCCGACGACGTTTTTCTCCATCCAGATCGTGACTAACCCCAAAGCGAGCCCGACCCCGAAGAACGGGGCCATGAGCAACGCCTCGCGCTTGGCGATCCGGTCGCGTTTCCACCACAGGATGACCAACACGATCGCGGGCAGGGAGCAGGTGACCGTCTTGCTCAGCAACGCGGCGACATAGAAAAGGAGCCCGGCAACGTAAAGCCCCCAGCGAGATCGCGGCGACCCCGGCGCTCTCGCGAGTTGTGCCCCGGGCTCGACGCGGAAAAAGCGGACCGCTACGTTGAGGGACATCAAGTAGCAGAAGCACGATAGGACGTTTTTACGTTCGGTGATCCATGCGACCGATTCGACGTGCACGGGATGCAGGCCGAAGATGACTGCGACAAGCAACGCGCCGGGGACCCTCAGATAGGAGAGCACCCCGAAGATCAGCAGGCTGTTGAGCGTATGCAACAGGACGTTGGTCAGGTGGTAGCCGAAGGGGTTCAGGCCCCACAGGTGGTATTCAACCCAAAACGTGCTGAAGACCAGCGGGTAATACTGTGGGGTCGCGCCGATGTTGAACCACAGGTGCCAGAGCCCCTTGGCCGATCGCAACGTCTGGTTCTCGGTCACGTAATAATCGTCGTCCCAGATGAATCCCCCCATCAGGGCCGGGACGTAAGCGATCAACACCGCCGCGAACAGAACCGGCATCCACCCGTTCTCGCGCCTGAACAGGCCCGAGGCGAGCGAACGGAAGCCAGGCTTTCGTGTTGGAAATCCCTCCAGAGGAGAACCGCTCTCCTTGCGCGCGCCGCGGCGGGTCTGCTTGGTCTTGCCCTTTGCCTTACCCACAATTCATATCCCCGCGAACTGGTCCGTTCGGACGGCCGCCTCGGCCAGCTGGAAAGAAACGTAACCGGCATAACGGCCAACCTCGGCGCCGATCTGACGCCGCAAATCAGCGGCCCGGGGCGGCGATTTGTTAGACGTTTTCTTGACACCCATAAAGATAGTCATGGACGGACATTTTCTCCACGAGTTCATATTTTTGTCCTTCAAGAAATGCACTCACTTCTTCGAAAAATCTCGCCTCCACCAGAATGAATGTCGGTCTATACTTGAAGAGGTTTAACCCCCTCAGCACATTAAGCTCATAGCCCTCCACGTCCAGAGAGAAAAAATCGATTCTGGGAAGAGCTGGAATATCATCCAGAATTGATTCAAGAGTCCTTGCGGGGACATCAATTGAATACGACTCATCCAACTCCTGCAAATCAATACCGCGTCTCAGATGGCTGTCTTGGTCTTCTTTTGTTTTCAGCGAACCATCGACAACAGACATCAGATGCGCATAGTGCATCGTCACCGTTGGTTCCCGAAAATCGCTGGAAACGAGAGCGCAATTTATAACTAGTGATCGACGCCTGACTTTTTTGCATTGCTCACAGAGCTCTGGTATTCCTTCGATTAAAATTCCACACCAGCCGCGCCTTTTTTCGAGGAAATAAGTGTTGCTTTGCGAGTAGCCGTTGTTCGCGCCGGCTTCAATAAAAAACCCCCGCTTGAAATTCAAATATCTTTCAAGCTTTTGATCCAGATTATTGAGGGATGGCCTTGGATTCTTGGGAAGTAGTTTCTTGAAGATCATGTGGCCTATGACTTCTTCAGCCACCCCCGCTCGAGCAATAGTTCCGCGATCTGAATCGTGTTTAGGGCGGCGCCTTTGCGCAGGTTGTCGCTGACGCACCATAGGTTCAGGCCATGGGGGATCGATGGGTCTTCGCGGATGCGGCCGACGAAGGTGGCGTCGCGGCCGGCGGCGTGGATGGCGAGCGGATACTGGTTGGTGGCCGGGTCGTCGACTACGACGACGCCGTCGGCGTCGCGCAGGATCGCGCGCGCCTCGTCGGCCGAGAGTTTCTTCTCGGTCTCGATGTTGATCGACTCGCCGTGGCCGCGGGCGACCGGGACGCGGACGGTCGTGGGGCTGACCTGGATCGTATCGTCTTCCAGGATCTTGCGTGTCTCGTTGACCATCTTCATCTCTTCCTTGGTGTAGCCGCTGTCGAGGAAGTCATCGATGTGCGGCAGGCAGTTGAAGGCGATGGCGTGGGCGAACTTCTTGGGCGGGGCGGGGGAGCGGCCTTGGAGTTGGGCCAGGGTTTGCTCCTCCATCTCGCGCACGGCGGCCGCGCCGGCGCCCGAGGTCGCCTGGTAGGTCGAGACGACGATGCGTTTGATCCGGGCGGCGCGGTGCAGCGGCGCGAGCGCCACCACCATCTGGATCGTCGAGCAGTTGGGATTGGCGATGATCCCCTTGTGACGGCGAGCGGCGTCGGGGTTGACCTCGGGGACGACCAGGGGAACGTCGGCGTCCATGCGGAAGGCGGAGGTATTGTCCACAACGACGGCCCCCGAGCGCGCGACGATGGGCGCGTATTCCTTGGAGATCGAACCGCCGGCGGAGGCCAGGACCAGGTCGACGTCCTTGAACGAACCGCTGTCGAGGCGCTCGACCGTGTGCATGGCGCCGTTAAACACCAATTGCTTGCCCGCCGAACGCTCCGATGCCAACAGCTTGATCGAGGAGCAAGGGAAATGGCGCTCCTCGAGAATTCTGAGCATCTCGCAACCGACGGCACCCGTCGCGCCCATGATAGCAACTTTGACCTTCACGCGAGTTGGATCCTTCTTCACTAAATTGGCGGTTGGGGCCGGAATGTTCGATCGCGGCAACCGTAAATTGGGCGGGACCGGTCCCCAATCTGTTCAGGTATCCCAAAAAGTCTCCCGCCGGCGCAACAGATAATCATGGAACGGCGCGGAGGGAGACTCAAAGTTCTCGATCGCGGCGGGCCGGCGGATGGGGCAAATCAGTGAAAAAAATCACAAACAAGGGGCCATCTTTACGATTTTTCTTTTGGAACCCGATTTGGCCGCTCAATTCAAAGGATACGCTTATCCTATTTACAGAATACTGAAATCACATGGTTTATCTCTATAACACACACGGGTTGATCCAAGAAAATGTTTCTGAAATACCCCTGGCGAAGGTGCGATTTTATACTGGATTATCTCAAGCAATCTCTATACTATGACGCCCGAAAACCTGGTAAGGTCGGAAGATTGAAACAATCTGCCGACCCCGGATTCTGTCTGACGCGTTGGATTGTCGCTTACTCGGGAGCCTTTAGTTGTTAACCGCTTTTCCAAAGTGGACCAATCGTCTTCCCTTCTGCATACTCTTCGCGGGTGGTGGGGGATTCTTCGGGGTTGTCGGGTTCGTCTGGTATTACTTTTCGCCTGAATTCACCGACGTCGGATACGCCCCGCCGCAACCGGTTCCCTACAGCCACAAGCTCCACGCCGGCACGCTGGGCATGGATTGTCGTTATTGCCATACCGGCGTCGAGGTCGGCTCCCACGCCAACGTCCCCCCCAGTCAGACTTGCATGAACTGCCACACTGAAATCAAGCCCGAGAGCCAGAAACTACTCCCCGTGCGCGAGAGCTTCGACACGGATCAGCCGGTCCAATGGAAACGCATTCACAAGCTGCCCGACTTCGTCCGGTTTAACCATAGCATCCACATCAATGCCGGCGTGGGCTGCGTCAGTTGTCACGGCCGCATCGATCAGATGGAAGTGGTGCGCCTGTCCAAGCCGCTGAGCATGGGCTGGTGCCTCAATTGCCATCGCGATCCGGAATCCCGTATTCGCCCCAGAGATAAGGTCACCGTCATGGATTACCTCCCCACCGACCCCCAAGAGGGGGCCAGGCTGGTTCAAGAGCGCGACATCAATCCCCCGGAGAACTGTTCGGCATGTCACTACTAGACGAAAATGTCGCCAACACCGAAGTGGCCGAGACGGCGAACGCGGCGAACACCGGGCAGCGTTATTGGCGCAGCTTGGACGAGCTCGAGAACACGCCCCAGTTCCAAGAGTTTCTCCATCGCGAATTCCCCGAAGGGGCCTCGGAGATGCTCAGCCCCTTCTCGCGGCGCGCCTTCTTGAACTTGATGGGCGCTTCGATCGCGCTGGCGGGGGCGGTGACCGGATGCCGACGTCCGGAAAACAAAATCGTGCCCTACTCGAAGCTGCCCGAGGACATGATCCCCGGCAATCCGATGTTCTACGCCACGACGATCGAGCGTGGCGGCTCGCCGGTGGGGTTGATCGTCGAATCCCACGAGGGTCGCCCCACGAAAATCGAAGGCAACCCCGAGCACCCGGCAAACCTCGGCGGGGTCGATGGCCAGACGCAGGGCGCGATCCTCGAACTGTATGATCCGGACCGCTCGATGCAGGTCTTGCACAATGGCGAACCCTCGTCTTTGGATGCTTTCTCCACCATTACCGATCAACTAACCGAAAATCTCCGGCCCGGCCAAGGCGAAGGCCTGTATGTCCTGGGCCAGATAAGCGCCTCCCCCTCGTTCCTTGACGTGCGTCGCCGTTTCTTGAGCAAGTTCCCAAAGGCGAGCTGGCATACGTGGGAGCCGATCAACGAAGACAACGCGCACGCGGGTTCAAACATCATTTTCGGCAAACCCCTGCGGCCCATTTACGACATTGAAAAAGCCGACGTGATACTCGCCCTCGATTCGGACTTCCTGGCGGGCGAAGCCGGTTGGTTGGCCAACACGCGTCATTTTTCGCGCCGGCGGCAGGTCGAGGACGGCCCGTCGCAAATGAATCGGCTCTACGCGGTGGAGGGGGTCTACTCGCTCACGGGGGCGGCAGCCGATCACCGTTTGCGTTTGCCCGGCAGTCAAGCCGGACGATTCCTAATGGCCGTGGCGGCCGAGATTTTCGAGTCGCAATTGTCCCCGCCCGCCAACGACCCGCTGATGCAGCAACTCGCGGAGGCTCGCAAGCATCCGCCCGAGGAACGCTGGGTGACCGCGGTGGCCAACGACCTGATTACCCATCGCGGCCGGGCATTGGTCGTGCCGGGACCGGGTCAGCCGCCGGCCGTCCACGCGCTCGCGCAGGCGCTAAACACGCTGCTCGGTTCCGATTGCATTCAATACGCCCCATACCCGGACGCCGGCTTTGGAGCTTCAAGCGAGTCCATCGCCGAATTGACCGAAGCGATGCGCGCGGGGAAGGTCAAGACGCTGGTGATCCTGGGGGGCAACCCGGTTTACGATGCCCCCGCCGACTTGAATTTCGGCGGGGCGTTGGACAAGGTTCAGATCGCGATTCATTTGGGCCTGTATGCCAATGAAACCGCCCGCCATGAGGCCATCAACTGGCATGTCCCCAGGGCCCACCCGTTGGAATCGTGGGGGGATACGCTTGCGGCCGATGGGACGATCGGCCTGACCCAGCCGTTGATCGCGCCCCTGTTCGGCGGTCTGACCGATGCCGAATTGGTCGCTCGACTGAGCGGTCAGGAGGCCGTGGAGGGTTACGAGATTGTTCGAGGGCACCACCAGGGCAGTCAGCCACTCGAGGAGTTCCTGCCGCGTTGGGAGAAGGCGCTCCATGATGGGATCATGCCGGGCCAAAAGTCGCGCATGTTCACGCCGGCCTCCCTGGAGACCAAGAACGGCGCGTTGGCCCAGGCCTTAAGCCGGTCGGGGATCCCCGCCGAACCTACCATCCAGTCGATGGAACTGGTCTTCCTGCCCGACCCCAAGCTCCACGACGGCCGATTGGCCAATAACGGCTGGCTCCAAGAAATCCCCAATCCGGTTACTAAAATCGCTTGGGACAACGTGGCGATGATGAGCAAGGCGACGGCGGACTCGTTGAAGGTGGAGAATGAACGGGTCGTCGCGCTGGAGCTGGACGGGCGGTCGGTTGAGTTGCCTGCCTGGATTACGCCTGGCATGGCCGATAACGTCGTCGGCGTGCATCTCGGTTACGGCCGACGCTTTGAGGGGCGCGTGGCCGAAGGGGTCGGCGTGGATGTTTATCCGCTGCGCGCCTGTTCCGCCTTGCACCTCGCCACCGGATTAAAAGTCACGCCCACCCGCCGGAAGTTTCTGCTCGCCAACACTCAGGACCACTGGGCCCTCGAGGGGCGGGCGCTGGTGCGCGAGGCCGATGTCGAGACCTACCGCGAACACCCCGACGTCATCAAGCACATGGGCGTGCACGGCCCGCCGATCCAGTCTCCCTTTCAAGAGCATAGTTACGAGGAGTCTCCGCAGTGGGGGATGAGCATCGACCTTTCCAAGTGTATCGGCTGCAACGCCTGCATGGTGGCCTGCCAGGCCGAGAACAACATCCCCGTCGTCGGTAAGGATCGCGTGCGCGAGGGGCGTGAAATGCACTGGATCCGCTTGGACCGCTACTACAAAGGTTCGATCGACGACCCGCAGATGGTGTTCGAGCCGGTCCCGTGCCAGCAATGCGAGAATGCGCCCTGCGAACAGGTATGCCCCGTGGGGGCGACCAGCCACAGCCCCGATGGGCTCAATGAGCAGACCTACAACCGGTGTGTCGGGACGCGCTATTGTCTGAATAACTGCCCGTACAAAGTCCGCCGCTTCAATTTCTTCAACTACCACGAAGACCAGCCCGACCTGCTCAAGATGGCTTCCAACCCCAACGTGACGGTGCGCATGCGGGGGGTGATGGAAAAGTGCACGTATTGCGTCCAACGCATCCGTCGCAATGGGATCCAGAATAAAGTGAACGGGACGCCGTACAAAGACGGGGACGTGCGCACGGCGTGCCAGTCAGCCTGTCCGGCCGAGGCCATCCGCTTTGGCGACATCCTTGACGAAAACAGCCAGGTTTCGCGGGCCAAGCAGCAGCCTCGCAATTACACCCTGCTCGAGGAAATCAACGTCAAGACCAGGACTTCGTATCTTGCTCGGCTGCGCAACCCCAATCCGGAATTAAAGGAGAGCACGGAAACCGAACATGGCCGTAGCCACGCCTAGTCTCCCGGCCCCCGGCGTCGCTCCGCCCGATGAGCCGCTGGTTGCCCCCCATCACGATTTCGGCTCGATGACCGAAACGATCAGCCGCGTGAGTGAGTTCAAGACGCCGCGCGGCTGGTACATCGGGTTTGGGGTCGCCCTGACCTGGCTCACGGTTCTGGGGGCGTTGATCGCCTGGCTGTTCTGGAAGGGCATCGGCGTGTGGGGCGTCACCAATCCGGTCGGCTGGGGTTGGGCGATCGTCAACTTCGTGTTCTGGATCGGCATCGGCCACGCCGGGACGCTGATCTCCGCGATCCTGTTCCTCTTCCGCCAGAAATGGCGCACCGGGATCAACCGCTTCGCCGAAGCGATGACGATCTTCGCCGTCGCCTGCGCCGGCATTTTCCCCGGCATCCACGTCGGCCGCGCGTGGGTCGCTTATTGGCTCTTTCCGATCCCCAATCAGATGAGTCTGTGGCCACAGTTCCGCAGCCCGCTGTTGTGGGACGTCTTCGCGGTCAGCACCTACGGGACGGTTTCCCTCCTATTCTGGTACACCGGGATGATCCCCGACCTGGCGACGTTGCGCGACCGTAGCAAGACGACGCTGCGCAAGGTCCTCTACGGTATTTTTTCGCTGGGTTGGCGCGGGTCCAACCGCCATTGGCGCAATTATGAAATGGCCTATCTGATCCTGGCGGGCCTGTCGACGCCGCTGGTCCTTTCGGTCCACTCGGTCGTGAGCTTCGACTTCGCCGTCGCGGTCGTGCCCGGTTGGCACACGACGATTTTCCCCCCGTATTTCGTCGCGGGGGCGATTTTCTCGGGATTTGCGATGGTGATGACCCTTGCCATTCCGGCGCGTCAGTGGTTTGGGCTCAAGGATTTCATTACGATGCGCCATCTCGAGAACATGAACAAGATCATGCTGGCCACCGGGATAATGGTCGGCTACGCCTATTCGGTCGAGTTTTTCATCGCCTGGTACAGCGGCAACGCCATCGAACGATTCACGTTCATCAACCGCGCGCTGGGACCCTACTGGTGGGCGTACTGGATCATGGTGACGTGCAACGTGGTCTCGCCGCAATTCTTCTGGTTTAAAAAACTGCGCCGCAACGTGGTTTTCATGTTCATTATCTCGATCTTTATCAACATCGGAATGTGGTTCGAGCGGTTCGTCATTGTGGTCACGTCGCTGGCCAGCGATTACTTGCCGTCCAGTTGGGATTACTATCGGCCGACGTACGTCGATGTGTTGATGCTGGTGGGCAGTTTCGGGCTGTTCTTCACGTTGTTCCTGCTGTTTTTGCGCTTTCTGCCGGTCCTGACGATGTTTGAGATCAAGAACGTGATGCCCCAGGCCAAAGCCCACCCGGCCCAAACTCACGGAGGGGAGGACTAGCAAGCCGTGAAGCCCCCTTATCTGGTCAATATGCTTCTCGGCAAGCTGCCCGAGGACAACCCGTTCGGCATCGTGGCCGAGTTCAAGGGACCCGGCGGGTTGCTCGAAGCGGCCAAGGCGACGCGCGACGCCGGCTACAAGTGCTTCGACGTTCACTCGCCGTTCCCCGTCCACGGCATGAACCGGGCGATGGGCCTGCGCCGCAGCGACCTGCCCTGGGTGATCTTGGGCGGGGGGCTGACCGGATGCATCGGCGGCTTCGCCCTGCAGTACTGGGTCAGCGCGGTGGATTACCCGCTGGTGATCAGCGGCAAGCCCTTTAACAGCATCCCGGCTTTTATTCCCATCACGTTTGAGTGCACGATCCTTATCTCGGCATTTGCCGCGGTTCTGGGGATGTTGTTCTTTAACTTTCTCCCGATGCTTTATCATCCGCTGTTTAAGTACAAGCACTTCAAGCGCGTGACGACCGACGGGTTCTTCCTGACCATCGAGGCTCGCGACAAGAAGTTCGAACCCGACGAGGCGGAGGAATTCCTCGATTCGATCGGCGGGCGTAACATCGCCCTGCTGGAGCCATAAGCATATGACGCCCAGGTCGTGGATAGTTCTGTTGTTGATGGTGGCTGCCGTGTCCGGTTGCCGGGGGAAGATCTCCGAAAGCCCGCCGATCCACGTCAATCCGAACATGGACAACCAGGAAAAGATCGATCCCCAGGAAGTCGGACCGCTATTGGCGGACGGGCGGCCCCTTTTCTCCGACCTGCGGGCCGCGCGCCAGCCGGTGCCGGGCACGATCGCCCGCGGCGCCCTCAGGACGGACACGATTTATTTTCAGGGGACGTTTCCCAACGGGAACTGGGCGCAGTACAGCCCCGTCGAGACCACGGCGGAACTCCTCGATCGCGGCCGGGAGCGGTTTAATATCATTTGCGCCGTCTGTCATGACCGCACGGGAACGGGCAAGGGGATGGTGACCCATTACATCGGCCTGACCCCGCCGACCAACCTGATGGAACAAGCCATCCGCGAGATACCCGACGGCCAGATCTTCAACACCATCACCAACGGCGTGCGCAACATGCCATCATACAAGCATCAGATCCCGGTCGAGGACCGCTGGGCGGTCATCGCCTATCTGCGCGCCTTGCAACGCAGTCAAACGACCACGATCGAAGACGTGCCCGCCGACATCCGATCAACATTGGTGGCCAACAAATGAGCCTTGCCGAAACCGAGAACGTCGACTATCGCCTGGACTCCGAACGCGTGTGGTCGCTTGGCATGAAACTGCTGGCCGCGACCGTCGCGCTGCTGGGTTTTTCCGCGATCGGGCTGTTCACCAGCGACGAGGCGGCCCTGCATTTCAAGTACTCCTATCTGACGTGCTACACGTTCTATGTCTCGGTCTCGCTTGGGGCGATGTTCTTCGTGCTGACGGCCCACGTGACCCATGCCCGCTGGAGCGTGGTCGTCCGGCGCTTGGGCGAGGCGATCATGATGAATTTCTGGCTGATGCTGCTGCTCGTGGTCCCGATCCTGTTTTGGATGGACGACCTCTACATCTGGGCCGACCCGCAGAAGGTGGCCGGTGACACATTGCTCGAGCAAAAGCGCCCCTTTCTCAATTTGAAGTTCTTCATGCTGCGCATCGTCATCTATTTCGCGATCTGGATCGGCATGGGCGGTTTCCTCTATCGCCGCTCGCTGAGGCAGGATGAAACCGGAGACTGGAAGCTGGTCGAGGCCATGCGGCGGATGAGCGCCCCCGGGCTCATCCTGTTCGCGTTCACGACCACGTTCTTCGCCTTCGATTTGCTCATGTCGCTCGACGCGCATTGGTACTCGACGATCTTCGGCGTCTACTACTTCGCCGGGTCGTTCATCGCCGGCCTGGCCGTGTTGATCCTTGTTTGCGTGGCGGTCATGTCGACGGGTGTGGTCGGCAAGGCCATTACGGCCGAACACCTGCACGATTTGGGCAAGCTGCTGTTCGCGTTCGTCGTCTTTTGGGCTTACATATCGATTTCCCAGCTCCTCCTCATCTGGATGGCCAACATCCCCGAAGAGACGATCTGGTACATTCACCGCTGGGAGGGGGGTTGGAAAACCTATAGTTGGTTCCTGGTCTACGGGCACTTCGTCTTCCCGTTCTTCTTCCTGCTCTCCTATCACGCCAAGCGCAACCGTCTGATGATTTCACTGGGGGCCATCTGGATGTTGATCGTGCATTTTTTAGACCTTTATTGGGTGGTGATGCCGACGCTGGGGCTTCAAGGCGAGCATGGCGGTCACGGTGTTCCGTTTAGCTGGGTCGATCCATGCCTGTTCTTGGGGATGGGTTGCTTCTTCGGGCTGGTTTTGTTGTGGCGGCTGTCCAAGTGCCCGCTGGTGCCGGTGCGCGATCCGTACCTGGCCGACTCCATCGCATTTGAGAATCAATGAGGCGATTGTTATGGCTCACGACGATTCGGAACCCTACAACACCGTCATCTTCTTCACGGCTGTCGTTACGGTGATCATCATTTTCGCGGTCTTTTTCGCCTGCATTTATTTCTTTTCATTTTGGAAGCAGGCGCACGTGCGTGATAAAGTGGAACTGAAGGTGGTTCCCTACCTGCGCGAACTCAGAGCGGCGGAGGCGGAGAAGCTCTTTCACTATGCGCTGGTCGACGCGGAAACCGGGGGCGTTCAAATCCCCATCGACCGCGCGATGGAGCTGGAGGCCATAAACCCCTGGCGGCGGCAACTGGACCTTCCGCTCGCCGTCACGCCCGAGGAACCAGAGGAAGAGGCCGCGCCGGTCGAAGAAGGGACCGAAACGGCGCCCGCACAGTCGCCCGCGCCGCCGGCCGGCGAGGACGGAGCGACGACGCGCGCGGATCGCCTTAAGTGAGATCGAGGATGTTCATGAAACGTTATCACCCCATGCCATTCGGATTGCTGCTCCAGATTTGCCTCTTGGTCGTCCTTGCGATGGACGGCGCTCGGGCTGAGCCATACATCCCGCAGCCGCTGCAGGGTGTCGGGATCGACGAGCTTCTGGGCGCCTCGGTCCCCGCCGACCTGACGTTCACCGATTCCACCGGCCAAACCGTCGCGCTCAAGCAGTATCTGAACAACGAGCGGCCCGTCGTGCTCAATTTAGTCTATTACACGTGCCCGATGCTCTGTGACATGTCGCTCAATGCCCTCACTGAGGGGCTCAAGGAACTCAATTGGACGCCGGGCGACCAGTTCGAAATCGTGACCGTCAGCATTGACCCAAAGGAACAGCACCAGCTCGCCGAGCAGACAAAGGCCAACTACATCGAAGATTATGGACGGCCCGAAGCCGCGCGCGGCTGGCACTGGCACGTGGGTGAACAGGAGAACATTGCGAAGTTGGCGGACGCGGTCGGATTTCGTTACAACTACGTCGAGAATACCGGGGAATATGCCCACGCCTCGGCGATCATGATCCTGACGCCCGAGGGCAAGATCTCGCGCTACCTGGACGGCTTCAATTTTCGCGTCAAGGACCTGCGCCTGGCGCTGTTCGAGGCCGCCGACGGCGCCATCGGCTCGGTCTTCGAACAGTTCTTCTTGAACTGCTATCATTTCGATCCGGGCACGCAACGTTACGTCGCCAACGCGATGCTCCTGATGCGGATCGGTGGCGCTTTGACGTTGGCCTTTCTCGGCCTGCTGATCGGGTGCCTGATCCTCCTCGAACGACGCAAGCGCCGCCTGCGGGCGAGCCATGCCGACCCGGCGGATGACCGGCATCCGCATAAACCGACCGGCGCGCCGGCCTGAGAGGAATCCATGGGCCGGACCCCGGATCGCGATCGAGCGACTGAATGGATGACTGAATAGGGAAGATGGGTAAAGAAGCAACAATCCAAATGCCGCGGCAGGCCTCGACCTTCGCGCCCATGGTCGATGACCTCTATTATTTCATCTACTGGATCTGCGTCTTCTTCTTCATCCTGATCGTCGCGCTGATGGTTTGGTTCGTCATTCGCTATCGCGAACGCGGGGAAGGGGAGACGACGCCCAAAATCGACCACAGCAATTGGCTCGAGATCATTTGGACGGTGCTCCCCACCCTGATCCTCGCCGTCATGTTCGTCTGGGGTTTCGACCTGTATTTCAAACTGAGGGTGGCGCCGCACGGGGCTTACGAGATCAACGTCACGGCCAAACGCTGGCAGTGGGAGTTCACCTACCCCGACGGCACCAGGACGGTGGATGAAATCTGGGTGCCCGCCGGCCGGGCGATCAAGCTGATCATGACCTCCGAAGACGTCCTGCACAGCTTCTTCGTCCCAAGCTTCCGCGCGAAGAATGACGTCCTTCCTAATCGGTACACGACCATGTGGTTCGAGCCGACCGTGATGGGCGAACACCGGGTCTACTGCGCGGAATACTGCGGCTCGGGACACTCGGAAATGGTCGCCATCTTAAATGTTGCCGAACCCGAGCCGTTTCAAGATTGGCTGGACGGCGGAGGTATCGATATTGGGGAATTGCCTCCGGCCGAAGCGGGTAAGCTCCTGTTTGAAAAGCGGGCCTGTTTCAAATGCCACAGCATCGACGACTCCAAGAAGGAATGCCCACCGCTTCTGGGCGTCTTCGGCAAGCGCGAACACCTGGCCGACGGCAGCTCGATCACCGTCGATGAAGAGTATATTCGCGAGTCGATCATGAACCCGAATGCCAAGATCGTCCAAGGATACCGGGCCGGCGTGATGCCGACCTATGTCGGTCTGTTGAAAGACGATCACGTCACGTTCCTGATCGAATACATCAAGACACTGAAAGTCGGAATGGAGAAAGAAGGGTAACTGATCCATGTCAACCGCAACCATCCCATCCCCTGGCGCCCATCCCATCGGACATGACGTCAGTTACCTGAAATCCCAGAGCGGGATCATGTCCTGGATCATAACGTTGGACCACAAACGGATCGGCGTCCTCTACATGATCTGGATCATGGCTGCCTTTCTGTTGGGCGGTATGTTCGCCGTCCTGCTCCGGACCGAACTAATCACCCCACAAATCAGCATCCTCGGCAGCAACGAGAACTATAACAAGGCGTTCACGCTCCACGGGGCGATCATGGTCTTTCTGTTCATCATCCCGTCGGTCCCGGCCATCCTCGGCAACTTTTTCCTGCCCATTATGATCGGAGCCAAGGACGTCGCCTTCCCCCGGCTCAATCTCATGAGCTTCTATATCTACGTCATCGGGGCCGTCTTCGCCGTCTATTCGATCGTCGTCGGCGCGGTCGATACGGGCTGGACTTTTTATACCCCCTATAGCGTCGATACCAATACCAGCGTCGTTTCGATGACGCTGGCCGTGTTCATCCTCGGGTTCTCGTCCATCTTCACGGGGCTGAACTTCATCGTGACGACGCACAAGATGCGGGCGCCGGGAATGGGTTGGTTCCGCATGCCGCTGTTTGTTTGGGGCATCTACGCGACGGCCATTATCCAAGTGCTCGCCACTCCCGTCTTGGGCATCACGTTGCTTCTCCTGATCATCGAACGCGTCGCCCACATTGGTATATTCGATCCAATGATGGGCGGCGACCCCGTGCTGTATCAGCATTTCTTCTGGTTCTATTCCCACCCGGCCGTCTACATCATGATCCTGCCCGGCATGGCGATCATCAGCGAGATCATCCCGCATTTCTCCCGCAAGCCAATCTTCGGATACTCATTCATCGTCTACTCAAGTCTGGCCATTGCCCTCATCAGCTTCATCGTGTGGGGCCACCACATGTTCACCAGCGGCCAGTCCGAGATCGCCATCATGATCTTCTCGGCCCTGACGTTTTTGGTGGCCATCCCCTCGGCGATCAAGATCTTCAACTGGACCGTTACCTTATATCGCGGCCAGATCAAGCTGGACACGCCGATGCTCTACGCGCTGGCATTTATCTTCCTGTTCACGATCGGTGGCCTGACGGGTCTGCCGTTGGGCAGCGTCGGCGTTGACGTGCATCTGCACGATACCTACTTCGTCGTCGCCCACTTCCACTACGTGATGGTGGGCGGCACGGTCATCGCGTTCTTCGGCGGCCTGCACTATTGGTGGCCCAAGATGTTCGGCCGCATGTACCCCGAATGGATTGCCCGAATTACATGCGCCATCATCTTTCTAGGGTTCAATCTCATCTTCATCCCGCAGTTCATTATGGGCAGCCAGGGCATGCCGCGGCGTTACGCGACCTACGACGCGCAATTCCAGCCCCTCCACGCCTTCTCCTCGGTCGGCGCCTGGGTCATGGGGTTGGGTATCGTGGTCATGTATAGCTACTTCATCTGGTCGCTGTTCAAGGGCGAGAAGGCCGGCAAGAACCCCTGGAACCTCAAGTCGCTGGAGTGGGAAACCGAATCTCCGCCTATACAAGCGAATTTCGCCGATACACCGATCGTCCTCCACCCGCCATATGATTACGGGGTGGAGCCGGAGAAAGCCACGGTCAAGCGCTGACGCTGACCTCCCGAATTGAATCAAAACGGGTGACGCCCAACACCATGAGTCATTCACAGACCGACGACCTGCCCCACGCCGCCATCGAAGACGAAGAGCACGAGCATCATCCGATGCTGGCGCATCACTTCGACACAATGGATCAGCAATACGCCTCCGCGAAATTGGGCATGTGGCTGTTCCTCGCGACCGAGATACTCCTGTTCAGCGGCCTGTTCCTCGCCTACGGCGTTTTCCGCTCTTTTCATCCCGAGCTGTTTAATAACGCCAGTCGCCTGTTGGATCTACGCGCGGGGGCGCTGAACACGGGGGTCCTGATCCTGAGCAGCCTGACCATGGCCCTCGCCGTGCGCGCCGCGCAGACGGGCAACCTCAAGCAGCTGCGCTTGCAATTGGTCCTGACCATCGCGCTGGCCGGCGTCTTTATGGTCGTCAAGTATTTCGAGTATTCACATAAGATACATCTCGGTTTTTTGCCCGGCATGTTTTTCAAACCCGAACATGTGCAAGGGAGCGAGGCCGCCTTCGCCGTGGCGGACAATGCGCGTATTTTCATGAGCTGTTATTTCATGATGACCGGTCTGCACGGCTTTCACGTATTGGCCGGGATGTTCGTACTCGGATGGGTTTTATGGTTGAGCACGAAACGAACCTTTAATAGTGAATACTATACGCCGGTCGAGACCGTTGGGCTCTACTGGCACATCGTTGACTTGATCTGGATCTATCTGTTCCCGATGCTTTATCTCATTGACAGGACGTAGCCATGAGTGACACGAGTCATAGCGCGGGTCAAAGCCATCGTCACATCTCCCCCGTGAGTGCTTACGTGGCCATTTGGGCGGCGTTGATGGTGGGCACCGTGGTCACCATCGCGGTTGCTTTCGTGGACCTCGGCCCCGTCAATACGCCGCTGGCCCTGTTGATTGCCACGGTCAAGGCCTCGCTTGTGGCGCTGTTTTTTATGCACCTCTACCACGATGAGAAATTCAATCTGGTCATCTTCATATCCAGTTTCCTGTTCGTGCTGATTTTTTTCTCATTCACCCTGGTCGATACGACGCTGCGAGGTTGGGTTGATCCCATTGAGGCCCGCGCGATCCAGGCCGAGCTGCCTCGCGCGAGCACGCTTCTGATCGAAGATGCCCCCGCAGGCACCGAGGCCGAGCATGGCGCCGACGAGGCCAGCGAGGCCCAAGCGACCCACGAAGGCGAGCTCGCCGTCGAAGCCCATTAGCGATCCGATGACACCAACCCCCCAACCCCTCAGCCGCCATCAGTGGATCTGGTTTTCCCTGCCCGTGGCGATTCTCCTGTTCGTCGTTTCGCTGGCCCCGCTTTCGGATGGAATAGGGCGATCCCTACCCAACTCGACTTCGCTTCCCGTTGGGCTGGCCTTGGTGGGCTTCTGTCTGCTCGTGCTGACCCTGGGAGTGGTCTGGGCCGGACGGCTCGGACCGGCCACCGTTTTTAAACCGACCGTGGCGTTCGCCTTCGTCGTCGCGCCCGCCTGGGCCGGGGGCGTATCGACCCTGTCGGCCCTGCCGCCAGCCGGGGTGCGTTCGATGGGTGAGTTGAGCCAGTGGGCGTTTATCATCGCCGTTTCGATGATTCTCGTCTATGTCCTTGCCGGAAGCCTGCGCGTCTCGCGACGCGAACGCCCTGCTCGCAAGACCCGAGTTCGATTCGGCCCGGGTGCCTGGCGCGATGCCAAAGATCTGACAAAACTGAATCTCAACGGCTTGGTCCTCGTCACGACTTCCATTGGGTTCTACATGGCGGCGCGGGCGGGTTTTGACGGCTGGCTGTTTGCCCGCGCGTTGATTGGCACGGGACTCGTCGCCTGCGGATCGAGCGCGCTCAATCAGTTCATGGAAAGAGCCGAGGACGCCCGGATGCCGCGCACGGCCGGCCGGCCCATCCCCACCGGTCGCGTCTCTCCGCCGGCCGCGATGTTGATGGGCGTGACGCTCTCGATCGCCGGCATCGCGATCCTGACGTTGACGGTCAACCTGCACGCTGGCTTTCTCGCCGCCCTGACGTTGGCAGTTTACCTATTCCTCTATACGCCGCTCAAACGCATCAACACGCTCTCGACACTGGCCGGGGCGATTGCCGGGGCGCTGCCGCCCGTGATCGGTTGGGTCGCCGGCGGCGGGGGCAACGAACCGATGGCCTGGACAATGTTCTTTGTCCTGTTCCTGTGGCAGATTCCCCATTTCCTGGCCATCGCGTGGAAGTATCGCGAGCAATACGGCGCGGCGGGATTCCCGATGTACGCGGTTCTCGACCCGACGGGTCGTGCCACCGGGGCCACTAGCGTCGCCTACGTCGTCGCCCTTGTCCCCGTCAGCTTGATGCCGGTCCTGTTTGGCGCAACCGGGGCCCTCTATGCCCCGTGCGCCGCGATCCTGGGTTTGGGCTTTCTCTGGTTGGCGTATCGGCTCTATTCCCGGCCGACGCGCGAGAGGGCGACAAACTTGTTCCTGGCGTCGATCGCTTATCTGCCGATCCTACTTGTCCTGATGATCGCCGATAAAGCGCCGATGCCGCCCGGCCCGATCCTCTAGTGTCATGTCACGCATCACGTGCTGGATGACGGGAATCCTGGAGCCGAGTCCCTGAATTGCCGGGAACCAACGTATCGAAGGGCGGCCTAAACTGACCCGCCGACATTTGATCGGTGACGCGACAACCAGCCTGTTGGATAAAGAGTCCCGGAGGGACGACCGCTTTCAGCCCAGCCCTTTAGGGCTGGGTCTCATGGATGAATCAGAGCAGTCCCATAGGGACGGCTGAGAATTGCGCGTATGAACCGGGAATTCGCGAATCGTTCATTCGTCCCGATGGGACTCAACGGATCCCGGCGACATTTCCCCAGCCATGAATGGCTGGGCTGAAAGCGGTCGTCTCTACGGGACTGCGCGGGAACGAGTGTATCGAAGGGCGGTCTGAACTCACCCGCCGACATTTGACTGGTGACGCGACGCCCGTCGCCCGGACCGGACAGAACCTCGCGGCAAATGCTCGAACTTTCCCAACTCCCCAAACTGAACGCTTGTCTGAATTCCACCGTGGCCATCGTGCTGGTTCTGGCCTTGGTGGCGATCAAGACCCGCCGGATCCGCACCCATGGCTGGCTGATGAGCGCCGCCCTCGTTCTCTCGGCGCTGTTTTTGACCTCGTACCTCACGTATCACTATAAGGTCGGCCACACGACGTTCCCCGACCTGGGATGGGTGCGGACGGCCTATTTGGTGCTTCTGGCCAGTCACGTGATCCTGGCCGTGGTGGTGACGCCGATGGCCATTACGGCCGTCGTCTTCGCAGCCCGTCGCCAATTCGATCGCCATCGCCGCCTCACGCGCATCCTGTGGCCGTTGTGGTTTTACGTCGCGGTGACCGGCGTGATGATCTACTTCATCCTCTATCATCTGATCTGAATACAGGGACCCTCTAAAATCCGGTTTGCAGCCGTCTCCATAGGACTCGAATTCATTATCGGTTTGATTTCCCGCCACTTGCGTGGCGGGCTGAAAGCGATCGTCCCTGTCGGGACTGAATTCTTAGGGGCGTCCTATAGTGACACGGCCGGCTTACGGCTTCAGGCGTGGTTGGTGATGCCCACGTGGGGTGTATTCAACATGGAAGGTGGCGGATTTAGCGGCTCGCAAGCGCGGATTCGATACGTTCGACGATCTTCTCGGGAGTGAAACCGAAGTGTTCGCGAACGGCCTGACCCGGGGCGGAAGCACCGTAGGTTGTCAGGCCGATGAC
Organism: Candidatus Sumerlaeia bacterium; assembly: GCA_963580245.1. GTDB lineage: Bacteria > Sumerlaeota > Sumerlaeia > MVZB01 > MVZB01 > CAUZJO01. The sequence continues at coordinate 27,850 of CAUZJO010000002.1, read as the reverse complement.
CAGTCCGTCGCGGCCAACGTACTTGTGCCAGCCGGTCTCCGCGCCCGCTTCGATGCTGACCCTCAACCCGACTTCGCCCCCCAGCACCGAATCCCTATAAGACTCCTCCTGGGCGTCGAACAGTTCGCAACTGGGCATCGAGACGACCCGCACGGTCTTGCCTTCCCGCTCCAGCAGCCGAGCCGCGTCCATGGCGAGGCCGATCTCGGAGCCGGTCGCGATGAGCAAACCATCGCAAGCCCCTCCCGGTTCGCCGTAAAGCACGTATCCCCCCCGCGCGAGTCCCTCCCGGGCCTTGCTCCGCGTCAACTCTCCCTGACTCTTGACGCCCTGGCGCGTCAGAATAAATGCCACCGGTCCGTCGATCTTGAACGCCTGGATCCACATGGCTTTCAGTTCGTGCTCGTCGCACGGGCGAATCACCGTCAGGTTGGGGATGGCCCGCAAGGCCGCCAGGTGTTCGATCGGCTGATGGGTCGGCCCGTCTTCGCCCAGGAAGATCGAGTCGTGCGTGAACTGGAAAAAGACGCGCCGCCGCATGATCGAGCAGAGACGGATCGCGTTGCGCATGTAGTCGGAGAACGTCAGGAACGTCCCGCACAGCGGCTGGACCATCCCATGCAGCGACATGCCGTAACAGGCCGCCGCCATGCAAAACTCGCGCACGCCAAACTTGATGTTGCGTTGCGCCCAGTCGTAGGGGCCGATGATGCCGCTACCCTTGATCGCGGTCAGGTCGGAGACCGATAAGTCCGCCGAGCCGCCCACAAGGAACGGCGCGAGTTCGGCAACGCTCTGGAGAATTCGCTGGCTCTGGGCGCGGGTCGCCTTGTCGGCGGGCGCGTCCGCGCGCCAGACCTGCTCGTCGAAGTCCTCGGGTAGTGCCTTGTGGGTATAGACGTCCCAGAGGCGGGCCTTCTCGGGATCGGCCCGTTTCATCGCCGCCACGTCGTCGTTCCACGCCGCCTCATACTGCTCAAACCGTGGCCGCAGGCCCTTAAAGTAGTCCTTGACCTCAGCGGGGATATAAAACGACTCGTCAGTCCATCCGAGGCTCTGCTTGAAAGCGGCGAGTTCGTCCGCGCCGAGTTTCGACCCGTGACAGGCGCTGGTCCCTTGCTTGTGAGGCGCCCCTTTGCCGATGGTCGTCTTGGCCACGATCAGCGTCGGTCGCTGGGACTCGGCGCGCGCTTGGTCGAAGGCGTCGGCGACCTGATCGAAATCATGGCCATCGATCTTCAGGACCCGGAACCCATATGCCTCGAATCGTTTGGCCGTATCCTCACTCAGGCACTCACCGAGGGGACCGTCCAGGCAAACGTCGTTGGAGTCGTAGATGAGGACGAAGTTTTCGAGCCGCAGGTGCCCCGCCAAGCTGCCGGCCTCGGCGCCGACCCCCTCCATCATGCACCCGTCGCCGACCAACACCCAGATCTTGGCGTTAAACAGCTCCTCCCCAAAGCGCGCCCGCAGCCATTTCTGCGCGATGGCCATCCCCACGCCGCACGCCACGCCCTGTCCCAGCGGGCCGGTGGTCGTTTCCACGCCGGGGGCCTCGCCGTATTCAGGATGACCGGGCGTCTGCGAATGGAGCTGGCGGAAGTTCTTGAGCTGATCGAGGCTCAGGTCGTAGCCCGACAGGTGCAGCAGGGAATAAAGCAACATCGAGCCGTGGCCGGCGGACAGGACGAACCGGTCGCGTCCCATCCACCGCGGATTGGCGGGGTTGTGACGCAGTTGCCGGGCGAAAAGATAGGTTCCCAGCTCGGCGCACCCCATGGGCAGGCCCGGATGGCCCGACGCGGCCTTCTCGACGGCCTCGGCCGACAAGACGCGCACCGTATCGGCGACTTTTTGTAGGATAGCTCGGTCAGCGACGGGCACGATCGCCGGTCCTCCTCGCCCCTGGGGCTCAATGGAAACTGCCTCGGCTCGGACTTGAGCCGCGTCCGGTCAAAGCCTCAACCGCGCAATGGTCCCATCATTTACCCCCGATCGACACCGAGAGTCAATCCAGACGTTGAGCCCTTTCATCCCCCCGAGGGGAATCAATCTGGATCGAATTAAATTTGACAGGAGCAAAACCGGGTGGGACAATCCTAGTTAGTTTTGAGGAACGTCGCGTCGGCGTCAGCCACATGGCCCGGCCAAGTCGGGAGGTATAAGAATCGGGCGAGATCGATCCGTTAATAGGGTCCCTCATATTCTTTGCTGGATGTTTCAGGAGCAAGTATCATGGGTCTCATCTCTCGCACCGCGCAACATGCCCTCCGAGCCCTCACCTGGCTCGCCGTGCAGCAAGACCGAGTGCCCGTCAAGGATTTGGCCGACCACATCGGCACCCCCCAGCCCTACCTGGCACGGATCGTGATACAGCTGGCCGAAGCGGGCTATGTCGGGGTCCCGGTGGGGGCCTCAAGCTGGCCCGCCCGCCTTCCGATATCACCTTGTATGAAATCGTCAAGGTTTTCGATGAAGCGACGCCGTTCGAAGAGTGCCCGTTGGGGTTGCCCGGCTGCGCCGAGGGTCGCGACGACTGCCCCGCTCACAAGGAGTGGAGCCGACTCCAAGAGCGCGTGCTGAGTTGGTGGCGCGGCACCACTCTGGCCAGCCTCGTGGCGCGCAACACCCCCGCCAATATTCAGAAAGGACTCAACGCCAAGCCCTGATCTCCCGCTGGGTGCCTCCCCCCAGAAAAAACTTGCCCTCCAAGGCCAATACGGGGTATAAGGGTCGATCATCGTCGCCCACAGGGGCCTGGAGAGCGGTCCACGGGCCGGGCAGACCCGTGCTCGGGGTACCCCACCCCGCACGGTCAGCCCCGGCGTCAGTGGTGGTACATGCAGGTGATGGACGCGTTAGAGTGGTGGCATGCAATGAAACTTCGCTGTTCGTTTTGCGGCAAGGATCAGCACTCGGTCCGGACCCTGTTCAAGGGCCTGACTCAGAAGGAAAGCATGCTGACCGTCTACATCTGCGACGAGTGCGTGCAACAATGTCACGAACGGCTGCACCGTGACCAGCTCCTCCAAGCCGAGGAAACGACGTTCGACACCCTCAAGAACGTCCCCACGCCCTCCGAGATCAAGAGCACCATCGACCAGTACGTCATCAGTCAGGACAAAACAAAAAAAACCGTCTCGGTCGCAGTCTATAACCATTATAAGCGCCTGATGCACAACATCGGCTCCGATGACCTCGAGCTGGAGAAGAGCAACATCCTGCTGCTCGGGCCCACAGGCTCGGGCAAGACGCTCATCGCCCAGACCATGGCCCGCGTCCTGGAAGTCCCGTTCGCCATCGCCGACGCCACCACGCTGACTCAGGCCGGATACGTCGGCGAGGACGTCGAAAATATCCTGTTGCGCCTGTTGCAGAACGCCGGCGGCGACAAGGACAAGGCCGAGCGCGGCATCATTTATATCGACGAGATCGACAAGATCGCCCGCACGACCCAGAACGTCTCAATCACCCGCGACGTCTCGGGCGAGGGCGTCCAGCAGGCCCTGCTCAAGATCCTGGAGGGGACGGTCGCCAACGTCCCGCCCACCGGCGGCCGCAAGCACCCGCACCAAGAATATATCCAGTTCGACACGCGCAACATCCTGTTCATCTGCGGCGGGGCGTTCAGCGGGCTGGAGAAGATCATCGAGCAACGCGTGCGCCAGCGCGTGATGGGCTTCGGCGCCGACATCAAGAGCAACTCGGACTACCGCATCGGCGAGATGCTCGAGCAAGTCAATTACTACGACCTGCTCAAGTACGGGATGATCCCCGAATTCCTCGGCCGCTTCCCGATCGTCGCCACGCTCGACCAACTCGACGAGCCCGAACTGATCCAAATCCTGACCACCCCGCGCAACTCGATCGTCAAGCAGTATCAGAAACTGTTCGAGATCGATTCGGTTGACCTGCATCTGAGCGACGAGGCCCTGCACGAGGTCGCCACCCGGGCCCTCAAGATGAAGACCGGTGCCCGTGGCCTGCGCGCGATCCTCGAAGAAATCATGCTCGACATCATGTTCCACCTGCCCGAGAAATCAGAAAAATTCTCCGAATGCCACATCGACGCCGCCGTCATCCGCGGCGAAAAGGAACCCGTCTTTATCGAAACCGAACGTCGCGAGTCGGCTTAACGGCCCCCTCGTGGATACCGACGCACGACAATAACGATATACCCGCAAGTAACCTAACGAGTCGGGTTAACGCGTCCACCATCCCAATAGACCAGTTGTCCCCCACTGACCGCCCCATTGGTGGGGTCATAAAGATAGGCGGTTAATCGAAGAGTGCCTTTATTGTGCCACTGGCGATCAGGGCCGCAACTCTCCATTTTCCAGCGCTCCCTTTGGGTCGGATGACGGCCCACGGGATATTCAGCCTCAGACTCCCCAGGAAGAAATTCCCATTCTTCACCGCCGATCGGATCACCCCAAAATATGAACGAGATCCGCTTGCCGCCCCAATAGGCGCCACTGGAAGGAATCTGATTACTATTAAAATCATCGTAAGGGACTTGTGTCAGATAAGCAATCGGCGTGCTGAGCAGATTGCCGTTATGCTGCCGGATGTCGTTTTCCACCCGGAGGGTATCATTCGCATACGACAAATCCGGCAGGACAAAGGTCCCGCCAGGCGCTATCGGTATCTGGTTATAGTCTAGCGTATAGATCTCAATGGCAATGCCGATAGTCCTCATATCCGTTACCGTTCGAGTGACCTTGGCTCGCATTTGCGCCTCGAGGAAGTTAGGAACGGCGATCGCGGCCAGGATCGCAATGATTGCCACGACTATCAACAACTCGATTAACGTAAAACCAGCGGTTCTTCGCATTGATCATGCCCCCCCATATTTAGGCCAGTTGTGTGACCGAATGACCCAATGACATTATTACCGAGAGGTGGGAGGCGTCAAGAAGAATGCGAGTTCAATCGACAAAATCCCCCCGCGGCCACCTTTTATTGAATATGCCACGGGGCGCGACTGGCTGATATGGGCCAGTTTTGCCCATACCCCTGGACCTCTCCGACAGTTTTCATAATGGATATCTCCCCCAAATGACGTGCCCCAATCTCGATCCAACCTCAATTGTTTCAACGATTCTTCCTACTGTCCCGTCCTGAAATAAGCCGAGAAACAAAAAACTATAATTGCAGGTCATCCGCTCTGAAAGAAGAGGGCCATGAGCATGGAGGCGTGCAGCATAATAACTTCTTGGCTACCCGCGGCTAGCCGGGGTGGGAGCAATCCCCCAGAGGCCATGCGGTTCCCCTGGACAAATCCCAGGACGGCGCCCTACTCTAAACTGGTAATTTTCCCCGGGACGGCTCAATATCTATCCGGGTATGGCAACGATTCGTTTGGGGTTGCAAAAGAAGACGGCAGCGTCAATCTTGGAATCATGGCAGGCAGGATGCCTGGTTACTCATTTCGTGGTTTAATCCATCATCGGGAGGCATATCAAATCATGAAACTCAAAAACCAACGAGCATTTACATTAATTGAGCTTCTCATCGTGGTTGCCATCATTGCGGTCCTGGCGGCGATCGCCGTCCCTAACTTCCTCGAGGCCCAAACGCGAGCCAGGATCGTCCGGTCGACGACTGATATGAGGGCCGTTGCTCTTGCCATCGAAGCATATACCGCCGACAACAATCAGATACCGATGGCAAAGCATCCGATTACCTGGACCCTGGAGGATGGATCGTATGCGAATGATACCCTACGGGTGCAAGGGCAATCCAATCACGCCGGCGATCGGCTCCTCAAGCCCATTGCTTATATGACCGAAATCCCCTTTGATTGGTTTAACAGTCAACAGATAGATCCCAAGAGCGGTCCTTATTGGGGAGGGCTACAGATATCGTTCGTTTATTGGGGCGATCCGATCGGTGGCGAGGACGGCAAGCACTTATGGTTCGGGGAACCGGGAAGATGGGTTATGACGAGTGTTGGTCCTAACTTATTTTTTGATAGTGGTATTGCCGGCGACCCTCTGGCTCAGCGCTACGATCCCACCAACGGGACCATTAGCAGGGGACTGCTCCTCCGCTGGAACGGTGGACGGGCAAGCCCCTATTCTTGACACTTCGCACTCTTCCTTCCTAACAAGGAGACGATCGATTGGAACCATTCTCCTTGTTTCTCATTTCAGTCTATGTGGGACATGATCACCAACGGTCACCCAACAAAGGTCAAGATGGTTGATGAGGCGTGGCTGCAAACATTTCAGAATGGAGAGGTCGACCCGAGACTCGGGGATGCCCTCTTGTCTCAAGTGAGAATAGACCTTTGTCGTGATCTGTACTGGAGAGACAAGGCTTGAAGATTCGGCTCCACCCACATGCCCGTGACCGGCTGATCGAGCGGGGCGCGACGGAGGCGGAAGTAATCGCGACGGTTGAACAAGGAGAGTCGTTTACGGAAAAATATGGGCGGATGGGATTCCGGCGCAACTTCCCTTGTCACCAACCGTGGCGCGGTCGGAATTTTCGGACCAAACAGATCGAGGTCTACGCCGCACGCGAGGGCGGAGACTAGATTGTCATAACGGTTATCGCCAAATACTTCTGAGGAGTCTGAGATATTCAAATCACTTACGACCCTAATCAAAATATCGGATACATCCGTCTGCGCGAGGCCCAAAGTGAGGTCGAAACGGTACGGATCAGTGATGAAATGAATATCGATCTCAGCCCTGATGGGACGATTTACGGTATTGAACTTCTTAATGCCAATGAACAACTCGCGGGTGGCGCACAAGGCGTCCTGACGGTCACGAACGAAGCCAGTGGCCAGAAAGAAGAGATACGGTTAAGCATTTGAGAGCGGGAAATGGTTTTCGTGATTATCTGTGAAAGACGATCTGCCTAATCCGTTTTTCTTGGTTCTCACCCGACCACAAGCTGCCGCAGCCGCCGCGCTCCCGCCCTGGCGTAGTTGAGGGCGATGCGCGGGGAGCCGGCTCGGTAGAGCATGCGGGCGATGTAGTGGGGGCGGAGGTACATCGAGAGGAGGGATTTGCGGCGCCAATCGGTCAGGTCGCGGCTCGAGAGCGCGTAGGTGCGCAGGGCGGCGTTGGCGTAGCCGGTCTGGCCGGGGTCATGCTCGAAAAGGCCGTCGCGGACCGCGATCTCGTAGAGTTCGGTCCCCGGCAGCGGGTAGGCGATGTTGAAATCGAAAAAGTCGGTGTCGAGCTTGCGCGCGAAGCGGTAGGTCTCGTCGAGCGTCTCGCGCGTCTCCCAAGGCATGCCGATGACGAAAAATGCGTGGGAGCGCAGACCGTTGCGCTTACAGATCGCGACCGCTTTCTCCGCGCGCTCGACCTTCTGGCCCTTCTTCATCTTGTCGAGCAATTCCTGGCTTCCCGTCTCGATCCCGAACGCGACGACCCAACACCCGGCCTCGCGCATCTTGGCGGCGCGTTCGTCGTCGATCGTATCGACGCGGCTGTTGCAGCCCCAACGCACTTTCAGGCCCGACTCGATGATCCGGTCGCATAGATCCATCAGCCACTTCTTGTTGATCGTAAACGTGTCGCCGTGGAAGAGGAACTCGCGGATGTCGCGGTTGTTCACACAATCCTCAATCTCCTCGACGATGTTGGCGGGCGAGCGGTAACGGATCCGGTAGCCCGACATGCTGCCGGCGGGGCAGAAGATGCACTTGGCGGGGCAGCCGCGGTTGCCGTGGATCACCGTGAGCGGGTTCCCGGTCTCGGGGCTGCGGTAGATCTGATTGTCGAGCAACTCGCGCGCGGGGTAGGGAAGCGCTTCGAGGTCCTCGACGAGCGGGTGACCCGGGTTGCGGACGATCTCGGGCGCGACGCCGTTGGCCGAGGGCCTGCGCCACACCACACCGCCCAACTCCTCGAGGGGCGCGCCTTGATGGAACCGTTCCAGAACCTCCTCGATCTCGCCGTGAAAGCCGAAGTCGACCTCGGGTCGGTCGGCCAGCGCGTTCTCGCCCAGCGCCTCCATGTATTCGCCCTTGGCCAGCGTCATGACGCTGTCGGCGCCCAGCGTGTCCTTCGCGGCGCGCAGGGCGTCGAAATCTTTTTGGATCGTGGCGGTAACGACGTTGACCAGCACCATATCGGGCTGGAGCTCGCGCAGGTCGGCCACGTACTGGTCCCACGTCCCCCGCATCGCGGGATAATCCCGCAGCCAAACCTGGGCGCCCGCGCGCTTGAGTACCGCCCCCAGGGTCGCCAGCTCGACCGGCGGGAAAATGATCTGGACGGTTTGGTCCTCGATCTTGCACTGGCAGCGGTCGTCACGCCGATAAAGTCCGGTGGGCGGGTTGATGAGGAGGGCTTTGGTAAATCGATAACGGCTCACTGCTTCACTTTATCACCGCGGCGTCCAGCCGACAAGGCCAAATCCCTTGGATGCACCGTTGAAGGGTGGGTCTCGCGAATTCGCAAGATGCCCCCGCTGTTGAACGTTTTGGGATGCGCGGTGGTCCATTTAGTTCGTGTTCCTGATATTCAGAATCCCAAAATAATCGGTTGACAAATAATTTGGAACCCATATAAACTGAGATCGTGGGGATCGAGAAAACCGGACGGCTCGGCGAGGACCGGGCTTCCGGGAAGGTCCTCATGCTCTATCCTTCAAGTCCTTTCGAGAGTGCGATGGGTAAGTCTCCAGCCCAGAAGCCCGTGGGAGCGACGGTGCCCGCCGCGGCCGAGATTTATCACAATCTGATCCGCACGATGGTCTTCCTGCACAAGGAATTCGACCCCAGCCGCGCCTGGAAGGGCCTCCCGCATAACGTTTCGTTCCCGCAGTTCAAGATGATGATGACCCTGCGGCACATCGGTCCCTGCACGCTCAAGCAACTGGCCGAGGCGTTGGGCATCTCGCCGGCGTCGGCTTCAGAGATGATCGAACGGCTCGTGGAACTCGAACTGGTCGACCGGCGCAGCGACCCGCGCGACCGGCGCCGCATCCAGGTCAGTCTGACGCGGCGTGCCATCGTCGGGGTGGAGCGCCACGAGGCGATGATCTATAAACGGCTCGACGCGCTGAGGGAACAGATTGGCCCCAAACATGCTCAGATGTGGGCGGACGCCTTTGACCAGTTGGGCAGGGTCTACGACGAACACTTTCATCATCCCGGTCGGGAATAAAGGTTTTCAGGAAAGCTAAATCTGATGCGTGGTCCTTTTGTCATCCTCCGTGTGGGCATCATTGCGCTGGTTCTGGGGCTGGGCGTGGCCGGGATGCTCATGCTCAAGAAGTTCAAGAAACCTCCGGCCCAGAAGGAGCAGGGGGAGCTGCGCATCACCGCCGAGGCGATCAAGGTCCAGCCCCGGACGGTTCAGGCGATGCTGACCGGTCTGGGGACGGCCGAGGCGCGACGGAGGGTCGAGATCACCCCCGAAGTCAGCGGGCGCATCCGCTATTTGAACCCGCGGGTCGAGGACGGCCTGCGCGTCATGGAAAGCGAATTGCTCTTCGAAGTCGACCCGCGGAAATATCAGGCCGCGGTGGACCAATGGCGCGCGCAGGTCAAGGCGTTCGAGGCCCAGATAGAGAATCTGCGTCAGACGGAAAAAAATGACCAACGCCGGCTCAAGGTGATCAGCCGTTCGCGTGATTTGGAGCAAAGCGAGTACGAGCGATTCAAACGCCTGGCCGAAGAGGAAAAAGTGGAGTCGCAGTCGCGCCTGGAGGACGTCGAGCAGGAAATGAATCGCTACGAGGAACAAGTGGTGATGCTCGAGAATACGATTAGCCTTTACCCGGTCCGCATCTTGGAACTCGAGGCCGGGCTCCAAAGCTCTCTCGCGCAACTTGAACAAGCCGAGCTAAACCTCGAAGACACAAAGGTCCACGCCCCGTTCACCGGCCGCATCGACCGCGAGAACCTCGAACCGGGACAGATCGTCCGGCCGGGCATGGAACCGTTGTTGATCCTGATCGACGATACGGTGCTGGAGATCATGGTTCCGATCGAGGGCGGAGAGGCCGCGCGCTGGCTGGATATCGCCCCGGCCGGAGACATCAAGAATTGGTTTCGCGAAACGAGCGGCCTGCCCGTCAAGATCCGCTGGACCGAACAACCGGAGCTGGTCCACTGGCGGGGTCGGCTGAGCCGCGTCGAGCGTTTCGATCCAAAAACGCGCACGCTCAATCTGGTCGTCGAGGTCGATGAGCCGATCGCGGTGGCCGACGATCCGGGCGCCCAGGTATTCCCGTTGGTCGAGGGCATGTTCTGTGAAGTCGAGATCCCCGGCCGGACGATCGAAGGCGTCTATCGCTTGCCGCGTTCGGCGGTGGGGCCCGACGGCAACGTGCTCGTGGTCAATACCGAACGCGTTCACTCGCGGGGCGTCCGCATCGCGCGCTATGAAGGCGAGTCCGTCCTCATCGACGCCGGTTTGTCGCCCGGCGACGTCGTCCTCACCAAACAACCCGGTGTTGTGTTGGACGGGACATTGGCCGACGTATCGCTGATCAACCCCCAGCCGCGGATCGCCGCCGATCCGACGAGCAATTCATTGAAACTCGACGCGCCCAGACCTGAAATCGAGCCCGTTCCATGAAACGATTTGTTTCCATCGGGGTGCGTAACCCCATCTTTGTCAATATCCTCCTGATGATCATCCTCATGTCGGGCGTGATTGCTTCGTTCATGCTGGTCCGGGAGGTGCTGCCCGAGTTCTCGGTCGATACGGTCCAGGTCCAGGTCCTGTATCCGGGCGCCGGCCCCGAAGAGGTCGAAGAAGGCATCTGCCTCAAGTTGGAGGACGCCATCGAGGGCATCGAGGGCATCAAGAAGTATCAGACGACCGCCTCCGAGTTCATGGGCTCCGCCCTGATCGAAGCCGATTCAAATTACGATATCGAAAAGCTCAAGGAGGACGTGACCGACAAGATCAACGCCATTGTCACGTTCCCCGCCGGCGCCGAGCGCCCGATTATCAATGAACTCACCACGCGCGGGCAGGTCTTGCTTATTTCGCTGTACGGCGACCTTACCGAACGCCAGCTCAAGGAGGTGGCCGAGCAGACCAAGGAAGACCTGCTGCGGCTGCCCAGCGTCACCCAGGTCAGTCTGGCGGGCGTGCGGCGTTATGAGATATCGATCGAAATCTCCGAGGAGCGGCTGCGGCGTTACGGCATGACATTCGACGACGTCAGCCGCGCGGTGCGACGGGCCAGCGAGAACTGGCCGGGCGGAACCGTCCGGGGCAAGGGTGAACAGATCAAAATCCGCACCATGGGCCGCCGCTACACGGGCGAGGATTACGGCAAAATCGTCCTGCTGGCCCGCGCGGACGGCACGTCGATTCGCCTGGGGCAAGTCGCGACGATCCGCGACGGCTTCGAGGAGGATGAGGTTTACGGCTTCTTCAATGGGAAAGCATCGGTCCTGATCAACGTGTTCAAGACCAAGGAAGAGGACGCGCTGGCGATCAGCCAGGAAGTCCGAGAATACGTTAAGGGGCGAAACGAGAAATTCCCGCAGCTGATCGACGAGGAAGGCGTCGCCCGGCCATCGGCGCGGCTCCAAGTCTGGAGCGACAGCTCGAGGTTCATCAACGACCGGCTCAACCTGCTGATCCGCAATGGCCGTATCGGGCTGCTGCTGGTCTTTCTGCTTCTTTGGATCTTTTTGGATTTGAGATTGGCCTTCTGGTGCTCGATGGGCATTCCGATTTCGCTGGCCGGCGCGCTGGCGCTGATGGGCACGACCGACCAGACGATCAACATGATCAGCATGTTCGCCCTGATCATGATCCTCGGCATCATCGTGGATGACGCCATCGTGGTTGGGGAGGCGATCTACGTCCATCGGCGCGAGGGCAAGTCGGCGATCCGCGCGGCGATCGACGGTGCCACCGAAGTGGGCCTGCCCGTCTTCGCGGCCGTCATGACGACGATCGTGGCCTTCATCCCGTTGATGTTTGTCGGCGGGATCATGGGCAAGTTCATCCGGGTGTTGCCGGTCGCGGTGATAGCGGCCCTCGTGATTTCGCTGATCGAAAGCCTCGTAATGTTGCCGTGCCATTTGCGGCATTTGCCTGATCAGGGTGCGCCGGACCGTGAGGGCTACGGCCTCAGGCACAAGCTCAAGCGCCTGTGCTATAACCTCAGCCACACGCTGGAGTGGGTGGTCGAACGCATCTACATCCCCTTCATTCGCCACATTCTCCACTGGCGATACGTCACGCTCGCGGGGGCGATCGCGATACTGCTGATTTCCTTCGGCGTCTATCAAGGGGGATTCGTCAAGTTCCAGATCTTCCCCAAGATGGACACCGATTTCGTCTACTCCCAGGTCGAGTTTCCGAACGGCACGCCGTTCGAGGTCACTCGCGACGCCATCCAGCGCATCGAGGATGGACTGCGTAAGGTTGCGCAAGGGGCGGAAACGAAATCGGGCGAACCGATGGTCGAGGCGCTCTATTCCATCATCGGTTCGGGGATCGGCTTCGCCGGCGCGGTGGGTCCGAACATCGGCGCCGTCTTCGTCGAGATGCTCCCCACCGAACGGCGCGACATCTATTACGAAAAGATTATCAGCGAGTGGGAAGAAAACGTCGGCCGTATCCCCGGCGCGCTCAACCTCAAGTATGAGACGCCGCAAACGGGACCGGGAGGCAAGGCGATCGAGGTATGGTTACAGGGCGAGAACATGGATGAACTGCGCGAGGCCTCCGGCCGCCTCAAGGCGAAGCTGGGCGCCTTCGCCGGCGTCTTTCAGATCGAGGACGATTTCCGCCCCGGCAAGCGGGAACTGCGCACCCGGCTCAAGCCCGAAGCGCGTAACCTCGGCCTGAACGACGAGGACCTGGGACGTCAGTTGCGCCAGGGGTTTTACGGCGACGAGGTGCTGCGCCTCCAGCGCGGGCGCGACGACCTCAAAGTCTGGATCCGGTATCCCCGCGACGAGCGCCGCTCGTTGGCCGACGTCGAACGCATCCGGATTCGCACGAGCGAGGGCGACGAGGTTCCGCTCGCCTCGGTGGCTGAAGTATCACTTGAACAAGGTTATGCGACGATCCATCGCCAGGACGGTTCACGCCGGATCGTCGTCATCGCCGACGTCGATACCACCCAGGCCAACGCCCGTGAGATCGTGACGTACCTGGAGTCGACGTTTCTCGGCGACCTGACGCGCGACTACCCCGGTATGTATGCCACGATCGAGGGTCAGAATCGGGAAACCGCCAAATCGCTGGGCAGCCTGAAGGTCGGGTTCCCGATCGCCATGCTCGGGATTTTCCTGATTCTGGCCACGATATTTCACTCCTACATCCAGCCCATCGTGATCATGATCACGATCCCGTTCGGGCTGATCGGGGCCACGTTCGGGCACATGGTGATGGGCTTCGACCTCACGATGCTCAGTATGTTCGGAATGGTGGCGCTGTCGGGGATTGTGGTCAACGACGCAATCGTGCTCATCGTGTGCATCAATGAACGCGTCGCGGGCGGTATCCCGCTGTTTCAGGCGCTATGCGAGGGCGGCGCAAGGCGGTTCCGGGCGATTGTCCTGACAACGCTGACCACCAGCTTCGGCCTGGCGCCGCTTATCCTCGAGAAAAGCATGCAGGCCCAGTTCCTGATCCCCATGGCGATCTCGATCGCTTTCGGCGTCGCCTTCGCCTCGCTCCTGACGCTGATCCTCATCCCCTGCCTGCTCCTGATCCTGAGTGACGCGCGATTAGTGTTCAGTTGGTTCAAGACGGGAACCATGCCGAAGCGTGAAGAGGTCGAACCGGCGGCGCTTCGGCTCCGTGAAGGGGAAGCAAGTGCTGAAGCCTGAGTTTTCTCCGGATGCGAATCATAAACCGTGGGTGTCAACCCAGGGCTCGCGGTCCCATCATCGCGACAACCCTGAAAAGGTTGAATCATAACGTGATACGTCCTGTTCGACCCCTCCAGGGTCGTGATGTCCTGGGGTCCCCACTTCCGTGGGTTGCCACCCACGGCTAATCAAATTTCTCCCTTCAGGGAGCCAGAAAACTGATTGGTGCTCCCCGCGCCCGTGGGTGCATTTTACGGAACCGCGAGATGCACCCCCCAAGCCTCCCCCAGAATTGATTGGTGGCGTTGAACGCCCGATCCTATATACTGTTGCTAGAGTGAAATCAGAAGATGTCGAGGATAAGTGTATGTTTATCAATCCGAGAGGTTCCGTCATCGGTTCCAAGAGCAGGGCGACCGGGCTCGTTTGGGTCCTCTGCGTGGCCATCGCCGCCGCCGCCGCGGTCGCCGCGAACCAGAACGGTCGGGGTGAGCGACTGGTCGAGATCGCCTCGGACCGCGCCGGGGGAACGGCCTCGGTCGCCAATGGCCGCGGCGAGCGGGCGACGGTCTATGTCCACTGGCACGCCGCCACGACGACGCTCAACGGGCGCGGAGAAGTCCTGCGCACCGGTCCGGTCAGGGTCCCGACCGGCAGCCCCGCCCGCCAGTGGCGCGAGTATCCATGATCCATCCGGATTCTCGGTCCCGCTTCCCAATGAAGAAGCCGCACAAGGCGATATGCATTCGCTCGGATTCAAGTTGTAAAGGAGACGAATCGAAATGAAGCGAATCGCGACGGCTTTGATACTGGCGGGTGCCCTGATCGCTTGCGCATCCCACTCCATGGCCCAGAGAGTCGTCTTCGAGGACAATTTTGACGGGGACTTCGGAACCCCCCTGGATTCAGGCCTCTGGACAGTTGATCAGGGCGGAGCGTTGGATGTGCCCAAACACGACGGTAACGGTAACGCGACGTTTAACGTGGCTTCCATGACGTGGGGGAGCCCGCGCATAACATCGACGTTTCGATTCACCGCCGACGGAACCGCGGATTACCAGGTGGACTGGTACTTCTCCGGCGTTCCTTCCAGTCCGTCGATCACCTGGACGGGCGTGGAGGCCTTTGGCGGAGACGGCAGCGCCGATCGCGGATGGATGTTCCATCCCGCCGTGCCGATGAAGATGTACTCCAATTCTGCCGGCACGGGAATCCCGGACGGGAACGGCGGAAACGGCGTCGTTTCGGACGTCGCGACGGCGCCGGGCGCGGGCGGCCCTTATGCCCTGCGGTTGGTCCTGCGTCAATCGGGCGTCCTCGAATGGTATTACGACGCGGGCGCGGGTTGGATCCAGGCCATGCCGACGACGATGCTCGCCGATGGGTTTGAACGGACCCAGGCATCGGTCGATTTCCTTAATAGCTACGACGTGGCCGGCGGTTCGGAATACTCGATCGCGCTCCTCGGAAACGGCTGCTGCGGCTCGAATGGTCCGTTCGCGCTCGACCGGGTGGTCGTGACGACCCTCGACGAAGCCCCGGCGATTGATCCGGGCGAGGGAGGACCGGACACGATCTCAATCCAGGGCCAGGTCTCGACCGCTTCGGGCATCCCGGTGACGGGAATGCACGGCTATCGCGTCCAGTTCTTCAACGACGCCGCGGCGGGTGATCAATTGGGAGCCGACATCAACGGCAGCGTCACGTTTGCCGAAGATGGGCGGTTCGCCATCTCGGTCCTCCCGCTCCCCGAGGCCCTCGCCATCGCCAATCTCTGGTTCGCGCTCTACCTCGACACCGATGATACCGGCATCGGCGTCGCGGACCTGTTCGGTGATCGGATCCGCGTTGAATCGGTGCCGTTCGCCCACAGGGCCAAAGCCACGTCCGAAGTGGCCTGGGACGACATATCGAGCGTGCCGCCCGGGTTCGCCGACAACATCGACAACGTCGGCGGAGGCGGCGGCCCTTCGGGGAGCGTGTTCGATGTCACGGACTTCGGCGCCACGGGCAATGGGGGGACCGATGATACCGACGCCATCCAGACGGCTATTAACACGGCGAAATCCAGTGGCGGGACCGTGTTCATGCCGCCCGGCGTCTACTCGGTGCACAGCCTGGACATGACGGACGTGACCCACGGCATGACGTTGCTCGGCTCGGGGATCAACAAGACCACGATCATGCCGCGCCAGAGCAACGTCAGCGCGGTTATCGACCTGACCGGCTCGGCCTTCGTCAACCTCCGCAACTTTCAACTCGGCGCTTTCAGTCAAACGAACACGCCCAAGACCGCCGTCATGCTGGCCCAATCAACGCCAGGCGGTTTTCGCTCCAACGCCTTCCATTTCGACACGTTGTATATCACCGGCAAATACAGCGTCGCGACGTTCTACTGCTACGGCGTGCCCAGCAGCGACATGATCAACTGCGACTGGTATAACTACCACCCCGGCGATCCGAACACGACGGTGATGTCGTTCACGTTTGATAACTACGCCAACGTCCAATCCGAATTCACGCCCACCCACTCCACCGGCTCCAACACCAGCGACTGGACGATCACGGCGGGCGAGATTCACGACCTGAGCCAGCAGACCTCCGGTGAGGCGAGCATGATGACGGCGTTGCGTCTCCAGAATACGATGCAGATGCGATGGGTCGGCGGGAATATCTCCGGCGAAGGGCCGCGGTTGATCCACATCTCGGGCGGCAACCTGAACGATCATATCACGTTCCTCGGCACGACGCTTTATTCCGAAGTGGGCGTCCCGCCCGGCAGGACTTTCCACGTCGATAGCCGGGTGCGTGGGTTGTCCGTCATGGAATGCTGGAACCAGGCCAAGAACGAGATATTCGGCGGCTCGAATAACGCCACCTTCGACGAGATCACCTACCATTGCAAGCCGACGGCGAGTTTCGGAACCGCGACGCACGTCTTCAACGTGACCAATGGAACCTTGCGCAACTCGCTCATCCACTGCGACGGGTTGCAGCTCAGGCTCGGGACGATCGAAGGGACGAATCTACTGATCAATCCCGGCGTGATTACGGCGACGACGGATGATTCAACGACCGTGCCGCCATGATCCTTTGGATCCCGAGGTTTGCCGCAATATCAACCACTGAACGCCGACCGCCCTGCGTTAGAAGTCGATTGGGAAAGGAAAAGTTTGATGATGAAAAAAACCGGCGCCGCTTTTACGTTAATCGAATTGCTCATTGTCGTTGCGATTATCGCCGTCCTCGCGGCGATCGCCGTGCCTAACTTCCTTGAGGCCCAAATGCGCGCGAAGGTCTCTCGCACGCTGGCCGATATGCGCACCGTCGTGATCGGGATGGAAGCTTATCACGTCGAGAATAATTGGATCCCATGGGAGGGCAGCGGCGGCGGAACCATCGAGTTTCTTCGCTGGAAGGATTACCAGACCGGCAGGCTAATGGGTATCGGCCGGCGCCTGACCACGCCCGTTGCCTTCCTGACCTCGGTCCCCGTTGATTATTTCAACACGCGCATGTTTGAGTTGGAAAAACCGCATAACAACCCGCATCGGGTCATCTGGGCGAGTTTCTTCATGCGCGGGGCCACCGTGCCGGGCCGCGAGGCCCCGAACGTGAGCTTCGTCTGGTACAACGACGACTTGACCAACGCCCGCGCCCACACCTACCGCTACATGCTTCAATCAGTCGGTCCCGACTTCATCCCCTGGCCCCAAAACTCCTGGACTCCATATTATAATCCCACCAACGGCACGGTCAGCATTGGCGACATCTTCTACATCGACTCGCTGGGCTATCGTGGCGAGGATCGGTAGTCGTTGATCCTTTCGCGTTGGGATCGGCTCATGGTGTAGGAGCAACAGCCATCCAAGGGAGCGACTCAACCAGGTCCGACCTTACGAGTAGATGGAGATACTTGTGGTCGTCCAGTTCAACGATCTTCGACCGGTAGCGCTCGTGGAACGCCGCCCGAGCATACAGGTCGAAATCGGCGGCGGTCAGACCCATGTGGGCCCCCCACGTCTCCTGGATGTCGCGCGTGTCGTCTAGCTCGTAACGCCGCGGATGCACCATGCCGGAACCGGGCAGGATGACGGCTGGGCGGCGCCGCAGGACGTAGACGCCGTTGTAGCGCTCGTGCCCGGCCTGACCCAGACCCATGCCCGGGACCCACGTCCGGGCGATGGTCCGATCGCACAGGCCCAACATATCGAGCACCGGCAACTCGGAATAGAAACCGATACGACCGACGGGGTTGGCCGCGATGAGAGTGTCCTCGGGCAAACGCTCGCGTAGGAAGCTCCCCGCGTCGCGTAGCGGATCGTCTTCGGTCTCGATCGAAGGCGGCCACGCGCCCCCGGCCAGGTATGCGGGGACGCGCAAGATCCAGTTTCGTGAAAATCGGTAGCCGTCGACCAAAACCTGGCGGTGAAAGCACGCCCCGATGATCAGTGCCAGGATCACCATCGCAAGCCCGCGGGTAGAAGAGGCCCGATGTTCAAAAGCCTTCAGATAGGCGACCATCACGACCCCGACGCAAACGTAAGCGAGCGGCAGAACATGCACGATGAACCGGTAATTGAGTAGTCCGTCTCCCCCGACGGCGACGATTATGGCCGTCATCCAGCCGCCCATCGCCCCCACGATCCATTCCTTCGGGCCCCGGAGGGGTAAAGCGGCCAAGACGACGAGAGGGAGTAGAATCCCGTCATTAGAGTAGATGTATTCGCGCAGATAACGAACTCCCCGAAGGATCTGCGCCAGACCGCCGCCGGTTTTGGCGTGATAGGTGTTCGGAAACAGGTCGAAATAGTAGTGCCAGCGCCACGCCACGTGTCCGCCGATCAGCACGACGAACGGCAACACCAGACACAGACCTCGCCAGATTCGCTCCTTGGCGGGCCGTGCATGGTCTCCGCGCAGCTTATAGAGATAAACGACGACCACGCCGCCGAAAACCCCTATCCCTTCCGGCCGCGTCAGGCTGAGGCATGCGAACAGGACCGATAGGACCGCGAGCCGCAACGGGCCGAGCCGTCCATGCCCACTCACGAGCAACGCCGTCCCCAACGTGAGTAGCAGCGCGAACAGATGCGATTCCAATCCGCCGCACACCCAATAGTTGAATGATTGGTGGATTCCCAGCAAGAAGGCCGGCACGGCGCAGACCCAGCTCAGCCGTCCCACGAGGCCGGCCATGATCCAAACCGTGATCGCCATCGTGGCGTATGAACACAACAGGTTGAACAGGACGCTCCAGCCCAGGATGGGCACCCCCAGCGACCCGCCCAGTGCCAGGACCAGGATGTACAGGAAGTTCGTGTAACCCTCAACCGGGGGCCGTTCGCCGACGTTCCAGACCAGACCGTGGCCGTCAAGCAGGTGCCGGACGTAACGATAGGAGATAAACGCGTCGTCGCTAATCCAACCGTGGCGGATGGCACCGGAGGTTTGGAACAGGCAGGCCAGCAGGAGGATGATCGAAAATGCTGCGAAGTTCCAACGGCGGGCCGATGTCATGCCACGGGGTCACTGGGCTTTTGAGCCGGCTCCTCGCGGTCCTGCCGCAGGTGCTCCAGCATCGATTCGATTTCCTCGGCCAGGTTGCGCAGTTTATCGGCGATCATCTCGCGACCAAACTCCACGAGCTGTTTCAGGACCTCATCCAGTTTCTGCTTGATCTGAGGCCAGCGCTCCATCAACTCATCGAGTCTCTCGGCCCCCTTCGTTCGTAACTGCTTGATAAAATCGGCCAGCTCCTTGAACAATTCCTTGACGCGTGGGGCCTTGGCCATCTCGCCGACATCTTTCTTGATTTTTTTGAGTTTTGAACCCATCGCCTTCGCTTTTTCCTTGAGGCCGTCCGGGCTCCCGACAAGCTTTTCTTTGCCTTTCCACAACAGCAGGGCCACCTTGCTGTTCATGCCGTTGATCTCGGCGTCCTCCTGCATGGGCTTGGCGGGCGGGTCCGAGCCGCTGTTATGGATCTCGACGATCTTCTGACCCGAGACGTTGGGGAACGAGACGGCCGAAATGATCGCCGTGGAATCGGCGAGCACCTTCTCGATGTGCTTGGGATAGACCTTGACGCGGACGTCGATGCGGGGTTCCGGTTGCGTTTGCAGCTCGACGGACTTGACCACGCCGATGTCGACGCCGTTGACCTGCACCGGGTCGCCCACCTGCAGGCCCTCGGCGTCGTTGAACACGATGGTGTAATAGAGACTGCTCGCCTCGCGGGCGATGAAAATGGCGGCAAACACCCCGACGACAAGGATGCACCCTATCAACAGGACCAACCCGACGCGTCGTTCCTGATTCATGGGATGCTCCATCCTTTCGAGCGGTCTCGCCCGGCCGGGCGAATCAGCGCGTTCAGGCGCGAAGCCCTTCAAGCAGCACTTTCATAAAGGCCGATAAGTCGTCTGGTTTGCGCGTTGTAATGAGGTTGCGATCCACGACGACCTCCTCATCGACCCACCGCGCGCCCGCCTCGCGCAGGCGATAGACCGGATACCAAACTTCCATTTCCTGGTACTGTTGTTCGACAAGGACGGCGACGTGTTTGGATGCGGCGCACATGGAGAAAATGTCCCTCCGCGGCATGGCCGCGCGCGCGGGCTTATTCCGACCCGCCGCCGGCCTTCTGAGATTCAGTCTTAGCTTTCAGGTCGCGGACGCGGTCGATGTAGTCATAGTTCTCATTGCTGTCAAACAGACTGAGTAACTCCAAGGCCTCATCCCATTTTTCCTGGCGATACCGGATGTTGGCCATCTGTTCGAGGGCCAGCCAAGCCTTGGGTGAGCTGTTATTGGTCTTGATCAGTTCCTGATACGCATCGAACGCCGCGTCATAGTCCTCCAGGCTGAAATGGGATTCACCCGTCCAAAAGAGGACTACAACCAAGTCCTCCCGAGAGGGATTCTGATCACGCGCCTGTTTTAGAATCACCAACGCCTCTTCGTATTGTCCCAGGTTGAATTGGTGCAGGGCTTGAGAGATCGCCTGATCAACGGCCGCGACCGAGCCCGGCTGCGGCTCGTCGTCGCCCGCGGGGTAGGGGAGCGTTGCTCCGGGGGTGGAGCCGTCCGCGGTCTCTTCGTCCGCTGGGGGAACCCGCTCGGGCAGGATGTCGGCGCGAAGGGTAGAGCTATTCGACATGCTGTTAAGCTGAACCGTCAACGCCTCCAGCTCGCCCTTCATGTCGTTCATTTCCTGTTGTATCTCGCGCATCAGACGTTCCATGTCGTCCGTGGCGTTGCGCTGGGCGGCCCCGCGGGTCTCCAGGTTGGTGTCGAGGTTGCCCAGTTGCCCCTCAACCTTCCGATAATTGGACTGCTGCTGGTCGAGCAGTTTGTCCACCTTGTTTTCGAGTTTGAGGATGTCTTTGGTCAGTTGATACTGACTGCCGGACTCAAAGGCGGTGCACCCGCCCAGAACCAATATCAATCCCAAGACACCCAACCGACGCGGATTGAGTACCCGCGCGAGTCCTTCCTCAACGTTTGCGACCCTCACTGTTCAGCACCTCTTGCTTTACCCTGATGAATATGGTCGTCAATAGACCAGGAATTGGACACGCCGGTTCTTGGACCAAGCCACGTCGCCATCGTCCGGCAACGCCGGCCGCTCCTCCCCATAACTAATCGTGTGCAGCTGCTCGGAATCGGCCCCCTTGGCCACGAGATACGCCTTGACCGACTTGGCCCGCCGGTCCCCTAGATTCAGATTGTATTCGTTCGTCCCCCGCGAGTCGCAATGGCCCTCGATTTGGACTTCGTAGCCTGGATGGTCCAACAGCCACCGCGCATTCTCGTCCAGGACGGCCTTGGCGGAGCCACCAAGCACCGCGCTGTTGTGCTGAAAGTAGACCGTGCGCAGCTCACTGACCATGCCAGCGGGTGGCTGGCGGACGGCTTCGGGCTCGGCCATCTCCGTGCCGATCACCGGCGGCGGCGGCAGCTCGGATCCGGGCGGGAGGCGCTCGGCATCCCCCGGCGCGTTGGGATCCACCACTTCTGGCGGCGGCGGGATGAAGACCGTATCGGGGTGGTAAATCTCCGAAGTTTCGGTCGATTTGGGGCGCCAGACTTGCCACCAGTGCTTGCGGGGCTTGGTCCGGGAACAACCGGTCGAGCCCAGGGCGAGCACCAGCGTGAGGCAAACAAGCGAGACGACACGTGGGCGGCGGAGCCAGGTCTGAGTAGCACTTTTAATCACCGTGATCCTCCTCTTCATTTCAACGGGCGGTATCGAGCGGGGCATGGGGCATCAGGCTGCGAGAACGGCAACAACCACTGTGGACAGAAGACTCTAGGAGAACTTCAGTAAAGTTTCCAGCCCAAAATAGGGACACGCCACGCCAGCCCATGTTCCCTCTCGCCGTCGCGGGGGTCGGAAGCGAAAGGTCCGCGGCCCGGGCGTCACCGGCCGCGGCCTAGGTCCAGCCGGTCCGATTCTTCCTGCTCGCGCGACTCGACGGGGCGAATATAGCGCCGGGGCGGGTCATTGGGGGCGCGTTCGAGCTCTTGGACGGGGCCCAGGGTCTCCTCGAGCAACTCGGCGATCCGCCGGTAAGACGTCAGCTCCATCCCGCGACCGTCCAGGACCACGCGCCCATCGGGCTCGATTTGGATGCGAAACTCTTCGGGTTTTACCACTACAGTTTCTCCCACAAGGTCCGATAAGCTATTCAGACTATTCAGGCCACCCAAGGTTAGGCACAATCCACCGCGATCTAGCCCGACCCACCGGCCTGAAATTACCGGTCTACCGTGGAGATTAACCTCTCCATTCCCCCCATCACCCCTCAGAGAGGAGGCCGCTTCCCCCGGCCTCCTCTCACCCCAACTGAATCATACCGTCCGTCGGGCCCGATTTTCAACCAACCTGGTTCATCGATCGCCGAAGGACCCGAACCCTCGACGTTACTGTTGCGGCGGCCGGGCGTGCCGCGGTCGAAACGGGGACTGAACATGGGACGCTGGTGGAGCCAGTGGTCCGCGGGACCCTCGCGATAATCCCATGCCATGCCCATCGAGGCGCCGGAAATCGGCTCGATGCCGGACCGATGATGGATCGGGCGCGGCACGCGCTCGAATGCCTCGCCATAGCCCACCGAAAACGTGACCAGATCACCCTGCAGCAGGATCAGCTCATCGTCCTGGTTGCCGAGTGTCACGTCCTGGCCGTAGGCATGGGCCACCATCACGTCGCCGTTGATCGCCGGGTCCAGGCTCTGGCCCAAAACGAGATGCGCGTGGGGGCCGATGATTAGTGGACCGCCGTTGTCGATGCGGTGAAAATCGCCATCATTGTCCGCGATAGCCCAGCCGTCCAGGTTGATGGCCCGTGAGCTGGTGTTGAAGAGCTCGAACCACTCCCGGCCTTCGTCGGGGCCGCGGGGATTGGCCATGATCTCGGTGATGAGGACCTCCTCGGCGTCGGCGGTGCGGTAATCCGCCTCCGTCAGCGCGCTCCAGTCCGCCCCATCGAAAGCCCGCGCCCCGACCCGGGTCACCCGCTCGAGCTGGAGCGGACCCACGTAGATGACCGCGTCATCGGCCGGTTGGTTCGTCAGCGGGCCCCTGGGGTCTCCCCCGTCGGCCCGAAAATAAATCGCGGCCCCTTGGTCCGAGTTTTCCATCCCCAGGCTCGGCGGCACCTCGATCAAGCCGCCGTGCGGGATCAGACGCGGCGCGCGGAGTTCAGGTAGAAGACCTTCCCAAAAATACAGGCCGATCAGCCGCGAACGCTGGCCGCGGAACCACTCTTCAAAAGTGGCATGGTCGAAATCGGCGATGTGAGGTTCCATGATCTCGCGCAGTTCCGTGTAACGGCGCAGCACGCGTTCATCGGTCAGCGCGCCGCCGTTGAACAGGTGTTTCTGCATCCGGTCGGCGAAGAGCAATCGAAAATCCGCGTTTTCCCGCAGCCCCAAGTAGACCATGGAAATATGCTCGTCGGGATTTTCTCGATAGAATACATAATGGCTGTTGCGGAAAAGAAACGAGATTTCGGCGTCCCAAACATGGAACCGGAACTTGCCCTGGGGCGATCGCTCGCGCGCGATGATGATATTGTTATTCGGCCAATCAAGCGTCTCCGCATAGTCGTTGACCATCAGGTAATCGATGAAATTCACCAGGTCCATGCGCTGGGCCACGTACTCATAATGCTCCCGTTGCGCCATGTCCTGGTCGCGAATATAGAAACGCAGCGCGTCCCACGCCTCCATGTCGCCGTCGCGCGCCTTGACCGTGTGGGCGATCACGTCCCAATCTTTCTCGCTTCGATAACGCGCCTGGAAAAAACGTTCGTCGAGCCGCTCCGCCGGGTTGTAGTAACCCATGTATGCACCGTTGATGAAAAGGTGGGTGAAGATGCCGCGACTCGCTACGTGGCCGCAGTCGATGTGCAACCGGCGAACGAACTCGTCTTTGATAAACGGGTTCAACCAATCGGTCTGCCCTCCCCGCAGGACGATCTTGTCAAACGTGTCGATGCCGGTGGAACCGAACAGGGGGACATGCAACTGGCCGGGGCCGTATTCGGAGCGGAAGTAGAGTCGAAACGAGAATTTGTGGAACGGTTGGGCCCAATCCTCGCCGCGGCGATATCGCGGTCGCGTGTAGTCGCTACCTTGCACGCGGATGCCGCAATCGATCTGAAAGTCCTCGTCCCCGGCGGCCGAGATGACCTCGACCGACGTGGGCCGTTCGTAGGCCCGCCCGCGCCGCGTGGGATAATTGTAATCGTCGGGATCCTCAGAGACCCATAGGTCTTCCTCGTCGTAATGTCCGCCGACGATCGCCATGATCCCCTCGGGTTCGTAGAGGTTTTTCTCGGGGTCGCTCTGAATCGAGATGACCGGCAGGCCCTTGAAGCGGTCGTCCAGGTTCATCAGATACGTGTGCGATGCGGTCCTGGAGGGAACGTGCCCGGCTTTGAACGCCCGCGCGCGGATGATCGTCGTCTGGTCGATCGGGAGCGGTTGCGTATAGAGCGCATCGTCCACGGTCGGCTCCCGCCCGTCCATCGTGACGCGAATTTCCACGCCCGGCGTCGGGTGGGTGAGCGTCAAGCTGAATGCCTCGTCATGGAACCCGCGCGGGACGCCGAACCGGGGCGGATCCACCCTCGCTTCGAGACCCACCCCGGCGTTGGGTGCGCCCGGGGTCGGCGTTTCGAAAAAATCGTAGGTCGGTTCGTCGATGCGGCGACCGTACGAAACATCGGCCGACTGAGCGGGGTAAGATGGATGGAACTCGCTCTGGGTGTTTTTCTCGGCCGATTCCGGGCCGAACAGCGCCAGATACTCGCCGGAGGCCTTCAATTTGAAATGCGCATGCAGCGGGCCGCCGTCGGTGGGGCGGCGGTCTTTATCCGAGGCGAACACGACCAGGAACTCGCCGGGACCCAGGGTGATCGCGGGAAAGACCCACGGGTCCGGATCATGGGGGTCGTCGGTGAGCCGCCAGCCCTCCAGGTCGACGGCTTCCTCGCCGAGGTTCAGTAGTTCGATCCAATCCGAATAGTCGCCGTCCTCGTCTTGCATCCCGGCGGTGTTGGCGGCCAGAAACTCGTTGATGATCACCTCTTGGGCCGGGGCACCGTAAACGAGAGAGATGCTCAAGGCGAGAAACCAATGCCGATGAACGAGGAAGCGGAGGGGTGGACCCATCATGGTTACGCGAGGGTTCCCCTCACCGTCCAGTCAATGATAGGCGCCTCTAAAAACTCAGTCCCCGCAGGGACGATTGCTTTCAGCCCACCACGCAAATGGCGGGAAATCAAACCGATAACGCATTGGAGTCCCGTAGGGACGACTGCAAACCGAATTTTTTGAGTTTCCTTTAAGAAAGTTGGCCCATTGGGCGCCGAATTGAGGGGCCGGCATAAGTTGATCGTGAAGTCTCCGATCCGCGATTCATCCCGAACCTCACGACGCCCCATCGGCGTCATCAAGCCGTGGAGGGCAGGGGAACGGCCGGGCTAAGGGCGTGCCTTTTGGCCGCGCCGATAAAGCCCGCGAAGAGCGGGTGGGCGCGTAGGGGACGTGACTTGAATTCGGGGTGGAACTGACAGCCGACGAACCACGGGTGGTCGGGGATTTCGATCATTTCCACCAACCGGTGGTCGAGCGTCAATCCCGCCAGAAGCAGCCCATGCTCCTCGAACATGGGTCGATACTTGTTGTTGACCTCATAACGATGGCGGTGGCGTTCGGAGATTTGCGGGGCGCCGTAACAGGCTGCCGCCTTGCTCCGCTCGTCCAGGTGGCAGGTGTAGGCCCCCAGGCGCATGGTCCCGCCCATCGTCGTGATGGTCTTCTGGGTGGCCAGCAGGTCGATGACGGGATGGGGCGTATCCTCGTCGAACTCGCGGCTATGCGCGCCTTCCAAACGGCAAACGTGACGCGCGAATTCAATCAACGCGCATTGCATCCCGAGGCAAATCCCGAAGTAAGGCACGCCCCGTTCGCGGGCGTGGTGCACCGCCAGGACCTTGCCTTCGACGCCCCGCTGACCGAACCCGCCGGGGATCAGGATGCCCGACAAGCCGGCCAATGGCTCTTCGCAATGGTCGGGCGTGAGGGTATCGGAGTCGATGCGCGCGATCTCGAGTTCCACGTCGTTGGCCACGGCCGCGTGCCGCAACGCTTCGTAGATGCTCTTGTACGCGTCCTGATGTTCGATGTATTTCCCCACCACGCCGATGCGGACGGTCTGGTCGATGGCCTGGATGCGCGTCATCATCGCGCGCCAACCGTCCAGTTCCTGCGCGGCCTTGGAGCGCGGCAGCCCCAGTTTCTTGATAATCGCCCGATCGATCCGCTGCTCGGCGAACTGCAATGGAATAGCGTAGATATCATCGGCGTCACGCGCCTCGAAGACGTGGTCGGGCGTGACGTTGCAGAACATCGCGATTTTCTGACGGTGGGTCTCGCTCATTGCCTGTTCCGTGCGGCACAGCAGGATGTCGGGCTGGATGCCGATCTCGCGCAGGGCGCGGACGCTATGCTGGCTCGGCTTGGTCTTCAGTTCCTGGGCCGCCTGCAGATAGGGCACCAGCGTCAGGTGTATGTAGAGGCAATGTTCGCCGCCCAGATCGTACGGGAATTGCCGGATGGCCTCCAGGAACGGGAGCGATTCGATATCGCCCACCGTGCCCCCGATTTCACACAGGATGACGTCGTAACTATCCTGATCGGCCAGCCGCAGAATGGTGCCCTTGATCTCGTCGGTCACGTGGGGGACGACTTGGACCGTCGAGCCCAGGTAGTCGCCGCGACGCTCCTTGGTGATGACGGAATAATAGATCTGGCCCGTCGTGATGTTGTTCGACCCGCTCATCGTCACGTCGGTGAACCGTTCATAGTGGCCCAGATCGAGGTCGGTCTCGGCGCCGTCGTCGGTGACGAAGACTTCTCCATGTTGAAACGGGCTCATGGTGCCGGGGTCCACGTTGAGATAAGGGTCGAGTTTCATCATCGTCACCCGATAGCCGTGACTCTTGAGCAACATCCCGATGGACGCCGACGAGATACCCTTGCCCAGGGAACTGATCACGCCGCCGGTGACAAAAATGAACTTCGTCATACTGAGCCGTCTCCTCTGAATATGGGGTCTAGTGTAAAGGTGTGGGTGCGCTTGGGCGCCGCATCTCCAATTCTCTCAGTTCTTCCGGGGTGTCCACACCGATGGAATCATGGGGAACAATGGCCACCTGCATCGCCACGCCGTTCTCGAGCAAGCGGAGCTGTTCGAGGCACTCGCGCGTTTCGAGCGGCGTGGGCGCCCAGCCGGCGAACGCCTCCAGCAACGCTCTGCGATAGGCGTAGAGTCCCAGATGCTTCAAGCCCCACGCAAAGTCATCCGCGGCCTCCTGCTGGGCGTTCAGACGCACGGGCGAGGGGAGCGGCGACCGTGAAAAATAGAGGGCCCGCCCCGAAGGTGCCATCACCACCTTGACGACGTGGGGCGATTCGAACGCCGCGCGGTCCGTGATCGGGATGGCCGCCGTACTGGCCCCGCACTCGGGCGACCCGACGAGCGACTCGGCCACCGCGTCGATCACGTCGG
>CAUZJO010000001.1:0-140205 GCA_963580245.1 Candidatus Sumerlaeia bacterium | reverse complement strand
AGAATTCAAAATGTAGTGCAGACTTTTACCCGAAAAATTCAAATTTACTCGAAAACGGGCACTTCTAAGCTCTGAACTGCGGAAAATGGGTTAATCCTCACGCGCCTGTTCGGGCCAACTCCTAGCCGGTGATGGGACCTGATGCGCAAGGATGAAAGGACCGGGAGTTTGCCTTTTCACCCCCGGCTTTGCTGCGAGCGTCCCCTACACGACTCCATGCGTCACGCGAGGTTCAATCGGTTGCTTTTCGAATCGAAAACGGCTGTTGGGATGTGCCTCGTCGAATCGGGCGAGGCTATGATACCGCTCAGGCAAGAGCTCCACGCGCTGACGAGGGCTTCGCACGATCCTCGGGAAGTTCGCCTACGGAGATGACTCCAAAGGTACACTCACGCGTCGACAGGGAAAAATTATTTTCAGTACGGTCGGTGGGTTGGAAGAGGCGATCATTCCCGGTGATGGACGCTCATCAATCTAGACGCGAGGCAACGATACGCCGTTTAGAACAATGCGGGGTGGCGTTGATTATTGCCTGATTTTAAAGGCGTTTCTCAATGATCGGCCCAAGCCGCCGAATGGACATCGAAACGCAGCCGCAACGAGTCGAACGCCGTCACGCGAGATAGATTTTGATTGTGATGCGCATCCGAGACTTCAAAAGATTTTAACGGATTGAACTTTTTGCACTTGACAACATAGACCACTCTTGAAAAAAAATGAGAAGTTCTTTGATGCAAATGGACTCATTTGCATGCTTGCCGAACAAAGGTTACACACCTTGAGGTTTGACCAGAAGACTCACCTACAGGAATCCACCGCGAAAGCGGACCTGTTCTTCGACTCAAATCCGGCAAGCGAACCACTGGGGTGTGGTACCAACAAGAACTAGTTGAACTACAGGAAAGGAGACTCGTTCTCATGGCAAAACGAGCCGCCAAGAAGGCGGGTAGAAAGAAGGCCGTCAGAAAGAAGGCCACTCGCAAGAAAGTCGTCCGGAGGAAGGGCGTCAAGGGGGTGGTGAGGAAGAAGGCCGCCCGCAAGAAGGGCGTCCGCAAGAAGGGCGTCCGCAAGAAGGGCGTCCGGAAGAAGACCGCCAAGCGGGCGGCCAAGAAGGGTGCGCGCAAGAAAGCCAGCAAGAAAGCCGGCAGGAAGAAAGGCGCACGCAAGAAAGCCGCCAGGACCAAGAAGACCGTGGCAAGAAAAGGCGCCAAGAAAGCCGCGACTCGCAAACCAGTTCGCGGGACGACGCGGAAGAAAAAGTGAATGAGCCGGCTGTTCGGCTTTCGGGCCGAGCAGCCGGTATCAACGGCCCGGCGCCGACCACGCCTGGACTTCGCTCCGATCGTTTAGACTTACAGACTTACGCAACAGAATCGACCGGACACTTGGAAATGACTTTCCATGTCCGTTCGACGGCCACACCCCCGATCGAGGAGCGGATTTCCGGCATCGTTGCGGGCCCATCGATTTGAATTCCCATCAGAAACTCCATACCCGGACGATCTAGTGATCGAGCCGGGTATTTTTTTGCGGGTCGTTTCCCCCATCGGGGTATCGCTCCTTCGATGGGGGCTTCTCGCTCTCGTTCAGGATCGGCTCCCGGCTCTCGTCCTCGTAATCGATCTCCTTCCCCGAGCCGCAATCGGATAGCGACCCGATAATGCGACCGACTACGATTACGAGGACGAGGGACGAGAGCCGGGAGCCGATCCTGAAGACTCCGGCGGGCAACAACCTCAATCCTGAATCATCCCCGCCGCCGCCCACCATCAATGAGTTTGACCGCCGCCGCCGATGTGATAGGATAAAGGTCGGCACATATTCGTGCCGAAGAGATAGATAGGACCTCTGGTTAGACACCTAGGCCGTAGACCGAACACCCCCATGGATTTCCGTATGAAAGCTTGCCCGCTCTTGATCACCGTCTGCTGCGTCATGCTGAGCGCCCCCATCCCCGCCCAGAACTCGGTCTACCCGCCCGGCGGTCAGGTGGGGACCAGCTTCGAAGTCAAGATCCCCGGCGTCGGCGCGTCACAGTGGGTCTGGTTCGATACCGATCTGCTCTCGGGCGAAGTCAAGGTCGAATCGGACGACGACGGGGCCTATGGGCTGCTCAAGCTCAAGGTCGATCCCTCTCTCAAACCCGGTTTCTATCGCTTCCGATTGATCCAGCCCAACAGTATTCTGCGGCCGTTGCCGTTTTTGATCCACACCGAGCCGCCGATCATGGAAGCTGACGACCCCCATCACATGCCCAGTCAGGCCCAACTCGTCGGCTATCCGTCCGTTGTCAACGGTCGGATCAGCGAACCGGGTCAGCTCGATTACTACGCGGTGAAAGTTCCGGCGGGCGAGGAGTTGCTCTTCGAGCTGATCACCTCGAGCGGTTTGATCCCGCCCCCACAGGGAGCGCGGCTGCTCAACGAACCCGAGATCGCCCTGTATGAACCCACGGAGAGTTGGTTCGACCCCTATGAGCCTCGCCGGATCGAACCGGACCGGGACGCAAGTGCCGTGTATTACTGGCCGCCCCGTCTTCCATCGATGGCCGTGCCCACCTTCCTGCCCAGGCTCACGCACCGCTTCGACACGGAGGGTTGGTATCTGATCGAGGTCGGCGAGCGCCAGGGTTTGGGTTCGAAGGACCACGGTTACATGCTTCGCATCGCACGCGTGGAAGACGCGACGACGTCGGGCACGATCCAGTGGACGCCGCACGAGTTTGTCCATCCCGAGCCTCACGATTGGCAAGAGCGGGCGTTCGCCAACCGCATCGAGCCGGATTGGCTGCGCAAGCTCTGGTCGCGAACGGCCGAGCGCCCCAAGAAAGACGAAAACGCGGAGGGTCAACCCGCCGCCACCGACGGTCCCGGCGCCTATCTCGCAACGTTTGAAACCGACCTCGGCTCCGTCACGGAAACTGAACCCAACGACGAACCGAGTCAGGCCGCCGACGTCGGCATCCCGATGATCATCGCGGGCGCGATCGACCGGCCCGATGACAAGGACCACTTCAAGATCAACGTCAAGGCGGGTCAGCCGCTGGCATTTGAGATCCGCGCGCTCGACATGCAGCCGCCGCACTTCAGCCCGCGGCTTGGGGTTTTCAACGCCGCTGGCGAGGAACTGTTCTCGAACATTTACACGAAGGTGGCCGGCGACGGGGACGACTGGATCAAATCGATCGAGGCCAAGACGATCTACACGTTCGACGAGGCGGGGGAGTATATCGTGCAGTTGCGCGACCTGACTTCTCGCCGCGGCGGTCCGCGCTGCGCCTATCAACTCCTCGTCCGCCCGCAAATCCCCCACGTCGGCGAGACCGTTTTCACCGTCTTCGGCGGCCGCGACGCCCGCTTCAAGGATGACCTCGTCAACATCCACAATGGTGGGCGGCACAAGATGGTGATCGTCACCGAACTCGAAGAGGGCTTCAACGAAGAGATCATCCTTGAAGTCGAGAACCTTCCGCCCGGCGTGCGGGTCTTGCCGCTGGTGGCCGAAACCAAGGATGTGTCGTTCACCGGTCAGGTCTATGAATTCCGCGGCACGTCGCACAAGGAACGCTACCGTCCCCCACGCCGGGCCGAGTCCGTGATGTTCATGGCCGACCAGGACGCGCCGAACACCTTCACGCTGCCGCACATGTCCCGTCTGGTCGCTCGCCCGCTCCTCAAGAACTCCCCCGGCGGACCGATCATTTGCCAGGAGATTCCGGTGAAGGTCGTCATACCGTGAGGCCACCCGCCCCCGCCGTGCATGCCGGTGGGGGTGAAAGGCCCGGAATGCCGCGACCTTGGGGCCGAACAAACCATTGAAATGCTGAGCCGGTCGGGATAAGATAGTAGGGTTGAAAAATAATGAGGTCAACACGTGACCGAAGGAGGTCGCCGTGAAATTCGAGCGCAGCGAGTGTAGTGCAAGCCCCAAGGTTCCCGACACCCTTCCTGGGAAACGTGCCAAGTGCCCGAAGTGCAGGGCGGTCATCGAGATCCCCGTCCTGCCACTAGAGTCGGCCGGGCCTTCTGGTCCGCCGGCGACCGAGAAGCAAAAGGAGTATCCTAGGTCATTGGGGATCGATTTCCCCCCGGACATTACGAAAAAGGAGATCAACGCCCTCATTAGCAAGGGAGTTGATCGGGAAGACGAAGAACGTTTCACCAAACTCGACCAGCTCGGTGATCGTGAGAGCCAAGCCTATCAAGTAGAGGCGCACCGAAATCCTTGCAGAGATCGACGAGGAAGACTGCCGTTTATCCAAAGCCACACCCGACCAAATGGTGGAGGAGCTAGAGAATCGGGACAGACGGAGCGATCCTCATTTCTTTCCCGATTGACGACGTCGACTTTGACAACATTGAGGGTGCCCAATTCGACGTTTCCTTCTCCGATAATCTGTCCGAGACGGAGGTGCGCGCTGTTCTACTTGCTCTGGGTGCACTTGTGGCTCAGCAAGCTGGCAGATAGGGAGATGGAAAACTCAACAACGGCATCACCTGGACGATAATAGAATAGGGCGGGGGCACGGACGGCCTCCACGATTGAATCGCAATGTTTATTCGTCGCATATCCCAGGTCATCACGGCTCTCTTCCTGCTTGGATTCCTCCTCTATCCGGCGCGTCAAGGGTCATCTCAGCCCGATGCCGCGCCCGGGCAAGCAGCGGGGGCGGAATTCGCTCGCCTCGAAGGCCAAGCCCTGATCACCGCGGCCGCGCTTTTTGAAGAACAATGCGGCGTCTGTCATGAACCCGACGGGGCCAGCGACATCGAGCGGCTGAACCTGATCGATGAGGTCTGGCACCACGGGGATACCCTCGACGCGATCGAGAAGACGATCCGCGAGGGCGTGGACGGGACCTTGATGAAAGGCCAGGAGGGGAACCTCTCTGACGAACAAATCAAGGCACTCGCCAAATACGTGAAGATGCTCGCGCCACATGAACAACCTCAGGACATCGAAGAACCCCCCGCCCCTCCCGCCGCGATGCCCGAGCCGCAAGCGATGCCGGGTTTAGTTTCTTTGCGCGTCTATCCCGACTCGCCGACCCTCTGGGGCGCGGATGCCGCGCAGCGTTTCGTTGTGGTCGGATCATTTGTGGATGGTTTGGACCGCGACGTCACCGCGCGCTGCCGGTTCTCCGTCTCCGCGCCCGATCTGGTCGGCTTGGACGAATTCGGGCGCATCACGGCGCGCGCCGACGGCGAGCTTCAGCTCACGGCCGCGCTTGCCGGTCACGCGGCCGAGACAACCGTTCGGATCGAAGGCAATGGCGAACGTCGTCCCTTCAGTTTCCAACGCGACATCGGCGGTATCTTGACCGAGGCGGGCTGCAACGCGTCGGACTGTCACGGGGGCGTCAAGGGTCGCGGCGGGTTCAAACTGTCGATCAACGCCCTGCATCCGCGCAATGATTACGATTGGATCGTCCAAGGCGGGGGCTTCCAGGTGCTGACCGATGAAGTCGAGGGCGAGCGAATCCCACGCATCAACAAAGAGGAGCCCGAGAAGAGCCTGCTCCTTACCAAACCGACGTTCGAGGTCGAGCATGAGGGAGGCAAACTGCTGAGCAAGGATTCGGCCGAATACGCGGCCCTTCTCGACTGGATCCGCAACGGCACCCCCTACACCGACGAAGGCAGCGAAAGCACGGAGATCGAACGGGTCGAGGTCTTCCCCGGCGAGGCGGTGCTCGAGCCGGACGGTACGCATCAGTTGCTCGTCACCGCGTATCTGGCCAACGGCCGGCGTGAAGACATCACCGACCAGGTCCACTTCGAGTCGAACAATCGGGAAGTGCTCAGGGCCAAGCCGGGCGGACTGGTGGAGGCCGGCTCCAGGGGCGAGACCGACGTCATCGTTCGCGCGCCGGGCCACATCGCCAGCGCGCGCATCGGCGTCATCTCCGAGTTGATCGCCGATTATCCCGACGTCCCGAGCAACAACTTCATCGACGACCACGTCTTTGCCAAGCTGCGCCGCTACCACATCCTTCCCTCGGAACGGTGCAACGACAGCGAGTTCGTCCGCCGCGTATGCCTCGACATCACGGGCACGTTGCCGCCGCCGAGCCGCGTCCGCGAGTTCATCGCTGATGACGACCCGCAAAAACGAGAGAAGCTGATCGATATCCTGCTTGATTCGCCGGAGTACGACGCCTTCTGGACGTTCCGCGTCGCCGATCTGCTGCGGGTTTCGAGTTCGGCCACCGACTACTGGGAGTGGGTGCGCAAGAGCGTCGCCAGCAACAAGCCGTACGACCAGATCGCCCGCGAGCGCCTCGCCGCCCAGGGCCACGAAAGCCCGACCCGCTTCTATATCACCTCGATGAAAGTTCTGCCCATGCAGAACATTCTGGCCGAAGACGTGCGCGTCTTCATGGGCCGCCGCATGGACTGCGCCGAGTGTCACGACCACCCTTGGGACACGTGGAGTCAGGACGAGTTCTGGGGCGTGGCCGCTTTCTACAGTCGCCTGACCAGCACCGAATGGATCGACAACATGGTGGTCTATGACGACTCCAACGGGCAGGAGATCGATCACGGCGTCGACGGGATCGAGACCTTGCGCTACCGCAAGCCGACTCATCCGCGCACCAAGGAGCGGGTCGAGGCCCGTTTTATCGACGGCACGCCGCTGCCCGGCGAACTGGAGCACGACCCGCGCCTGGCCTTGGCCGGTCTCGTTACCTCGCATCCATACTTCGATCAGGCGATCGTCAATCGGATGTGGAGCTTCTTCTTCGGCCGGGGGTTCGTCGATCCGGTCGATGATTTCAGTTCGACCAACCTGCCGTCCCATCCCGAGCTGCTCGACGCGTTGGCCGCCGATTTCCGCGAGAACGGCCACGACCTGAAACACCTGATCCGGCTGATGGCCAACTCGCGGACCTATCAGCTTGCGGGTTCGCCCAACGCGTCCAATAAGGACGACGACATCAACTACTCATGGTCGCGACCGCGCACGCTTGAGGCCGAAGTCCTGCTCGATGCGATCACGCGGGTGACCGGCGTGGCGCCGGTCTTCGAGCAGACGGTGGCGATGCGCAAGGCCCCGCCGGGCACACGCGCGATCCAACTCAAGACCCCCGCCGCCTGGCCCTCGCGGTTCCTCGAGATTTACGATCGACCCCTGCGCCGCGCCGTACCCGAACGTAGCGACCAACCCAGCCTCCAGCAGGCGATGCACATCCTGGTCGGCGACACCTACACCGAGAAGCTCTCGGTGCCCGGCAGCCGCATTGAACGCCTGATCAAAGGCGCCCGCCCCAACCGCGAGGTCGTCGAGGATTTCTATCTGGCCGCCCTGGCCCGCTTCCCCACCGAAGAAGAGCACGCCGCGATCGAAGCGATGTTCGGCGAACGCTCGCCGATCGCGACCAACCCGTTTTTCACCGGCACCGAAGTCCGTCGCGAGGTCCTCGAAGACCTGGTCTGGGCGCTGATCTCCTCGCGGGAATTCGCCTACAACCATTAAGCGGCTGGATTTCCGGGGGCCTTCCGGCTTATAACACGACGAGACCCGGTCGACGGGGTGAAGGTCCGCATGAATAAGAAATGCACCGGATGCACGGGCGGTCACATGGGACGGCGGGATTTCCTGCGCGTGGGGTCGCTCACGTTCCTCGGGATGGGCCTCACCGATTTCCTGAGCGCCAAGCACGCCCTGGCCGCGGGCGACGCCGTTCGCGAAGCCAAGGCCCAGTCCTGCATCCTGATCTGGCTCGACGGCGGTCCAAGCCAGATGGACACGTTCGACCCCAAGCCGAACAGCTCGTTCAAGCCGATCTCGACCAACGTCCCCGGCATCCAGATCACCGAACTACTGCCCAAGCTCGCCCGGCGCATGGACAAACTGGCGCTCATCCGCTCGCTGCACACCCAGGGCAACAATCACGGCGTGGGGAGCCATTACGTCGCGACCGGACACAACCAGAACCCGGCCATGAAGTTCCCCGGTTTCGGTTCGATCATCACCAAGGAGATGGGGATTCGCAACGGCCTGCCGCCCCACGTGATGGTCCCGGGCATGCCCAAGGGCAAATTCTACGACGAGTTCTTCAAGGCCCACTTCCTCGGCGCCGAGAACGACCCCCTCATCCTCGACGACCCGCACGCCGGGGCCCCCTTCAAGCAGGGCAACGCGCTCAAGGAATACCGAATGGCGGATTTGAGCCTGCCCAATCATCTCACGCGCCGGCGGGTCCATGATCGGCTCGGGTTCCTCGACCTGGTTGAGCATCATTATCGCCGCAAAGTCGAGGTCGCCGAGTTCGGCAACATGGACACCTTCACCGAACAGGCGTTCAACATGATCACCGCGCCGGCCGTGCGCGAGGCGTTCGATCTCTCCGAGGAATCGGACAAGACCAAAGAGGCTTATGGCCTCAACCCACCCGGTCAGGCGATGCTGCTGGCGCGCCGGCTGGTCGAGGCCGGTAGCCGGTTCGTGACCGCGGGCGGCTACGCCGGTCAGGCATGGGACACGCACGACGGCAACGACGCGAAGATGCGCGATGAGCTGTGCCCGACGTTCGACCAGTCGCTCTCGACGTTGCTCGACGACCTCGAACAGCGCGGCTTGCTCGATTCAACGCTGATCGTCGTCCTTGGCGAATTCGGCCGGACCGCCGATATCAATATAGGGGGCGGGCGCGACCACTGGCCCGAATGCTGGACGGGGGTCCTCGCCGGCGGCGGCATCCGGGGCGGCCAGGTCATCGGCGCCAGCGACGAGCGCGGCGCCTACGTCGCCGAACGGATGGTCTCGATGGGCGACGTGTTCGCGACCGTCTACAAGGCCTTCGGGATCGACTGGACCAAGGAATACATGCACCCCATCGGCCGGCCGATCAAGATCGCCAACTCGCTCGAGGACAAGACTGGCGTCCCGCTCGAGGAACTGGTATGATTCTCCAGTAGGAGTCTGCATGTCGCTGAAGCTCGCAAAAACTTGCTCGGGTGGCCATTTCAAGCGGCGGGACTTCCTGCGCGTCGGCTCGCTCGGCTTCCTGGGCATCGGCTTGCCTCAAGTCCTGCGGCTGCAACACGCCCTGGCCGCCGAAGAATCGGTCCGAAAGGCCAAGGCGCAGGCCTGCATCCTGATCTGGCTCGAGGGCGGCCAAAGCCAGATGGACACCTGGGACCCCAAGCCCAGCAGCTCGTTCAGGCCCATCTCCACCAACGTCCCCGGCATCCAGATTTCGGAGTTGTTCCCCACCTTGGCGCAGCGGATGGACAGGATCGCGCTGATCCGCTCGATGCACTCCAAGGAAAACAACCACTTGCAGGCCACGCACTTCGCCGTCACCGGCCACAGCCCGAACCCCGCGATGAAGTTCCCCAGTTTCGGCTCGATCATCACCAACGAGATGGGCGCGCGCAACAACGTCCCGCCCCACCTGATGATCCCCGAGATGGATCATCGCTATAACGACGCGTTCCGCGGCCACATCATCGCGCCCGAAAACGACCCGATGTTCGTCCCCAAGCCCAGCTCCGGCTCGTCGATGGGCGAGGACGTCCTCGCGGCTTACGACATGCCCGACCTGAGCGTGCCGGTCCATCTGTCGCCCGAGCGCATCGCGGGCCGCCGTTCGTTTCTCAAGATGGTGGACCAGTTCTATCGCGAGAAGGTCGAGGCCGCCAAGTTCGCCAAGATGGACCGCTTCACCGAACAGGCCTGGAACATGATCACCTCGCCCAACGCGCGCGAGGCGTTTGACCTATCCAAGGAATCGGATAAGACCCGGGACGCCTACGGGCGCGACGAGGCCGGCCAGAGCATCCTGCTTGCGCGCCGGCTGGTCGAGGCGGGCAGCCGGTTCGTCACGGCCAACGGGTTTACGAAGGTCGGTTGGGACACGCATGATTTCAACGACAAGAAAATGCGCGAGTCGCTCGGCCCGCAGTTCGACCGCACGATCACAGCCCTGCTCGATGACCTCGAGGAGCGCGGAATGCTGGAGTCCACGGTCGTCCTGATGATGGGCGAGTTCGGCCGCACCGCCGACGTGAACGTCGGCCAGGGGCGCGATCACTGGCCCGAATGCTGGACCGTTGCGCTCGCCGGCGGCGGCATCCGCGGGGGCCAGGTCATCGGCGCCAGCGACGAGCGCGGCGCCTACGTCGCCGACCGCATGGTCACCATCGGCGACCTCTACGCGACCCTCTACAAAGCCTTCGGCATCGATTGGACCAAGGAATACATGCATCCCATCGGCCGCCCCATCAAGATTGCCAACTCCACCGGCGACAAAACCGGCGCCCCGGTCCACGAATTGGTGTGACCCGCCGTTGCTGTCTCTTATTCCCTTTGCTTACCCGCCGTATCCAGTAGAATCATCACAATGAACGCCTATCTGATCACCGGCGGGGCGGGGTTTATCGGGTCGCATCTGGCCGAGACGCTGCTGGGGCGCGGCAATGAAGTGTGGGTCATCGATGACCTCTCGACCGGCGCCATCGCCAACCTCGACCCCTTCCGCGCCCATGAGCACCTGCACGTCAGCATCGACACGATCATGAACACCAGCCTGATGGCCGAGCTGATCGACCGGGTCGACGGGGTTTTCCACCTGGCGGCGGCGGTCGGGGTCAAGCTCATCTTCGAGAACCCCGTCCACACGATCCAGACCAACATCCGCGGGACCGAGATCGTCCTGGAGCTGGCCGCGCGCAAGAAGAAGAAGGTGCAGATCGCCTCCTCCTCGGAGGTCTACGGCAAGGGCGTGCGCACCCCGTTCGCCGAGGGCGACGACCTGCTGCTCGGCTCGACGACCTGCCCGCGCTGGGCCTATGCCTGCTCCAAGGCGATCGACGAGTTCCTCGCCCTGGCCTACTGGCGCGAGAAGCGTATGCCCACGTTCGTCACCCGCTTCTTCAACACGGTTGGCCCGCGCCAGACCGGCCGCTACGGGATGGTCATCCCGCGCCTGGTCGGCCAGGCCCTGCGCGGCGAGCCGCTGACGATCTACGGCGACGGAACCCAGACCCGCTCGTTCGCCCACGTCGGCGACGTCGTGCGCGCCGTGATCGACCTCATGGAAACCGACGCCTCCAACGGCCAGGTCTACAACGTCGGCAACCCCCAGGAGGTCTCGATCCTGGAGCTGGCGCGCAGGATCATCGCCCTGACCGCCAGCCCCTCCGAAATCCAACTCGTCCCCTTCAAAAAAGTCTACGGCCCCGACTTCGAAGACATGAACCGCCGCGCCCCCGATGTCGGTAAGCTCGCGGCGACGATCGTTTGGGAAAACCTGATTGACCTGGAGGGGATCTTGGCGTCGGTGATCGAGTCGGAGCGGGCGTAATCCACGGTTTGCCGGTCTTGCCTGACGGCGCCGCGATTCCGTCCTCAGCGACTCAGCTCTTTGGCCGCTTTGCTCAGCGCCGAGCCGATGACCTGGTGCATGTCGTAATACTTATACTCCGCCAACCGGCCGCCGAAGATCACGCCGCGCTCCTCGGCCTGCAATGCCGCGTATTGGGCGAGGATCTTTTTGTCGGCTTCGGAATTGACGGGGTAGTAGGGCTGGTCGTTGTTGGTCTGCGCGTACTCGCGGATGATGACGGTCGTGTTGGGCGTGTGGGTCTTTTCGCGGTGCAGGTGTTTGGGTTCGTGGATGCGCGTGTGGGACGCGTCGAGGTCGGCGTAGTTCATCACGCTCGTGCCCTGGAAGTCCTCGATGGCCAGTCGTTCGGGGTCGAAGCGCACGCTGCGCCAACCGAGCCGGCCGAATTGATAATCGAAATAGCGGTCGATCGGCCCGGTGTAGATGATCCGTCGCGCGCGGCACCGCCAGTGATCGGGGTCTTCAAAGAAGTCGACCCCCAACTCCACGTCGATCCCCTCGAACAACCGCTTGAAGATCGGCGTGTACCCGCCAATCGGAATGCCCTGATAGCGGTCGTTGAAATAGGAATCATAATAAGACTCGCGCACCGGCAGGCGCGTGATGATGTTGGCCGGTAGCTCCTTGGGGTCGCAATCCCATTGCTTCATCGTGTAGCCCTTGATGAACGCCTCGTAGAGGTCGCGCCCGATGAGGCTGATGGCTTTCTCCTCCAGGTTGCGCGGATGGCTGATCCCTTCGCGCTTGGACGCGATGAAGGCCTCCACCTCGCCCGGCTTGAGGTTGAGCCCGTAGAACTGATTGATCGTTCCCAGGTTGATCGGCATCGCGTAAACACGGTCGCGATGCGTCGTCAGAACGCGGTGTTGATAGCGATTGAACTCGGTAAAGCGATTGATGTAGCGCCACACCTGGTCGTTGTTGGTGTGGAAGATGTGGGTGCCGTATTTGTGGATGGTGATGTTGGTGTCTTCATGGTCGTGGGAGTAACAGTTGCCGCCGATGTGATCGCGCTTGTCCAGGACCAACGCCCGTTTGCCGTGCTCTCGCAACTGCTGGGCGAAGACCGCGCCGAAAAGCCCGGCCCCGACGATGACATAGTCGTGCGTCATGAAATCAACAACCCATTCCAGCCCTTCGGCGTTTTCCGTGCCGGGGCCCGATCATCGGCCTTCATCCGATCGTCGCGGGCACCGTGCCCTTTCCCCGCGCCGGCGTCGAGCGCTGTCATGCCCTTGCCGTTCTCCAATCCCCTCCACGGCGACATCACGGCCGTTCTATGCGAACCCGGCATCGCTTCAGCCCTTCTCGCCGCGCAGCACAATCATGACGTCCATCACGTTCGTGTGAGTCGGGCCTGTTTTGATTAGCTGACCGAGACGTTCAAAAAAGGGGTAGGCGTCGTTGTCGGCGAGGGCGTCGTCCATGGACAGGCCCGCGGCCTCGGCCCCCCGCGCGGTCGCCGGCGAAGCCCAGGCGCCGGCCGCGTCGGTGGGGCCGTCGATCCCGTCGGTCCCACCGCTGAGGACCAGCATCCACTGCTCCAACCCTCGCATCGCGCGGGCCGCCCCCAGCACCACTTCCTGATTGCGACCTCCCCTGCCCCGGCCCTTCACCGTCACCGTCGTCTCGCCGCCCCACAGCAGGCAACTCGGCCGCGGGGTGTCGTCTTGAGCGGCGATCGCCACCAGGTGTTCGCCGACCTCGCGCGCCTCGCCTTGGAGGTCCTCGGTCAAGACGCGCGCGTGGAATCCGCGGCGTCGGGCCTCGGCGACGGCCGCCTCCAGTGCCTGCCGGTTGCCGGCAAGCAGGTGCGTTCGGACGCCTTCAAACAAGGGCAATCCGGGTTTGGGTGTCTCCAGGTCGGGATTGGACACCCCGTCCTCGATTCGCCTGAGGACCGAGGCGGGCAGCTTGTCGATCAGGTCATGGCGCCGCAGCACGTCCTCTGCATCGCCGAAAGTGGTGGGATCGGGCACGAGCGGGCCGCTCGCGATCGAGCTGAGGCTGTCCCCGATGACGTCGGAAATGACCAACCCGACCACCGCCCCCGCGCCCCCCGCCACCTTGGCCAACTGGCCGCCGCCGATGCGCGACAGATGCTTGCGAACGGTGTTGAACTCATGGATCGTCGCCCCACTACGCAGGAGCAGCCCGAACGCCGCCTGGGCGTCTTCGAGCGGGATCCCGCCCGCGAACGCCAGCCACAACGC
The DNA here is from genome assembly GCA_963580245.1 of Candidatus Sumerlaeia bacterium. GTDB lineage: Bacteria > Sumerlaeota > Sumerlaeia > MVZB01 > MVZB01 > CAUZJO01. The sequence continues at coordinate 126,639 of CAUZJO010000001.1, read as the reverse complement.
CGACCCGCCGCCCGAAATCAGCACCAGGAGCAACTCGGCGGGCCCGCAGCCCTCGGCCAGCGTCAAACACCGCCGCGCCGCCTCCACGCCCTGCGCGTCGGGAAGCGGATGGCCGGCCTCGACCACCTCGATCGTGTCCGGCGGGGCCAATCCGGCCGGTAGCGTCGCGCGATAGCCATGCGGGACGACAACCACCCCACCCGCGATGCGCCCCCCCAGGGCATCTTCAGCCGCGCGGGCCATCGGAATGCCCGCCTTGCCGGCGCCGATCACCCGGACCCGTTCAAACGCGTCAACCGGCCGACCCGCCAGATCGGCCCAATCCAGCCCCGCCATCAATCGACCCGGCTCAACCCCCCGGACCGCCGCCATAAAGATTGCGCGGGCCTCTTCGCTTAGGTGATCTAAGGCCGTCTCAGCCAACATTTCGGTCCCTTCACGAATATACCCCACCATGGGGTCTTTCCAGCGACCCACACCATAGAAAGAACACCCCAAGAGCGCAATAGGCTCATTCGTCGCGGCGGGTTCTGGATGGGAGAGACTGAGGTCAGAAGGACAGAGTAAAACTCGCTGAGGGGCCATCGTAGATAAACAAGCACATACCGAGAATATCACGCCCCACAAGCACCTGGTAGCCATAGGCCCCATCATCCAAGTCCGATTCGATGACCGGTAACGTAAGAATATTGCTTGACGCCTTGGGATGGAGCAACGTAATGCTCACGTCGAATTCCTTCGCCTGGTGCGCCGACTTACCGGTGGACGGCGTTCGGATGGAGACCACACCCGTCGGTTTGAGATCAAGGTCCGCAAGTACGCACGAATCAACGCATGTTCGACTGGCTCCCGTATCGATCAGACCTCGGATCACGTGCCCCGTGGGCAGCGGTTTACCCGCCCTGACGAGGGCATCCCGTCTTGGCCTACTAACGGAAATCTCAAAGTCCGCAATGGCACCCAAGCGGGACAATTTATCGGTCATGTGGGGCATCAGGACTGAATATCACGACTAAAATGAACGATCTGCTCGCTGGCGCTGATCTGTTTGACGAGGAAGTCGCTCTCCAGTCCGAAACGGTCATACGCAACCTTGAGGGCATCTTTGTATGTATCGAACGTATCGATAATATCTTCGCCCTTGATCAAGACATATTTACCCTCCTTGGCGAGCAACTTTTCCAAGTGGTCCTGATAGGTCTGAGTTTCTCGTTCAAACACGACGGACTCCAAATTATTCGCGGTCGCTGGCTGATGATCGAAGTTCGCATCAGCCTATTTGACCATCATCCAACCCACTTTCATCATATGGTGGCAATGATGCCGGCCGCAATATGAATGTCCACTTGCGCGCCCCCGAGTACTCTCAAACAAAACTCGGATTGATTCAAGAGCGGGATAGTTGAAGGGACGGTTATGAAAAGCGGGCGTCTCCTCAAGCCGTTCGATCTCTCGACCCCTTGCCGCGATGAATCTTTTGCTCGCCGTACTTGTCCTGCAGATCATCGATCAGATGGTCAACCCGTTCGGCCTTCTCTTCCCGTCCATCGGGAAACAGTTCGAGTTGCCCCTCGTCGGCCCGCTTCAGGTTGCTCGCCGAGACCCCCAGCAGGCGCAGCGGCCGGTCGGCCCGGCCCAGCTTGCGGTCCAGGAGTTCGCGCGCGGTGTCGCGGATGACCGAGGTGAGGGCGGTGGGACTGGGGAGCGTGTGTGCCCGCGTGACGGTCGTGAAATCGGCGTAGCGGGCCTTGAGGTGGATCGTTCGCGCGCGCCGGCCCTTGTCGCGCAGCCGCCGGGCGACTCGCTCAACCAGGCGGTCGAGGTGTTCGTGAAGCTGCCGACGGCCCGCGATATCACGCACGAAGGTCGTTTCCGCGCCGATCGATTTGGCCTCCGCATCCACCACCACCGGCCGATCGTCGATCCCCCGGGCCAGGTCGAGCAGGGTCCGCGCCTGCGAGCCGAGATGACGTTCCAGGTCCTGAGGCGGGATCGCCCGCAGGTCGCCGATGCGCCGAATGCCCAGTCGCTCCAGTTTGCCGCGCGTGACCTTGCCCACGCCCCACAGCTTGCCGATCGGCAGGCCGGCCAAGAGGACCTTGGCCTCTCCGGCGCGGATGACGACGAACCCGTCGGGCTTCTCCAGGTCGCTGGCCAGCTTGGCCAGGAACTTGTTCGGCGCCACGCCGACCGAGGCCACCAAACCCAATTCCTCGAGGATCCGTCGCTTGATCTCGTGCCCGATCGCCTCGGGCGAACCAAACAGCCCAAAGCTCCCCGTCACGTCCAGGAACGCTTCGTCGATCGAGACCTTCTCCGTGATCGGCGTGAAATCCTCGAAGATCTGGAATACTTGGCGCGAGATCTCGGCGTAGCGGGTGCCGCGCGGCTTGACGAAAATCGCGCGGGGGCAGAGCCGGTACGCCTGGTGCGAACTCATCGCGCTGTGCACGCCGAATTGCCGCGCCTCGTAGGAGGCCGTCGCCACCACGCCCCGCTCCTCGGGCAGCCCACCCACGATGATCGCCTTGCCTCGCAGCTCGGGCCGATCGAGCATCTCGACGGCGGCGAAAAAGGCGTCCATATCGACGTGCAGAATCGACCGGGGCGCGGACCCTGGCCCGTCATGCTGTGGAGGCTGTGGATGGGGTGATCCCATGGGCTCTTGCGGGAATGCGGACCGTCACGCCGGCGGTGCTCGGGAGGCCGACTCTCTCCCAGGATGCTAAGACGGCACGGCGCCTCCGCGCCAGGCGAGAAACCCAGCCAAATAAAAACGTGCGATCCGCTGGCATAATGGGGATAAGTGCTATAATAAAAAGATCGGCGCGGCGACCGCCCGTTCGTTGGGGCGGTCACCGCGCCGGGTAAATCCTGCGGTCCGGCCTGTTCGATTACCCCACTGGCTTAGATGGGAGGGGGGAAGGGAAGAGGGATAACCGAATTGAGCAGACCGGACCGCTGCCTGCAGGCTGTTTTTGCCGGGACGTCAACCATATAAGGGATGGTCGGCCCGGGACAAAACTTACGGGTGTGTTGCGTCCCGCAAAAGCTCCTTACTTCTTGGCATATTTGACGCCGCAGCCGTAAGGCGTCGTCGATTGGATGGCCGGTGCGCGGCCCGCCATCACGTCGTTGAGCGCGGCCTCGACGTAATTGACCTTTTTCGTGTCATCGCCCCTGATTTGCCCACGCGGCGCGTTGTCGAGGGCGCCTTCATAAACGAGTTTGCCCTCGGCGTCGATCACGAAGCAATGGGGGGTCGTCTTGGCACCGTAGGTCCGCCCCACCTTGCCGTCGAAGTCATGCAGCGTCATGACTTCCAACTCATACTTTTGCGCCGTCTTCTTGGTGCGTTCGACCGAGCCGGTGTCGGTGCTATCGATCTGGAGAATCGCCACCTTCTCATCATCGAACTTCGCGTCGATCGCATCAAGCGTGCGCGATTGGCAGTGCGGAACCACGTATGGGCAGTCCGGGTTCGTCCAGACCAACACCACCGTCTTGCCCTTGAAGTCGGAAAGGCTGTGCTGCTTGCCCTCGGAGTCATTGAGCGTAAAGTCGACGGCCGGCTCGCCAAGTTTGACTTTCTTGTCCGAATCAATCCCCGCGTAAGCGGTGCCGGCGACCAACACGAACAGGGCCAATAGCCCTAGAGCGAGTTTCGTACCGAATTGCATCTGAAATCCTCCTTCTTTTGAATCGACTGAAATGGTGGACGGGCGCTTAACCTGTCCCCTGCCTCCCCTTGTTAAAACGCACGGGAGGAAACTTTCCTACACGACTCGTTTACGCGACGCCGCCTAGCGTGAAGCCGCGATCGTCCGCGCGTCGGCCTCCTTCAGGTTTTCCTCAATCATCCCCGCCGTAATCAATGTGGGGAGGACGATTGGATCCGAAGCGCGCCCGGCCGGAAAGATCACGTAAAGCGGAACGCCGCTACGGCCGAACTGGCGCAGGACGGCGCCGATTGATTCATCTCGGCTAGTCCAGTCCGCCTTCAGGGGGACGACTTCGTGCGCTTCAAAAGCTTCTCGGATCCGTTCGGTCTCCAAAACGGTGCTCTCATTAAACTTACACGTAATGCACCACTCGGCCGTGAAATCAACAAAGACGGTCCGCCCGTCGTCCACGAGTTGTTCGATTCGATCCACCGAGAAGGGTTCCCACTGAATCAGGCCATGGCTCGCCAAAGCAGTCTGGGCCGTGCCGGTTTCAACCTGCTGGCTGATCCGTCGCTCGAAGCCTTTCAGGTAGCGTCCGGGAAAAATGGCGTAGCCAATCGCGACCAGCAGCAACGCGGAGACCCATGCCATACGTCGCCGACCGGCCCGCATGTAAAGCCCCTTGCCCACGATCCAGCAGCCGAAGCCGACCGCCACCAAGTAGGCCAGAGTCCAGGTCAACCCGGCGGCGTCCACGAGCTGACCCAGCACGTGCAACAGCCATACCAGCGTCGCCAGTAAGAGGAACCCCATTAGTTGCTTGAACGTCTCCATCCAGGGACCCGGTTTCGGGAGCGCGCGCAGCCATGCGGGCTTGATGGCAAGCAGCACATAGGGCACCGCAAGCCCCGCGCCGATCGTTAAGAAGAACAACACAACGACGCCGGATGACTGCGAGAAGGCGAACCCCAACGCCACGCCAAGGAACGGGGCCGTGCAAGGGGTGGCCAATGCGGTGGCCAGCACGCCGTTGAAGAATGACCCGCCGAATCCTTCGCTTCGCGCGGCGGCCCCCATCCCCGACGCCGCGGACCCTGGTAGATCGATCGTAAACACGCCAAACAGGCTCAAGCCGAAAACCAGCACGATCGTCGCCATCACGATGACAAATCGCGGTTCCTGCATTTGGAAACCCCAACCCACCTGTGATCCGGCAGTCTGCACCCCGATCACGGCCAACGCCAGCACGAGGAACGAAACCAGGACTCCGGCGGCGTACGTCAATCCCAGCAGCAGCACGCGGCGCGGATGCTCGCCCGACTGGCGGACGAACCCCAAAACCTTGAGCGAGACGACCGGCAATACGCACGGCATGATGTTCAGGATCACGCCGCCGATGAAGGCGTAGATCAGCATCAGCCACAAGGGCAACACCGCCTCTGATTCACCGAGGAAGCTCAGTCCGGGCGCGGCCTCGGCCTGTTGATCGGGGGCGGACCCGGCGGGAGCAGGCTCGGTCGGTTGCTCAACCTTCGTCGTCGGTGCCGGTGCGCCGCCGGCCGCCGTCTGGCCGGGCGAGGCCACCTCGGCGGCCCTTGCCACCGTGAACAACGACAACTTGCGCTCGTTGGTCTGGGGGTTGATCAGAGGGAGCCGGACCACGGCCTGTAGCAGCATGGAGGAGTCCAAGTCCTGCACGTCCGCATATGCCTCCGTGGGCTTGGCTCTTGCCCGCGGCTGGGGCGACCAACTGAAAACGATGCTCTCCGGCGCGGTCTGAACGGCCTCGGCGTGACCGGCCTTCCACTTGGTGGGGACCAGAGGGAAAACGCCCGCCGCCTGGTCGCCTTTCGCGGCAACGTCAATCCGCCAGGGCGAGCGCGGAGCGAACTCGAGGGTCCATTGGGTCGGCTCGCCGGGAACGGGCCTGGGATCGTCCACGCGCGCGTGGACGCCCAGCGGCCAATCCGCTTCTTCGAGATCGACCTTGCCCGAATCGAAAAGCGTGCGCTGGGGGAGCCGGCCAGCGAATTTCTGAAAGATCGGCGCCTCGACCGAAGGGGCACCGTCGCCGAAAGCGAGCCGCAGGTTGCCCGCCGCATCGCCCGGGACGCAGATCTCCTCGCAGACCAGCCAGTCGGACCTAGCACTGAATCCGAGAGGCCCCGAAGCCACCGACCCCTCGCCAGGCGGGGTGATCGTGGCGAAAAGTAAAACCTTACCGTGATAGCCATAGGTGATCAGCCCGCCCGCCTCGATCCGCTCGGGCACCGGCCACTGGATCGGCCCGGCACTAAAGCCCTCGGGCAACTCCCAGGCGATGCTGGTGGGCAAACCCGCGTCACCGCTGTTGGCCCAATAGATGTGCCAGCCGGGGTCCATATCGAACAGAAAACCGAGGTGGAAAGGCTGGCCCGGTTGGATCGAATTGACGTCGGTGATCAGCCGACCGCGAGCATGCGCGTCGTCCTCGCCGGGAGCGGCGGGCTGCGCCATGGCGGGCGTCCCGGCCGCCTGAAAGAGCGCTAACACAAGAATCGCGACGAGGAGCGGCCGCCCGAATGCGCTTCTGTCTGTAACATCACCCATGGGATGAGCAGCCAAGTTCTTCATTGTCATCAACGCCAGTTCAGGTCGGCCATCTATGCTAAGCACGGTTTAGAGCTAAAAGCGGGCCAATTGCGAAGGCCGTCCTTGGAATCTTGAGTGGATCTCGCCGTTCGGCCCTCAGACCGAAGGGGGATCGGGATCTTTCGCCGTTGGGCCACGGGCGGCCTAACAACTGACATCCCAGTCCTTTAGTCGCTAGAACGCCTGAATCCTTAGACTATTACTCGCGAACGAAAAAATCCTCCCCGTTCGGTTGTCCATGCACAATGTTGTGCGGCAGTGGGTGTTTCATTTTGCGATTTGTGCGGAAATCCGCACATCCTCTTGGCGGAAAAGCACCCTCAGGTCGGGACAAGATGTCGTCCTCGCCCGTCAATTTGAGATGCGCGGGTCTCTCATTTTTATCGAGCCTTGCCGTCCGTGACCCCTTACAGGACCAAAACCCCCCTGCGCATCCCACCCACGGCGCGACCCAGAGCCATTGCTACATTGGACATCGCATCGTAGAGCGGGGTTTGGCGATCCAGCGGGTTGCCTCCCCGCCAAGATTGGATCGGGGTTTTTAGAGAGGCTTTCAACGCCCAAATATAGTGCGACGGTTCGATCCAGCAGCAAGCCCCCCACTGGCGGCGCCATTTGGCGAACAGCTCGGCGTTGCCGATCCCGTAATGATAGGCCTGACACCACAGGCCGCCCAGCGTGGCCCGGTGGTGGTGGGTGACCTCGGCTTCGGGGACGTATCGGAGCCGCCAACCCTCCCCGGCCAGCCGCCAGCAGAAATCCGCGTCCTCGCCCGCGGTCGCCAGGTCTGGATCGAGCCCCCCCAGGCCCCGATAGAGGTCGCGGCGGACGGTCAGGTTCGCGGTGGCGGCGAAGGGGGGAGAGTAACGGCGGCCTTCGGCCAGGAATTTCTCCTGATCGATCCAACGGCGTCGGGCGATGTAGGCCTCGACGGTCGTGGTGGGGGGCGCGGGCCGCACCGGGCCGGCCAGCGCCGCGATGCGGTCGCCGGCACCGTCCGATTCCACCGCCTCGACGGCCCGTCCAAGGGCGGCCAACCAGCCACGCGCGGGGACGCAATCGCTGTCGAGGAAAACGATCCAGCGGCCGCGGGCGGCGGCCACGCCCAGGTTGCGCGCCCGGCAGCGGTTGGCGACCGGCTCGCGGACGACCCAGGCCCCGGCGCGCTCGGCCTCGGTGGCGGTGCGGTCGGTCGAGCCGTTGTCGACGACGATAATCTCGTAGCGGTCTTCCGGATACTCGCATGTCCGCACGCCCCATACGCAGCGGCGTATTTCGGCGGGGCGGTTGCGGACCGGGATGACGACGGAGAATCGCACGGCGCTCATCGGCTGTCTCGGCCAAGCCCGCGCGCGGGGGATATTGCCGCGCGAACGGCCGGAGCAGCTCTGCGTTGTGATGCGATCATTGGTCTGGGGGCGTGTCCAGCTGGTCCAGGGGTAGGGCTTCATCGATCAGCATCACCGGGATGCCGTCCGTGACCGGATAGGCGTAGCGGCCGTCTTCGCGGACAAGGGCGGCCTGGAGGGCGTCGGTGACCGGCTGGCCGACACGGTTCTTGAGCCGTCCCTCGGCCTGGAGCGCGGCCAGCCGCTTGACGATCTCGGCTGGCACCGGGCGAACGGGTTGGTGCGATTCGGGGCAGACGAGGATTTCGAGCAGTTCGGGAGCGATCGGTTCCATCTACTCTTCCTCCCGCCGGCCGGGAGCGTCATCCGAAGGCCCGGGGTCAGCAGCATCGGGGGCAGGCGCAAAGTCTGGGTCGTACTGCCCCTCGATCCAGGTCTTGGTCAATATGATGCGGACCTTCGGCTCGCGCGTGGTTCGTTCCTCTTCAAGCAACTCCAGCGTTCCGTCCTCGAGTTGGCGGTGGCCGGCGGGGTGGAAAACATCAACGAACTCACCCTCGAGCACGTCCTCTTTGGGGCTCCATGCGTAACGGCCCTCGAGCCACAGGCTGTCGCGCGGGACCACTGTGTGACTCGCGCTCGATCGCCCGAGGGGCGCGTCGTCCTCGTGGCGGTCGGTATAGTAATAGAAAGGGGGACCGTAATAATGACGGTAAGCGCGGGGATAATAGTCTGGGTGGGAACCGTAATATCGATCCCGATACCTGCGATGATCGCCGTGGGGGTCATGGCCGCCATAATCGTCACCGGCCCGGCGACGGCGATCGCGCCCGGCGTTGCCCCCCCGCTCATCGCCCCGGCGACGGACATCGCTGTCCCCCGCGTCGTTGTAGTTGCGATTGAATTCGTGGCGGCCCACGCGCCCGGCACTCCGGCCCTCGCCGTCACCGCCGGCCCGACCCACGTGATCGCCCGAGGACTCACCGGACGAGCCGCCTCGGCCGCCGCCATCACTGATGCCTTCAACACGGCCAGCGGTCGCGGGGGGTACGGCGGCCGCCAGCCATAGGAACCCCAGCAACGTCACGGCGGCGAGCCGTTTCATCATGAATCGCCCCGATCGAGATTTCGCTTTCATGATCGTTCTCCCAGACGCGGTTCAGGAATCGGTTCGGTTAGGAGGTCAGCTTCATCGACATCAGGCTGAGAAACTCGTTGCGGGTCTGGGGATTGGTCTTGAAGACCCCCAGCATCTCGCTGGTCGTGGTCACGCTATCCTGCTTCTCGACGCCGCGCATCATCATGCACATGTGATAGGCCTCCATGACCACCGCCACGCCCTTGGGACGCAGCACGCCGTCGATCGATTCGGCGATCTGGGCGGTCAGGCGCTCCTGGAGCTGGAGGCGTCGGGCGAACATTTCGACGATGCGCGGGATCTTGGATAGGCCGATCACCCGCCCGTTCGGAATGTAGGCCACGTTGCAGCGGCCGAAAAAGGGAATCAGGTGATGTTCGCAGAGCGAGAAGAAATTGATGCTCTTGACGGCGACCATCTCGTCGTATTTCTCATCATAGATCGCCCCGTTGACGAGGTCCTCGAGGTTTGTCCGGTAACCGCGGGTCAGTTCATTCCACGTCTTGGCCACGCGGACGGGGGTGCGCGCCAGGCCCTGACGGTCGGGGTCCTCCCCGATTTCGGCAAGCAACTGGTGGGTCAACTCGGCGATGCGGGGATTAGTCTCGTGGGTCGCCAGGTGTTCATCCAGGCCCTCATGGTCGATTCGTGGGGGTGACGATGGAAACAGACTCATTAGCCCTTCACCTTTCTTTCCGCGCCTAATCATCAGGCTGATCGTGGGCTTCCCAATGGCCGTCCATCCTAACATTCCAAGCGGCCCCGCCAAAGCGCTAAACGCCGGGGGGCGGAGGGACTCCCGGTCATGGTGGCCGACCCGGTCCCAGGGCTCAGCTCGCAAAAGCTCGGAAGAGACCCCGCGCCGACATCAGGCCCGCGAAGACCGGACGCCGTCGTGATCGGCCTGGACCACGGACCGGCAGAGTTCGTGGAGGAATTCGATGGTTACGTTGGCGTCGGGTGCTTCGAAGGCTTGATCGACGCACGCGATGAAGCGCAGGACCTCGGGGCGGGTGAGTTTAGCGCCGGGTCCGGCGGCCTCGACCCTATCAAGCGTCCCCCAGGCCAGGAACAGCGGCAGGGCCAGAAAAGCAAGCATGCCGGGGGCCGCCCCGCTTTCGCGCGCCGTGAGCAGGTAATCGGCGGCCTCCTCCAGGCTGTGGCGCGCCAGCGCGAACACGCGGCCCCGACCGACCGTCTCGGGGATATAAAAACGCCCCTCGTCGGCGTCGCCGGCGCAATCCTTGAGGATATTGACCAGTTGCAGCCCTTCGCCGAACAGTTTGGCCTTTTCTCTCAGGACGCCCTCGACCTTGCCCAGGGAAGCGCAGTGAAGCAGGAACAGATCGGTCAGCATCTCGCCGACGATCCCGGCCACCACGTAGCAATAGCGGCGCAGGTCTTCGATATCCTCAAGTCGCAACTGCCCCGCCGGCGTCGTGCGCGCCACATAGACTTTCATCCCGTCGATGGTACGTAGGGTGTGCGCGATGATTCGCCGGCAAGAGGGGTCCGGAAGTCCCAGCGCCTGCTCCACCACCGACGGGGTCTGGGCGAGCAACTCGATGTATCCCTCATGGTCACACGGGGGAGCCTCGACCCAGCGGGCGGACAATCCCCTGATGCGCTCGGCCGAGGCGCCTTGGAGTGCCCGCGCGAAATCATCGAGGGCGTTGATCTTGGTTTGCATCGGCCATCGCGTCGCGTCCTCGAAGGTGTCGGCGATGCGAAACAAGAGGTAGGCCAGGGTGATCTCATCACGCAGCGGATGGGGCAAGCGCGGGATCGAGATGCCGAAAGTCCGGCTGGTCTTGAGCAACAGGTCATCGATGTCGGTCGCGGTTTCGGATTTCATGGCATGCGCCGTCTGACTGACTTTTACGCCTGATACGTTCGCGCGAAGCGGTCTGAACCGAATAACGCGCTTCGCACAGCCAAAGCAAACACGACTCGGTCATTAACCACAAGTTCAATATGGATGGATCTCGCGCTTTCCTGAAGTGGGCCATTTTCGACAATCGTTGGTCGATTTTGGCGATCACCCCGCTCAAAACAACGTTCTTACCTATCCGATTTCTCCTCCCCGGATTGTGATTGTTTTCACGATCTTCGATGGATGGCACGGCGTGCGCCCACCCAATCACCCACGATTCGTATCCGGATGGAATGATCCGACCCGACCACGAATAGCAGGGGTTTGTTTACTTTCCCGCCGCGAGGATGCACCGGGCTGCACATTGGATTCAATTCGGGATGTTTTTCGCGGGAACCTGGGGTCTAAGCGTCGGGTGGGCGGTCTCATCTCAATCAGTTACGGCCCGGACAAGAGTTGGTCGATTTCGCCAACAATCCCGACTCTTGACATCGTTAGAAAGGCCCAAGTGGTCTTAAACGGAGAAAACATAAGCGATAACGATCCCCAGGACGGCGCCGGGCCGCCCCTGATTAGAGTTGGCTCCGTTTTTGCTTCCTCTCTCTTCCCTGAAAATAGGAGGCCTTCTAATATGCAATCTTTTGCCGTTTCGACAGCCCGCGCATCCATTTTTTGGATTTTGCTCGTGGCACTCACATCATTCAACGTCTGGGCCGATGGAAATGAAACGCTGGGTGTCCCCAGCATTCCAATCCAATCCGGGAGTGGCGTCGCGGTTGGGGGAACAGGACTGAACACTCAACCGGCCGCGCTCAACGTTAACGTTCCCGCCGGCGCGGCGATCAAACAAGCGCTCCTGTACTGGTATGGACGGGGCGCGGTGGAAGGACACCTGATCGATTTTGAAGACGTCGATCTGGCGGGCGCTCCGCACCTGGATGTGGGAACGATGACAAGCGCGGGTGGATTCGACTTCACTTGCACTGAAAGTATTTTCATCATTGACGAAGCCGGGGCCTGTTTCGGCGGATGCGCGCACAACGAGACCCAAACCATGAACACCCTAGATAGCGACGGCAATATCCCCGGCGCGCCGATCACGATGGCGGGACGTTCAGGATCTGCAAACTCCAACTGGCCGAGGGTATTGCATCCAATCCGGATTTCCCTCGAGCGACTACGGTTACGATCGAGGGCGTGCTTGCCGGCGGCGGAATGGTTTCCGAGACCGTTATCATGGACGACCTGATCGACGTTGACGGACCCGACGAGGATTTCCAGATTCATTACACCTCGGACTTGGCCACCGCCGACCTCATCTCGGCCACCTTTAGCGCCACCGGGGCCTCTCCGGCGGGCGACGGCGCGTACTCCATCGACAACATCCTCGTAATCGGAAGCGGTTTAGGCTACGGCTCGACCGGCACGGGCGCCGAAAACATCATGGACTTTGAAGCGGTCGACGTAAGCCAAGCGCCCTCGCCGTTTATCAACCTAGGGCTCCACGAACTCATCGATGGACTCAACTTCTACATCCCGAACGGCAACATCTTCGTCGTCGAGGATCCGACCTCTTGCCCACAGGGGTGCGCGGACAACGGCTCGCAAATCCTGGCCAGCGAATCGGGCGGACCTAACGCGGGCGGTCCGCTCACGATCAGCCGGCCCGGCGGCGAGCCGTTCAGCCTGATCCAATTCGACGGCGCCGAGGGGTTCAGGGATGGGATAGACTTCCCGAACGCGACCTCGCTGACCGTCGTCGGAATTCTGACCGTCGGCACGACGATCTCCGAGACGTTCCCTCTGGACAGCATCATCGACTCGGTTGGTCCGCTCGCGGATTTCGAAACGTTCGTTCTCGCGAAGCTGGCTCATGTTGAACTGGAATCGGTGACCATCATCCCCATGGGGCTGGCGCCCGACGGCGGCGGGTCCTACTCGATTGACAACATCATCTGGCACGGAGCCGGATTCGGGAGCTCACCCTGTATTGGCGGCGATGATATGATCAGCGTCAACGGCATGGATGTCACCGGCGAGCTGATCGGCGAATCCAGCGTCATGCCGCTGGGCGCCAGTCAGGCCTACCGGGCCGACATCACGGCCCTGGGCTTGGTTACCGACGGGGCGAACTCTCTGAGCCTCGACGGGATGTCTTTCAGCGCCAATAACGATAGCGCGGGCATCATCGTGATCTATGATGACGCGACCATGAACCAGAAAATCCAAATTCTTGATGGCCACGACTTCGCGGCGGATCCGACGATCTTCATCGATCCGCTCGACCGCACCATGGCCCAGACTTTCACGTTCAATCCTCTTGCCTTCCTCCGACCCGCGACGCTTGACTTACTGCTCGACGACGGTGAAGTCAATCGGTCCGACAAGGTTGAGATCACGATCGACGGCATCACGACGCCGTTCGATAACCTGATCTCTTCGGCGAACGGTGCCGAAGCAGATGCACTGGGCTTCTCGCTCATGATCCCGGCCAACGCCACGGAGGTGACCGTGCAGATCATCCCATCGAGCGACGCGTCGCTTGTCAGTCCCGACTCGGTGACCTGGTACGCGGCCGTCCTGGCCATGCCGGCCCCCGCTGCTGCTGCTGATGATGGCGGCGGAGATCCGAATGGCGAGAACGATCTTCCGACTGGCGTTAACAATCCTCCAACAGCCGATGCCGGTCTGGACCAAACGGTCGACTGCGCAACGGTCACGCTTGACGGCAGCGGTTCCTTCGATCCGGACGGCGAAACCGATATCGACACGGTCGTGATCACCGTTACTCCCGATGTCACCAAACCCGAGTTGATCGGCGTTCCCGCTGACGCGACCGTCACTTGCTGCGTGGATGCGCCTGCTCCCTCCGACGTGACGGCCGAGGACGCGTGCGACGGCATCGTGCCCGTTTCCTTCACCGAGGAGACGATCGGTCAAGCAGGATACACGGCCATCCTACGGACGTGGACGGCGACCGACAGCAGCGGCAACTCGGTCAGCAAATCCCAAGTCATCACCGAGGACTGTTCGACCAATTGTGTTCACACCAGTCGCTACTGGAAAAAACATCCCGCTGCGTGGCCCGTCGAGGAGCTCGAAATTGGCTGTGACGGCAATATCATGACCAAAGCGGAGTTGGTGGAGATCCTCGAGAGCCACACCCGCCAGCGTGGAGATATCACGATGATGGTGGCACAGCAGCTCATCGCGGCCAAGCTCAACGTCGCCCAGGGCGCCTGCCCCAACGCCGAGGTGCTGCAGTGCATCGAGGATGCCGATGACTTCTTGTGCACGAATCCGCTCGGCAGCGCGCCGGGTGGGCCGGAGCGCTGGACGGGTCTACAGATCCGCTACTGCCTGCTGCAGTTCAACTGCGGCCAGAAGGGCACCCCGCATTGCACGGGGGAGGCGGAGACGAACGATCCGCCCGTCACGCAAGGCAACGCGGAATTGACCCCCGAAGAGACGGCGGTATTCATTGACGCCCTCGCCAACGACATGGACCCCAATGGCGACGATATATCGGTTCTGGATGTGACCAATCCCTCCAACGGGACCGCCACCGTCATGCCTAATGGGGATATCCGTTATGTACCGAATCCCGGCTACTGCGGCTCCGACAGCTGCACCTACTCGATCGGTGACGGGCGGGGCGGATTCGCCGCGGGGATGATCTGCGTGTTCGTTGACGGTGAAGCCCCACCGACTGATTGCACCGATGTGATCGGCGCCGAGATCATGCATAGTTGGGTTCGCTTCAACGGCGACGAGCCTGAATATGCCGCCTTCTACGGCGCGTTGAGCCTACAGGACGGCAATATGGCGCCCGACTTCCGTAGTGGAAATATCGGCATGGGGTCGCTCAAGGTGTCGTTCGGCGATGACGCGTCGATCGTGGGCTATCAGAATGACGATATCATCTACGAGATCAAAGACAACAACCCGACGGACAATCGCGAGAAGTGGAAGTACAAGGCAGACCATAAGGAGAAAGTCACGTTTCGTTGGAAGAACTCGCAAAAATACGATGCGAAGCGTGACCCGAACTTGCCGAACGACGTGGGAAGTCTCAAGACGCGGTTCATCCACAGCGATGAGACGCGGTTCAATTACAGGTTCGGCGATGCGACGCTGCCGATCACGATCGACGGTATCACGATCCTGACGGTGTATGAGAATGGTGACGCCACGTCACTGTTCCCGTTCAGGACCAATCACGACAGAATAGATGTGCTGTACCCGGATCAACTGGAGCCGGGGAGCACGATCTACTGGTACCGAGACGGGGATGCGAGTGACGGCCTCACTGATGAAATCTACTGTCAAGAAGCATCCGAGGAAGAGGGCTCTTCTGGAGCCGGGAGCAACACCTACTTCCCGACCGATGGTCGGTTCTGGATTAAGGTGCCCATCACGGGTATCACGAAGTCGATGCCGCAGCAGGCCAAGGTCGAGTTCTCCATCGGCGAGGCCGGTGTGACGATGATTGGTTGTGGCGAGTTCGACGTGACAACCTACGAGATCCACGGCAAGAACTGGCGATCTCGCAAAGAATGACAATGATGACTGATTGAGGAGTCGTATACAATGAAACGTTGGCTTTACGTCGGATTGGCGGCACTGGTTCTGGCCACAAGCGTGTGGCTTACACAAGGACCCCTTGACAAAGCGATCGAAGAGCCCGCGGCGACGGTGAAACCGAGAAGGCTCCCCGTGGTTCCCGAGAGCATGCGGGCCGAGGGCCGGCCCCCCGCCAAAGCGCCGAACAAACCCTCCGAACGCGCCATGAAGGCGATGGTGGCCGACATCTTGGAGAAGCATCGCGACCTTTATGGATACGCCGGAATGCTCGATTATGACGATGCCAAGGCGCTCATCGAAAAGCGCAGGAAGACTTCCGCGGAATACGTCCGGCGACTGGCCAAGCTGGGGTCCGGCGGTTCGCGGGCGATCTCCGGTATGTATGACGAGGCCGGGGCGACGCATCAGAAGATGTTGCTGATCGACGCCTTGGGCCAGATCGAGGACGAAGAGGCCGTGCCGACACTCGAAACGCTTTTCAAGGAAGAAGATGGTTTCAGCATGCGCAAGGAGATCATCGGATCGCTGGCCGAGCGCCCCGAAGCCGAAGCCGGAGACGCCATCGCTGATATCCTCGACAATGAAGAAAAGTCGCGGTTGCGGTTCAACTCGGTCCAGGCCCTCTCGGGACGCGAAGGCTCGCTCGATACCCTGGCCGATCATCTCCGCAACGACCCCAACCGCGACGTGCGGCTCGAATCGATTAACGCCGTCGCGCGGGTCGGCAGCGATGCGGCGCGCAACGTCCTGGCCGAGGTCGCCCACGGCGACACCGACGTGCGCGTTCGCCAGACGGCCATCCAGGAACTGGCCCGTTCGTTCGGCGACGCCGCGCTCGCCGATCTCCAGATCCTGATGGAGGACCCGAATAAGACGATCCGCAAGAACGCGGCACGCGCGATGCAGCGCATTCAACCTCAGGAGCAACAGGCGGCAACGGAATAGTTCCGAAGTATTGTCCTCGTCTGATCCGGACCCACCCCCGATCAACAAACTCTCATCCGGTTCTCAGCACACATGCTCGCACTCATCATCTTCATTGACAAACTGCTGCTCGGCAAAACGCATTGGCAGGCACTCTAGGCGTCGACCTCGCGCGAACAGCATCATTCCCCGCGCCCCGACCACGGGTGGCCTATCTATTCGTGTGGGTCGTTCGTGGAATGGCGCGATTCTTCTTGGTTCTCAGTGTTATTCCAATCCCTCGGGCTGATGGATTATTCCCCGGGCGTCGTGTATCCGCTGAATCGCGGGGTTGCCCGCCGCGGAGGAGAAACATTCGAATGTTACGAACCTTTGCGGGCCGTCCGAACTTACACGAAATCCTTGATTATCGCGAGGATACCGGACTATGATGCGCGTCATGAATCGCGGTTGAGAATTGATGACGGCTGATTTCACCGGATCATGTGCTTGGATAGAAGGGTGATCTTGAGTTTCAGCCAAGTTGAACTCGCCGGGGTACATCCAATAACCTTCACGAAAAAGAGACTCGACACATGGGAAAACGCGCAAAAAGATGCTTAGGCCACCTGTGGTTTCTGGCGGCAATGTTTGCGAACGTGGTCACGCCGGCCGGCTCGCAAGATCTTCTCATCGCCGATTTCGAGAATGAGTCATTTGAAGAATGGGCGGTGACGGGAAAAGCGTTCGGCGCGGGCCCCACCGTGGGGCCCCGAGTCGACCAACCGTCGATAAAGGGCTATTCCGGGGACCGTCTGTTGTACTCTCGTCATGGCGGAGAAGCTTCGAAGGGTGTTCTGACTTCGCCGCCTTTCGTGATCGAACGGGACTATATCAACTTTCTCGTCGGTGGTGGATACCACCTGGGAAAACGCAACATCCGCGAGCCGAAGGAGTTTTACGGCGAGGAGTGTTGTCTAACCCTACTCCTCGATCCGGCCGAGCTGGTCTATACGTTCGAAACCATTAACGCCGGACATCACCGACTGGCCGTCGGCGACAAGATCGCCCTGCGCACGACGACCGGCCCGGGCTTGGATTCGGACGATCGGGTCGAGTTGGAATGGGCGACCTGGGACGTCCGAACCCTACGCGGCAAGACGGCCCAGATCCGGATCGTTGATAACAATGCGGGGCGGCACGGTTTCATCTGCGTCGATCAAATCGTCCAGAGTGATCAGCCCCGATGGGACGTCTTGCACGACGCCGACATTCTGCGGCGCGCCAATGAAAACGTCGCGAAAGCCGAAAAAGAAGCCCCGCCGCGTCACGCTTACCACTACAATGCGCCTGTCTTCGGTTTCGGCGGACCGACTTGCGTTTATCACGACGGGTACTATCATCTGTTCTATATCTATGACCCGTTTTGGGACCGTAAGGACACATGGAACCACAATTTCTGGCGTCACGCGCGATCCAAGGACCTGGTGTATTGGGAAGACTTGGACGTGGAGATCTGGCCTTCGGAGGACAATGGCGAGTTCTATTGCGCCTCGGGCGCGGCCGTGATCGACGACAACGGCGTGCCGAGGCTATTTTACACAAGCCGCAGTTCGGAGCGGCCCATGGACCAGATGGCGGCGGTGGGAGACGCGGATTTAACGACCTGGCGCAAGTATCCGACCAATGCCGTCATCACCAACACGCCGGATAATCCCATGACCCACGGGACGGATTGTGGCATATTTAAACATGAGGATAAGTGGTACATGGTCCTTGGAGGACTCAAGATGGTCGACGGCGAATACAAAGGATGTTACTCCCTGCACGCGTCGGACGACCTGATCGACTGGGAATTCGTGAGCGTTCCCTACGTCGCCGACACCAAAGGGTGGGAAGAGCCCGAGATGTTTAAACTGGGCGACAAATGGGTCGTCATCTTCGAGCCCTTCGGCCCGACTCAATACTATACCGGCAGCTTCGATTGGGAGAATTACACCTTTACGCCCGAAGTGCATGGTTTCGTCGATTTCGTCGGCTCGGAGAAGCACGATCCCAAGACGCACGGCCATGCGGAATACTCGGGATCGTTTTATGGATGCACGCCGTTCGAGGATAAGGACGGCCGCATGATCTACATGGGCATGGCGCCGGGTGGCCAGTCGCTACCCCGGGTGCTGACGATGCGGCCCGACGGCAAACTCGCCCAGAAACCTATCGAGGCGTTGGCTAAATTAAGAGGGGAACACTACGCGAAAACGGACGTGGACCTCGCGGATGAGTCCCATGTGATTCATGGCATCGAGGGGAACATGCTCGAGGTCAAAGTGGAATTCGTCCCCGGCTCGGCCCAGGAATTCGGGTTGAAGCTACGGCGTTCCGCGGACGGATCCCAAAATATTCCGATCCGTTATGATGGGGAGCGCCTCGAGGTCAGCGGCGAACGAATCCCCGCCGATCTCATGGAAGGCGAAACCACGTTGCGGCTTCACGTCTTTATCGATCAACATATCATGGAAGTCTTCGCCAATGATTGGGTGGTCTATACGGTGGCGGTCTCCGCGCCGGCGACGGACTTGGGAATCGAATTGTTTTCCGCTGGGGGTTCGACGAAGGTGAAGAACCTCGAAATCTGGAAGTTGGCCTCTATTTGGTAGATGGACGATCCATTGAAAGAGGAGACAATCTGGATGAGGCGCATAATCCCTTGGATTGCTCTGCACGTCTTCTTGTACGCCATCTCCAGCGCGGCGGGTGATGTTTTCATTAACGATTTCGAGGCAGAGGACCATGGGGAATGGCAAGTTTCCGGGGAAGCGTTCGGCCAGGAACCGGTAACGGGCGCGCTCCCCGGACAGCCGGCAGTGAGGGGATGGGAAAACGGGCGCTTTATCAACTCCTTTCACGGAGGAGAGGCGGCCAAGGGTGTCCTGACTTCGCCGGAATTCGTCATCGAACGTGACTTTATCAACTTCCAGATCGGCGGCGGACATCACCGGGGAAGCCGGCGGACCAGGGCGCCTCGAGATTTCTGGGGGGACGAGTGCTGCGTGAACCTGCTCATCAAGCCCGTCGGGCTCCCGCTGACCTTCGATCATATTCACACCGGACATCATCGGCTTGCCGTGGGTGATCGGATTGTCCTGCGCACGACGACGGGGCCCGGCCTCTCGCCCGCCGGAAACGTTGAACTGCAGTGGGAAACCTGGGATGTCCGGTCCCTGCGGGGCCAAACCGCGCGGATTCAGGTCGTGGACAACCATTCCGGATCGGAGGGGTTCATCTGCGTCGATCAGATCGCGCAGAGCGACCAACCCCAAAGGGACATCTATACCCGCGCCGACATTTTGCATCGCGCCAACGAAAACGTGCAACGAGCGGAAAAGAAGGCCCCGTCGCGTCGCGGTTACCATTACACACCGGCGGTGTTCGGGTTCGGCGGGCCGACTTGCGTCTATCACGACGGATACTATCACCTGTTCTACATCTATGATCCTTTTTGGGATCGCAAGGACGTCTGGAACCATAATTTCTGGCGTCACGCGCGCTCCAAGGACCTGGTGTATTGGGAAGACATGTCCGTGGTGATCTGGCCGTCGGAGGATAACGGCGAGTTCTATTGCGCGTCCGGCGCCGCGGTCATTGGCGACGACGGCACGCCATGGATTTTCTACACCAGTCGCAGTTCGGAACGGCCCATGGATCAGATGGCGGCCGTGGGCGACGCTACCTTCGAGAAATGGCGCAAGGTCGCGACGAATCCGGTGATCACGAATACTCCGGATAACCCGATGGCCATGAGGATCAACGGCACCGGGACCGATTGCAGCGTGTTCAAGCACGAGGGCCGATGGTACATGGTTCTCGGAGGCAAGATCAAAGTAGACGGCGAAACCAAGGGCTGCTTTACCCTTCATGGGTCCGACGACTTGATGAATTGGGAGTTTGTGGGCCTTCCTTACGTCGCCGAGACGAAAGGGTGGGAAGAGCCCGAGATGTTTAAGCTGGGTGATAAATGGGTCGTTATCTTCGAACCCTTCGGCCCGACTCAATACTATACGGGCACCTTCGATTGGGAAAATGTCACCTTTACGCCGGAGGTGCACAGTTTCGTGGATTTCGTCGGTTCCGAGAAGCACGATCCCAAAACGCACGGCCACGCGGAATATTCAGGATCGTTTTATGGCTGCACGCCGTTCGAGGATAAGGACGGCCGCATGATCTACATGGGCATGGCGCCGGGTGGCCAGTCGCTGCCGCGGGTGCTGACGATCAGGCCCGACGGCAAGCTCGCCCAGCGGCCGATAGAAGCATTAGCCAAGTTAAGAGGGGAACACTATGCTGAAACGGACGTGGACCTCGTGGATACGTCCCACGTGATTCGCGGTATCGAAGGGAACATGCTCGAGGTCAAAGTGGAATTCGTCCCCGGCTCGGCCCAGGAATTCGGGTTGAAGCTACGGCGTTCCGCGGACGGATCCCAATATGTTCCGATCCGTTATGATGGGGAGCGCCTCGAGGTCAGCGGCGAACGAATCCCCGCCGATCTCATGGAAGGAGAATCGACGTTGCGTCTGCACGTCTTCATCGATCAACATATCATAGAAGTCTTCGCCAACGATTGGGTGGTTTATACGGTGAGGGTCTCCGCGCCGGCGACGGACTTGGGAATTGAATTGTTTTCCGCTGGGGGTTCGGCGAAAGTGAAGCGGCTCGATATTTGGAAGTTGGACTCGATCTGGTGACGGGATGGAGAACCTTCGGTTTTGTTGGCGGATCATTCCGCGAACGTGGATGACACCCTATTAGAAAGAGGTAGGCGACCTTGAAAACACAGCCGCGCATCTACTGGTTCTTGATGTTTATGCTCTTGACGGCCGTTGGCAATGGGCAGGAAATCTTCATAGGTCAATTCGAGGCCGATGACTATGGAGATTGGCAGGTGTCGGGGGACGCGTTTGGGCCGGGCCCGGTTAATACCCCGCTCCCCGGCCTCAGACCGGTCGAAGGGTTCTTGGGCATGGGGTACGTGAACTCCGTTCACGGTGGTGAAGCATCCAAGGGCGTGCTGATGTCGCCTTCGTTCGTGATCGAGCGGGACTACATCAACTTTCTTGTCGGCGGGGGCTATCACCCCGGGGGCCGCCTGGTGAAAAAGCCGGTGGACTTTTGGGGCGATGAGGTATGCGTCAATCTGTTGGTCGACCCGGGCGTCGTTCCGTATACTTTCGATTTGCTGACCACTCACCATAACCGGCTTGCGGTCGGCGACCACGTGGTTTTACGGACGAAGACGGGCGACGGCCTCGCGAGCGACGGCGGGGTCGAGATGAAATGGGCGTCGTGGGACGTCCGATCGATGCGCGGCAAGTCCGCGCGGATTCGGATCGTGGATAACTTCGCCGGCCCCGACGGGTTCATCTGCGTCGACCAGATCTTTCAAGGCGATCAACCCAACGCGGACATTCTGAGCAGTCCCGATCTCATCCGGCGAGCCGATGAAAACGTGAAGCGAGCCAAGGCAAAGGCGCCGCCGCGACGCGGTTACCATTACCAGTCTCGCGTGTTCGGGTTTGGCGGTCACACCGTCTACTATCATGACGGTTATTATCACCTGTTCTACATCTACAACCCATTCGGCGACCGCAGGGACATATTCTCCCATAACTTCTGGGCGCACGCGCGCTCGAAGGACCTGGTCTATTGGGAGGATTTGCCGCCGGCGATTTGGCCGTCGGAGGAGAACGGCGAGTTTTACTGCGCGTCCGGCGCGGTCGCGGTCGGCGACGACGGCGTCCCGAGGATTTTCTATACCAGTCGCAGTTCGGAACGCGCGATGGATCAGATGGCGGCCGTGGGCGACCAGGAGTGGGTCACGTGGCGCAAGTACAAAACGAATCCGGTCATCACGAATACGCCGGAGAATCCCATGACCCACGGGACCGATTGCGCGCTGTTCAAGCATGAAAACAGGTGGTACATGATCCTTGGGGGCGGGCAGTTTTTCGGCGAGGAGTATAAGGGTTGCTTCTCCCTGTACGGCTCGTGGGATCTGATTCATTGGGATTTTCTGAGCGTCCCGTACGTCGCCGAGACCAGGGGCTGGGAGGAACCGGACATGTTTCCCCTTGGGGACAAATGGGTCGTCGCCGCCGAGCCCTTCGGTCCGAGCCAGTACTTCGTGGGGAACTTTGACTGGGACAAATACAAATTTACGCCGGAGTTTCAGGACTATCTGGACTACGCGGGCGTGGCCGATCATGACCCGACCCAGGGCGATATGCACAAGTTTACGGGCCACTTCATCTTTTGCGAAACCTTGGAGGATGGAGATGGCCGCCGGATTGGTTTTGGCATTGGACCGGTCGGATTATCGCTTCCCCGCATCTTCGAGCTTCGGCCGGACGGTCGGTTGGGGCAGCGGCCGGTTCCGGAGCTCGAAAAACTACGCCGCGAGCACGTCGGTCAATCGAACATCAAGCTGACCGATGAGTCCCGGCGGGTCATAGGCATCGAGGGCGACTTGCTCGAAATCAAAGTTGAATTCGAACCCGGCGGCGCCGAGGAGTTCGGTCTGAAAGTGCGATGCTCGCAAGACGGGAGCCGTTTCGTGCGAATCGCCTGCGACGGCGAATACCTCGAGGTGGCGGGCGACAAGACACCAGCAAAATTGATGGAGGGCGAGCAAACCCTGCGGCTTCAAGTCTTTCTGGATAAGCACTCCCTGGAAGTTTTCGCCAACGATTGGGTCGTTTACACCGAGTCCATCTCCGTGCCTCCGACTGACCTGGGCGTTGAAGTGTTCTCGAACGCCGGGACCACGTCGGTCAAAAGCCTGGACGTTTGGCGGCTTGATTCCATCTGGTCGGATGAGAACGAGTAATCCTCGATGAGTTGAGGTCCCATCATGGTTCCACGCGTGACGGTCAATCGGTTCCTGTATCTGTTTGCGTTTTGCATCGGTTGCGCGCGCGTGACGGGACCGTCCGCCTTGGCGCAGGCCCCGGATGCGGAATCACCTGATCCGGTTCCCTTTATTGTGAAGCCATACCTGCAACTGGGCGACGCCGCGAAACTCGCCCGAGCCGAAAGCCTGGAGCTGCTTTGGCATGCCGAGGACACGGACGCGGACTGGTCGGTTCAATCGCGGCCGGTCGATGGAGTTGCATGGACGGACTGCGGAACTCCCACCTGGCGCCGCGTTGCCGTCGAGTCGATTGCGCCTCACCGTGTCTATCGCGCGTCGCTCACGGGTCTGAAGCCGGGCGGGTTTTTCGAGTATCGGGTATCACGAAACGGGGAGATCGTCTTTTCGGCCGAGGCAATGGCGCGCAAGCCCGCGGGCCGGCCGTTTCAATGCGTGGTGATGGCGGACTGCGGCGTCAACAGCCCCGAACAGAAGGAAGTCGCGCATCAAGTCCACCAATGGAAGCCGGACTTCGTGGTCATCCCCGGCGACATCATTTATAACGACGGCCGGATCAGTGAGTATCGCGAGAAGTATTTCCCGATCTATAACGCCGATCAAGCTTCCGCGGACGTCGGCGCGCCGCTGATAAGGTCCACGTTGTTTCTGGCGGGCTTGGGGCAACACGATAGCGGTCAACCCCTCGACGCCCATCCCGACGGATTCGCGTATTACATGTACTGGTCCCAACCCCTGAATGGCCCAGCGCTTCAAGTTGGGGGACCGAACACGTTTCCCCTGGGCGGCACGGCCGAGCGGGAGCAGGCCATCCTGACCGCCACCGGCGATCGATACCCGCGCATGGCCAACTATTCCTTCGATTACGCCGATTCGCACTGGACGATGCTGGATTCATGGAACCCCCATGCCGATTGGAACGACCCGATGCTTCGGGATTGGCTCAGGCAAGACCTGGAAGCGGCGAAGGACGCCACGTGGAAGTTCGTCGCCTGTTACCTTCCACCCTTCAATTCGTCCACCATGTTTCCACATACGCAAAAAATGCGGATCGTGGCCGACCTGTTCGAGGAGGGGGGCGTTAACGTGGTATTCTGCGGATACACCCACGCCTACCAGCGCACCTATCCATTGAAATTCACTGCCGATCCCAGGCCGACCGGTCCCGTCAAGGAGCAAGGCCATGAAATCCCGGGAAGCTTCGCACTCGACCGCGAGTTCGACGGCAAGACGGACACGACCCCGGAAGGCGTGATTTATTACGTTACCGGCGGGGGCGGGAATCAGCAGCTCCACAGTCCCGAGCAAACCGACAATTCGGAAACCTGGCAGCCCTACAC
Source organism: Candidatus Sumerlaeia bacterium (assembly GCA_963580245.1). Taxonomy (GTDB): domain Bacteria; phylum Sumerlaeota; class Sumerlaeia; order MVZB01; family MVZB01; genus CAUZJO01. The sequence continues at coordinate 102,231 of CAUZJO010000001.1, read as the reverse complement.
GGCGAAGTACATCGCCGATGTCCATCAGTTTACGTACGTCGAGGTAGACGGAAACCGGTTGAAGATTCGGCAGGTGAGGAAGGACGGCGAGGAGCTGGATCGGATCATCGTTATGAAGCCGGGGAGAGGCGCCCAGTAAACAACGGCGCGGACCCTTGGCAGGACGATGCGCCGCCGTTCCAATCTGTATCCGACCAATCCGTATCGGACGTTTACTCGGATGCGCCGCCGACCTCGGCCGGACCAACCCCGCCCCCATACCAGGGGCCTTCGGTAATAAACGAGGCGTCAAGCTCTTCAACGGAGCCGCAGCCGACCAGCGCCAAAGACGTGTGGAAGTCGGCGAGGAAATTCTGTAGGACCTGCCCCACGCCACGCTCTCCCGCCAACGCCAGCCCATAGACGTAGGGCCGAGCGAGCATGACGGCGTCGGCGCCGAGCGCGATGGCTTTGAGCGCGTCCGGGGCGCGGCGCACGCCGCCATCGAGCAACACCGCCGCGCGACCGGCCACGGCCTTGACAATCCCCGGCAGGGCGTCCAGGGCGCTGATGGCGCCTTCCAGTTGCCGGCCCCCGTGGTTGGAGACAACGATGCCACTGACGCCGTGCTCGACCGCCTCGGCCGCCTCTTCGGGGTGCAGAATGCCCTTGAGCAGGATCGGCAAGGGCGTCTGATCCCGCAGGCGGCGAACATCTTCGATCGTCAGCGCGTCATTGATCGCCACCCGGGCGAAGGTATCGAAGACGGTCTGGTGATCCTCCTTGGCGGACTCCGGAATGAGCCCGCGAAAATGCGGATCGCTCAGGTAAACCCCCATCCCATGACCCACGCGTTGCGGGTTGTAGCCCCGCTTGATGAGCCGTTCCCGCCAGCCCAGGCGTTTGGTGTCGACCGTCACCATGACGGCGCGATAGCCCGCGGACTGGGCCCGTTTGAGAAAACTTGAGTTCAGTTTGTGGTCCGGACTGACGTAAAGCTGGAACCAGCGAGGGGCGTCTCCCATGGCTTCGGCCACCGCTTCGATGCCGTGGCTCGAGGCGTTACTCAACACATAAGTGAGCCCGGCCGAAGCCGCCGCTCGCGCAACCGCCACCTCTCCCTCCGGGTTCACAAGGGCCAAGCACCCCACCGGCCCCAGCAAAACCGGCGCGGGATGTCGGGCACCCAGCAGTTCAATGTCCGTCCTGCATCGGGAGACGTCACGCAACATGCGCGGCACCAACCACCGGCGCTGAAAGGCCTGACGATTGGCCCGCATCGTCTCCTCGCCGCCCGCCCCGCCGGCCACGAAGTCATAGATTTCCGGCGGCAGCTTCTCGCGGGCCTTGCGTTCCAATTCCTCGAACGAAACGGGAACGCCCGTGTCCTTTTCCGATGCTTTCGCCTCGCGCGGCCAATCCCGCGGATGTCTTACGCCAAGACCCTGAGTGTCTCCGATGACGCCCATCACACGCCTTAGACCGGCTTCCCTCTTTAGATATATTGGCCCGTCGAAGCAGATTCGTCCCGGACCCCTGGAATGCTCAATCCGCAAAGCTGAAAGAATAGAGCTTGGCGCCGTCCAACTCGAACTGGAGTTGAATCGGCCCGCCGTGGTATGGCGCAAGGTTACCGGCATCGCTCCATTGAACGACGGTGTCGCTCACATCGCCCTGGATCGGCTTGCAACGTTCGATTGACCGGTCCGCGTCACCGACGATGCCGACCCTGAGGGCCCCGCCGGCCGCGTCCGCGGAGACGCGCAGGTTCGCCCCTTGACAGATAACGGGCTGCGTCCACACGTTCCCGTTCGTCTCATCCGATGACGGCTCGTAGCCCGCGAACCCATCGGGCCGCAGGCTCGCCAGGCAGAGAAACGAATTACGCCATCCCCCGTGGATCCCATTCGAACCTTCATAGAAAAGACGTATTTCGTCGTCGAGGAACACGGGGTTATCGCACGCGAAGACGCATCCCCAATCGTAGTCTCCGACCTCGCCCCCGTTCGGAATCAGCGGCGTCCCCGGATCGATGCGCTCCCAATGGATCGTATCGGGGCTCCAGGCCAATTCACAGTGCGAACGGTCTTCGCGCACTCGCAGGATCGTGGCAAACCCAAGATAGACGCCGGCGTGTCGGAAAACGGGCATCGCGTAGACCTGATCGGATTTCGTGCCGCGCAGGACTTCCTCGGCTTCGCTCCAATTTATGAAGTCCGCGGTCTCGGTGCGGTAGACGAGCCGTTGGCTTTCGCGATGGACCCGGCCGTCTTCCCAATGACGCGTAATCCCCACGTATTTGTTCAATTCAGGCGCCCAGAAGGTATTGCTGTGGGTGTCGCCCGCGACGCGGAGTTCCGGAACCGCGATCGGCTCTCCCCAACGCAAGCCATCGGGCGAGAACGCAACCGACATGAACGGATAGGAGTCCAGTTTTGGGCTGCCGGGGAGCACCGGCTCGCGAAAATGATAGCTGAAAAACATCTTGTAACGCCGGGCCGGGTCGCGCTCGAGCGGATCGTATAACACGCCCGGTCCGTGCGCCCCCCAGAAAACGATGTTGCTCTTGCGGCCCTGAAACGTGACAAGGTCCATCAGGGGTTTCTCCCAATGGATTCCGTCCGTGGAAGTCGCGTAACAAACGCCGCTCACGCGTTGCATGCCGTACCAACTTGCGATGGTTTCCTCGGAATCATTGCCTAGCTGAGCCCTCGCCGGAGAATGCATCTTCATATAGGTGGTCAGGCTCTCGGGGTCGCTGGGATCGCCGGGAGGATCCGTTTCGGGCAGGCGTCGATCGGGGGGCGTGCGGGTCATCGCGCCGTCGAGCACAAAGGGGTTATACCAAAGTTTATACAGGCCGTCCTCTTCGTCGTACATGATCGTCCCATACAAGTTGTCCAACCGAGGCTCCCATGGGTTATCTTCACCGAACAGGGGATTGGCGGGGTGCTTGCCGACGGTGCCGACGGTGAGTTTGACGTTTTCGGTCTTCTCAACGATCCGTGAATCGAGCAGGAGATATCTGGATTGACGGGGCGGCTCACCAGCGCATAAACCAGAGAGCAATCCGCCACATAGAAACAGAAGAAGCGGCACAACATTCCCGCTGAGGGATTGCCGGCGTAAACTGAAATATCCCATATGTCCGCTCCGAGCCAATCAGTCGCTCCGATACAGCGCGTACTTTAATCTCCAGCTCCCAGACTAATCCCTTACCGGCACGGTGTCAAACAAGTAATCCTCAAATTGCGTTGACTCCCAAAACTGCATCATACCCGAATGGGCCGATGCGGTCATGAAGGCTTGACATTAAGGCCCGGGGTGTATTATTAACCCATGGTTTTCCGAATGCCGGACAAATGGGAGGCGGACACCTATGGCGAACATACTCGTTGAAGAGAAAGGCGCGGATTCATATCACGTGACCGTTGAAGACAAGTCGACCACGACGCACACGGTGACGCTTGATCCGGCCTATTATCAAAAGCTGACGGGTGGCAAGGCATCGGAGGCGGAACTGATCAAGCGGTCGTTCGAGTTCCTGCTCGAACGTGAGAGCAATACGATGATTCTGTCGCGTTTCGACCTGCCGCTGATCAACAGATACTTTCCCGAATATGAAAGAACGATCTCGTCGAGCTTTTGATATGGAACGCGGATGACGCGGATTCAACGGATTCTCGCGAATTATGGAACACAGATGATACGGATTTGACAGATTTTCACGGATTAAGGCAATATATAAACAAGTTTTAATTATTCTCTGATCGGTGTGAATCCGTAAAATCCGCGTCATCCGCGTCCTATTGATACGAAAGAATCTACAAAAACCAGGTGATTCCCAACGCTGGTCGTGGTAATAGTTCTGTTACTGTAGGTGGCGGTCAAACGATAAGATTGCTCCGCCACCCGCCAGAGAACGCCAGTAATTGATGCGACGACCGCCATTGGAGGAGACCCTTGACGATGACCGCCACGATCGAAACCCATGAATTCCAGACCGAGGCCAAGCAGCTTTTGGATCTGATGATTCATTCAGTATACTCGCACAAGGAGATATTCCTGCGCGAGCTGATCTCGAACGCCTCCGACGCCCTCGACAAACTGCGCTTCGAGGCCCTGACCAGTGAGAAGCTGGGCAACCTGACCGAAGACGCCCATATCCACATCGAAGTGGACGGGGACAAGCGCACGCTCTCGGTCAGCGACAACGGGATCGGGATGAATCACGACGAGATCATCCGTTTTATCGGAACGATCGCCAAGTCGGGGACCGCCGATTTCCTCGAGCTGGTCAAGCAAACCAAGAAGAGCGACGTGCCGACCGAACTCATCGGACAATTTGGCGTCGGCTTCTATTCCAGCTTCATGGTGGCCGACCGCGTGACGCTCGTCACCCGCCGCGCCGGCGAAGAGCAGGCCTGGAAGTGGGAATCGCACGGTGACGGCCGCTACACGATGGAGGAAGCCGAACGGTCCGCCCAGGGCGTCACCGTCACGCTTCACCTCAAACCGGTCAGCGAGGAAGAGGGGGTCGAGGACTTCACGCAGGAATGGGTCATTCGGCAAACCGTCAAAAAGTATTCCGACTTCGTCTCGTATCCCATCCGCATGCAGGTTGAGCGTAGCGAGATTGAACGCGACGAGGAAGGTAAACCCAAGGAAGGCGCCCAGGAGCGGACCGTCGTCGAGGACCAAACACTCAACTCGATGAAGGCGATCTGGACCCGGCCCGAGAGCGAGGTCAAGGAAGAGGAATTCAAGGAATTCTACAAACACATCAGCCACGACTGGACCGACCCGCTCAAGTGGTTCAGCATAAAGGCCGAGGGGACCCACGAGTTCCGCGCGCTGCTCTATATCCCGTCCCAGGCGCCGATCAATATCCTGATGCCCGACGGCGACCACGGGATACAACTCTATATCAAGCGCGTCTTCATCATGCACGATTGCAAGGAGCTGATCCCCGAGTACTTCCGGTTCATCCGCGGCGTCGTCGATTCCGAAGACCTCTCGCTCAACATCTCGCGCGAGATCCTGCAACAGAACCGCCAGATCCGTCTGATCCGCAACAGCCTGGTGCGCAAGGTCCTCGATACGCTGCGCAGGATGCAGGCGGACGAGGCCGAGTCGTTCGAGAAATTCTGGCGCCAGTTCGGCCGCGTGATCAAGGAAGGCATCATTCATGATGAACGCAACCGCGAGGCGCTGCTCGATCTGTGCCTGTTCGAGTCCACGCAGGTCGACGGGGGGCTGAGCACGTTGCAGGATTACGTGGGCCGGATGAAGGACGGGCAGGACGCGGTCTATTACATGACGGGTCAGTCGCGCGGGGCGATCGAGAACTCACCTCACCTCGAGGCGTTTCGCGACAAGGGCTACGAGGTCCTGCTGCTGAGCGACCCGATCGACGAGATCTGGACCGGCGGGGTCTTCGAACACAAGGATAAGCCGTTCAAGTCGGTCGGCAAGGGCGAGATCGAACTGGGCGACGAGGAAGAGAAGAAAAAAGCCGAGGAGGAACGCAAGGAGCAGGAGCAGACGTATCAATCGCTGCTCGAGGCCATCAAGGGCAAGCTTGAGAAGCACGTCAAGGAGGTCCGGCTCTCCAGCCGACTGACGACCTCGCCGGCGTGCCTCGTCGGTGAACAGGCCGACCTCACGCCGCAGCTCGAACAGATCCTGAAATCAATGGGCCAGGACGTGCCGGAAGTCAAACGCATCCTGGAACTCAACCCTAACCATCCCATCGTCGAGAAACTGTCATCATTGTTTGAAAAAGACCCCCAAGACCCGCGACTCGCCGAATACGCCGAGCTCTTGCACGGCCAGGCGGTGCTTTCCGAAGACGGCAAACTGGCCGATCCCAGCGCGTTTAGCCGACGTATCGCGGAGCTGATGGTCAGGGCTTTGGATTGACCGATCCGAGCGCGCGACTGATCGATCGATCCACGCCCGATCGGCCTGTCGCCGCGATGAGCGCCCCTTCGCGACGTATCGGCGGGTGGATGCGCTGTCGTTTTTCGCGGGTGCTTCGAGATGATCACCGCCGCGGCCGGTATAAGCGATGACGCTTCATTGCGTGGCGCCCTTGCCAACAGTTCTCATTCTTGCGTCTGATTTCGCGCGCTTCTTGCATGCCCGAATTCCCTACCAGTCAAGCGGAGCATCTGCCACGAACCGTTCTCGCTGGACCCATCGAACCTTGTTTTCCCGATAGCGCGCCCGCTGATAGAGCGGATAATATCGGCCGGCCGGCTCCATGAACGCAACCTCGTTTCAGAGCCATCCCACAGCCCTGCGGAATTCGGGTTGTCATTGTGAAATGCGCTTTATTTTCACAGCCATCCCATAAGAATTCGAGAATTCTTATGGGATGGCTGCGTTTTGATATGGACTTCGGCGTGGAGGTGTTGAACGAAACGAAATCGGCACTCCGCGACGTCGTACGGGGAAAGGGCGCGAAGTTCACCTATCAGTACGACTTCGGCGACAGCTGGCTCCATCGGCTGGTGATCGAGCAGGTCGGCCCGCCCAAGGAGGACATGCGCTACCCCGCATGCCTGGCCGGCAAGCGCGCATGCCCCCCGGAAGACTGCGGCGGCGTCTGGGGCTACGAACATTTTCTCGAAGTGATCGGCGATCCCAATCACGAGGAGCATCAGGAGTTATTGGATTGGATCGGGGGTGAATTCGACCCGCAAGCGTTCGATCGCGAAGTTGTGAATTCCGTCTTGAGAACCATGGCGTAGCTGGGCCCGATCGCCCTCGCGAAGCGTGCTCCCCTCTCATGCCCATTGGATCTCGTCCCCGGTCCTCACCGTCACGGAGTTGCCGGACACCGGTTTCTCACCGCCCCAGGACGTGGCGCAATGCGTCCTCCAACTGCGGATAACGGAATGAATGCCCACGGTCGGTAAGCCGGCGGGGAACAACTCGCGCGCTGGTCAGGAGCAGCTCGTCCGCCAGTTCTCCCACGGCAAGTCGCAGGGCAAAGGCCGGCGCGGGGAAAATGGTCGGCCGCCGCAACACGCGACCCAGCGTTTTGGTGAACTCCGCGTTGGTCACCGGGTGGGGGGTGACGGCGTTGACCGGGCCTTCTAGCTGCTCATCCATCAGCGCGTGGTAGATCACGTCGAGCGCGTCGTCCAGCGCGATCCAGCTCATCCACTGCCGCCCGTGGCCCAGGCGGCCGCCGAGTCCCAACCAAAAAGGCGTCAGCATTTTGACCAGCGCGCCGCCGGCGGGGCTCAACACGACGCCGACGCGCAGCTTGACCACCCGCATCCCGGCCTCTCGGGCGGGTTCGGTCGCCGCCTCCCATTGGCGGCAGACATCGGCCAGGAAGCTCTCGCCCGGCCCGCTTCGTTCTTCCAGTTCTTCATCGCCGCGGTCGCCGTAATAGCCGAGGGCCGAGGCGCACACGAGCGCGCGCGGGGGAGGGTCCAGACCGGCCAGCGCCTCGCACAAACGGCGCGTGCCCTCGACCCGGCTGTCGCGGATGCGTTGCTTGAGGCCGGCGTTCCAGAACCCCGCCACGACGTTTTCGCCGGCCAGATGGACCACCGCATCAAGGCCCTCGAGCCCCCCGCCTTCGAAGCCCCCCGATTCGGCTGACAGCCGCACTTCGGCCTGACCCGGGCGAGGCGGGCGGCGAACCAGGCGGGTGACCCGATGCCCGCCGCAGGAGAGCATATGGACCAGTTGCGATCCGATCAGACCCGAGGAGCCGCTGACCAAGACGTGCATCGGCCCCGCGCCGGCGCGGCGGTGGCGCTCCAGCATTTCGAGGTCGCCGACCGTGACCGCGTGCCGATAGCGAAACTCACGCTCCAGCTCGCGCCGCGCATGGCGACCGGCCAACGCCCGTCCCAGTGCTCCCAGCGGCAGCTCATACTCGATCAGGTCCTTGAGCCGACTGGCGGTCTCTCCGTCGGCGCTGAACCGGTGTAAATGCCTCCAGTAGGCGAAGGGGCCTTCGGGCTGAACGTCGGCGAACTGGCGTCCCTGTTCAAAATCGCAGTACTCGGCCACCCACCGCCGCCACACGGGTCCAACCTTCATCCGAATGACGACTCGCGAGCCATTCTCGATGCGGCTGGGACGCTCGATGACTTCAATCCTGCTCCACGGGGGCGTGAGCCGCTCGAAGGCCCCGGGCTGCTGGTGCCAGGCGAAAACCTCGCCCGCCGGTGCTTGCACCGGGCTAGATTTCTCAAATTTCAGGTGATTTCCCACCCTATTTTCATCAATCCAGTCCCAGGCCTCAAAGCCCACGATACCCCATCCCCGGCGCCTTTGGACATCGTCGGGACGGGACCGGGAGGGTGGGCTCGTTATGCGGTGCGACCGAAGCCGGGTTTGAGGAACGGGTTGGCCTGTTTCTCGATGGCCACGGTGGTGACCGGACCGTGACCCGAGAGCAATTCCGTCATCTCGGGCAATGTGAATAGGTGGTTGCGGATATGGCCCGTTTCCTCTTCGAAAAGGGCGTCGCTGCTGGTTCCGCCGACCGAGCCCGCGAAGATACAGTCGCCGACGAAGCACACCCCCGCGCCGGCGCAATAGTAAGAGATCGATTCGGGCGTGTGACCGGAGGTCTTGAGTGCCTGGAAGTGGAAAGGGCCCACGTCGAACTCGTCGCCGTGGCCGACGATCTGGGCGTCGGGCACCGAGGGGGGCCGCGCGGGCGCATGGACCCGGGCTCCAGGCCATCGTTTCAGGTATTCACCCAGGCCGTCCACGTGGTCCCAGTGCAGGTGCGTCAATAGGACGGCGGCCATCCGGAGGTCGTGTTCTTCGGCCACCGCGACGATGGCCGACTCAAAGGCCCCGGCATCCACCAGCAGCCCGGTCCGCGATTCAAGGTCCGCCATGAGAAAGGCGTTGGACTCGAGCGGACCGACGTCGAGCATGAAATGGCGGAGCAACATGCCGGACTTCACTTCCTGACCCGATCGAAATTCGCCGCGCCCCGTGTCTCGCGCAGGCTTGCGTCTCGGATATCGGCGGCGCGGAAAATCGTCCGTTCGACGTTGGCACCGGTGAAGTCGGCCCCGTGCAGCTTGGCGGCCGCGAAACGCGCGTAATAGACGTCCGCGCCCCTGAAATTGGCCTCTTCCGCGTTCACGCCGACCAGGTTGGCGCGGCGCAGGCCCGCCCCCTCCAGTCGGGCCTGGCGCAGGTCGGCCAGGCCGAAGACGGCGAACTCGGCGCGGACGGCACTCAGGTCGGCACCGGCGGCTTGGACGTGGTCAAGCATCGCCCGTTCCAGTCGCGCCTCCCTCAGTTGGGTGCCCGACAAATCGGCACCGCTCAGGCGGGCCCCACCCAGGTCCGCCCCCGACAGGTCCATCCCGGACAGATTCAGCCCGCTCAGGTCGGCCCCTTCCAGAGACTCACCGGACCGGACCGCTGCCTCCACCTCTTTCCCCGAGTGGAAACGCCGCGCCGTCTGCTCGTGATAGGTCCTCATTTTCCCTTGCTTTGGGCGGGCTTGGGCGCGGGCTTGGCGGGGGCCGTCTTGCTGAGCGAGGCGAGGGCTTCGGACAGGCTCATGTTGCCGGGCAGGCGTCGGATCAGGCGTCCCAGCGCCCGGTTCATGTCGAGGAACAGGTTGTGCCAATCCAGCTCGAGTTTGGAGCGGGTGTTCTCGGGCATGACCTGGATGTTGGCCAGGCTGACGGCAACGCCCAGGACATCAATGACGTCGCCGCCGCGGTCGAAGGTGTCGCCCATCATCTCGACGAACAGGAAATGCTTGCGCGCCAAGGCCGACATGGCCTGGAAAAACGCTTTCTCCTCGGCCTGCGTGATCTCTTTCTCGCTCAGGTCCGCGGCGAAAAAACGGAAAAACTGCATCCACAAGTTGATGAACTCGCGGCAGAGGGCGACGCGGTTCTCGAGCTTGAGCAGCTCGCCCACATAGGCCTTCTGGGGCTTGGTCAACCTGAACCTGGACTGCCGGTCCCTGGCGGCATTGGTGGCCCCCCCCTTCTTGGGGGGCTTCGGTGGAGCTTTAACCATCGTGCCTTCTTGCTAACTCACGGTTCTGACGGACTGGAGATTATAGAAGCAATAGCCCGTGATTCAATCTTTTTTGAACAGGTTCAGCGCGTAGAAGACATAGAACAACAGCACCAGAATCGCGGCGATCGTCAACAATTCCACCCAATAGACGTAATAGTCGGCGGAGAATATTTTGAGCAGCATATCCACGGTTTAATATCCCTGGAAGGAGACGACACGCTCGACGCCGGCGGGTCGGAGCTTCCTGTGGGGATACTCGATCGTTCTCTGGATCTCTTCCTGTTCGGCTTTGGCCTGAAACATCTGCAGGTAAGCGGTCTGGACGATCTCCTTGGCCTCCTGGAGGCTATACTGATCAAGGATCAGCAGTTTCTCGAAGTTGGCGGATGCCGTCTTGGCCTTGCTCAGCATATTCACGGTCACTTGCCATTGCGAGACCCGAGAGTCGGGTGGGTGCATCTGCGTGAGCTCCGCGCCGATTTCGGTCACGCGAGTCCGAAGGTCCGAGGGTGAACTCGCCGACAGGATCGAGGTGGCCTTGGCCTGGCCGTTGGTGCCGACGATCAGCTGCGACATGACGGTGGGACCCATGTTGAGAATGACGCCAAACTTGCTCAACTCGTCGCCAAACTCGGTTAAGTGATCGTTGAGATCGGCGTCGAATTCCCGTTCGTCCAGGTTGACGGCGACCTCCTGCATGATCGCCTGGGCGTCCTTGATGTTCTGGAAACTGGGTCGGTATTTCTCGCCCTTGTAATCGATCTGCGCGTACTTGATCTTGCGTTCGACCTCATCCACCTTGGCCGGCATGTGTTCGGCCGCGCCGCGCCGCTCCAGCTCGGCCAGCTGGTCGCCCATCACGAGCACCATGTCCCGAAGAACGTCGGGCGTCATTTCCACCAGGCTGGTCAACTGCGTATCGAGCCGTTCGACCTTTTCGGCGAAATCTTCATAGCTATCGGTGCTGAAGGATTGGCGTAGCGCGTTCATCTCGGCGAGGACATTGGACAAGTCCCCGACCTGATAGTAACCGGCGCCCTTGATGCGGGCCTCCTCCATCCGCGCCTCCAGATTGTTCATGCGGAATTCAAATCCCTTGCGCTTGGCCTTCTTGGTCACGTCCTGGGCGATCACGATGGTGTTCCACGCGAACTGTTCCGAAAGATTGTACTCCCCCTTGTCCATCAGGTCGCGAGAAGTCTTGGCGCTGACAATGGCTTCGGCCAACCGCTCCCGCTCAAACTCCCAACCTTCGTAACGCCGGGCGGTGGCGATGTCGTCTTCGGCTTCGATCACCTTCGCATAGAGTGCGTCGCTCGACTCGGCGACCACCTGCGCGCCAAGCTCGATCGCATCGCGGAAGACGGATTGATCATGCAACGTTTGAAGATTGCGCCTGAGGTCCGAGGCCTTTTGGAACTGTTCGGGCGCGTAACGCGCGGCGTCGGCCGCGCGCGCCTTGGCCAGGTAGTCGTCACTGGCCCGCATCAGGTCTTCGGTCCACTGGCGTAACGCCCCCGAAGAGGCGTCCGCGGCGATCGTTTCGGCTTGAATCGCCGATTCAATGGCCAGTTGCATTCCTTCGGCCTCCAGGGCCAGCTTGGCTTCCTCCAGGCTGACCAGCGACTGCGAGTAGAGAGAACTCTCGAAATTCTCGGCGCGGTCATCCTTGGCTTGCGCGAGCGCCTTGGTCGCGTCCAGGATGCGGGACTCGGCGACGCGCTCCAGTTCTTGGACCATCACTTCGAGCTGCGCCTTGGTGTCCGAGGTGCGTTTGACGGCCTCGCGATACTGCTCGACCGACAGCAGGTTCTTGCACTCCTCCAGCATGTTGATGGTCTTGTCCAACTCGGTCCGGGCGTAGCGCCGTCCCCCTTCGCGCTCGTAATGGCTGACCATGTTGGACAGGTCAAGGATGGCGTTGTGCGCCACCACGCGGAAGGTCTGCTGGCGGACGTCTTCGGCCTCGATGCCAACGCGCTTGGCGGTCTCGATCGACAGGTCGAAGTCCTGCTCCCCGCGCTCGTTGGCCGCCAGGCCCAGGCTAATGCGGGCGTTGTTGAGCCGGCGATTCAGCTCCTCCTTGAAGACCTGTTTGGAGTCCTCGAAGGCCTGAACCGTTTCGGACCATTTTCCCGGAATCTGGCGGTCGAAGATGTCCTGCATCTGCTCGAACACGCCCTCGGCGGTCCCCATCACGTCGGAGGCCGCGGAGTACTCCTGCTGGGCAAGGTCGTCGAACTCGTCGATGATCTTCTGTTCCAGTTCCAGCGCGCGCAGGCTGACCTCCTTGGAATCGGTGAAGGCCTCCTGGTCATACTGGTCCTTGGCGTCCTTGAGCAGCGACTCCAACAGTTCGACGCGCCCGGGCAGATAAGAGCGCGCCTTGTCGTCGACCAGGTTGTTGATGGCCGTCCGCACTTCCTGGATCTTGGTCCCGGCCGCCACCCGCTTGGTCTCCACGATCAAGTCGAGGACCTTGGGCTTGAGCACGGGGGCCGACGTGAGGACCGTGTCGTAATTCTGATTGTAGTATTGGGTGATCAGGCCGTCGAATTCTTTGCCCACGGCCCGATAGGTCTGGGGCGCGTAAATCTCGGACCCCAGATTGGTGGCCTCATCGAGCAGGTTTTCAATCTCGGTCAGTTGCTTGTCGCTCTTGACGCGCTTGGTTTCCTGGATGCCCTCTTGCTTGGTCTGGCGCGCAAGGTCGGCCGTGGCGATGGCACTGCGATAGTTGTACTCGACCTCGATGGCCCTGCGGATGTCCTCGATTTGCTGGTCGATTTCATTGACGTACTCCGGCGCGTGCTCCAGCGCCCCTTCCTCCAGCAAGGCCTCCTGCATCCCCTCGGTCTCGACCAGGGACTGCTTGGCATCGGTCTCCAGCGTGTACAGAAGGTGGCGGACATCCTTCTTGACCTTATCGAAGATCTCGATGGCCTTGTTCCACTTCTGTTTATCGTATCGCTCCAGTCCTGATTGGTTGTCCACCAGGAGCTGCTGAAAGAGCAGGTCGTTGACGCTCTGGGCGTCGTTGAGGCGGGCGCGTTCGATCCAGGTGTTGGCCTCGTTGCGTTCGGCCTCGGCGCGCAGCGTCTTGGTCCGCTCCAGCAACTCCTTACTCAGGTCGGCCGCCTTTTTGGCGGATAGGCGCGCGGTCTTGAAGTCCTGCCTCTCGATCTCGCCAGCCGCCTGGTTGATCTTGGCTTGCGTCTCCTCGAGTTGCTGGGGCGTGAACTCGGCCGCCCGGTTATCTTCGGCCTCGGTCGCGCGTTTCTCCGCCTTGCTGAGCGAGAAGTTGGCCAGCATCTTGTTGCAGCCCATCGTCGTCGCCAACAATAGGCCGACGGCGAGCAGCCCGCCGAGGTTCCGAACGTTGCGCAGGGTAATCACGTCACCCCTCCTCCCGTGAAATCACTTTTTCTTGCCCTTGCCCGCGCCGCCTTTGACTTCGAGCAGCTTGCGGTGCATGTGCGGATAATAGCCCTCACCCATCACCTCGAGCGCCCCCAGCGTGCGGGTCAGCTTAATATAGACCCGATGCCAGGTGCCGTAGAACGTCCGGCGCTCCGACGGGGGCTGGCGTTTGAGGTGCTCCATGGTCATCGCGTTCTTGAGCATCTCCATCATCTTGTCGCCGTCGAAATGCAGCCCCTTGGGCAATCGTTCGCCCATGGCGCGATACATCCGCGAGATCTCGCTCTTGAGTTGCAGATAGTCGTTCTCCTGCTCCTTGGAGATCTCCCCGCCTCCGAAGGCCTTCAGGAAGGCCAACTTGGTACGCATCCACAATTCCAGCAGTTTCTTGGATTCGCCATACAAAACTTCGACTTCAGTGGGGGACAGTGCCATGGATCAGCCTTCTGGGGTGATTATCTCGCCGTCGTGCCGAAATAATTGCTCGAGGTGCCGGGATTCATGGACACACCGGTCACGCCGCCGCGAGGCCCAAATGGCGAACTAGCCCCCCCGCCGCCGAATCCGGTCGTGTCCGCGCCCTGGCCGCTTAGCAAGCGGGTTATCGCGTCGGGGTCGCTGAACGGGGTCCACTGGTCCGCGTCCGGAGGCTCCACCTGGGGAGGCTGGGGCGGATTCGGGATATAAAGAGGATAGAATTCGCTCTCAAGGCTGTCGGGGTTGATGCGGTAGCTTTTCAGGAAGCGGTCGGCCCAGTCCTCCTTGACCTTGTCGTCCTTGCGGCCCACCCACTCGCGATAATCGGGCACGTCCTTGGGCCGCTCCACGGGGACTTGGGCCAGGGTCAAGCCGGGGCCCCCTTCGGGATCGGGCACCAGCTTCCAGGAGCTCTTGGGCCGGTAGGGCGCATGCAGCTCGGTGCTCATCAACGTGAACCCGTAGAACTCGAGGGGGCTCAGATTCTCGGCCACCACCAGGGCCCTGACCAACTGTTCCTTGGCCCGCTGGGTGCCCTCGCCCAATACATCGTCGCGTACATCCACCAGCGAAAACTTCCCGTCGCCAGCCTCGATGTCGCCGTGCGTCCCGTCGTCGTAGAAATTGGTTTGCTCGGAGGCGGGGACCAGTTGCTCGTGCGGGTCATCGAGCAGTTCGCCGGTGATGTGATCCCGAACGCGCGTGCCCGCCATGACTTTCTCCTTGGGGATGACCGGATCGAGCGTCTCGGCGGCCCCCCCCGGCAAGGCCGGCACGGCAAAGCCGCGGCCCGGGGATAGCGTCGTTCGGGCCGGAGTCGTCGGCTGCACCGGCCCCGGTGGCGCGCCCGGCAGGTTCCTGGCCCGATCCAGAGCAAGTGCCCCCGCCCCACCGGGTCCAACCGGTCCCGAACTGAGCGCGTCCAGGGCCGAGGACGGGGCGATGAAACCGCCGCCGATCTGCGCCCAGCCAAGCGGACCCATCAGGAGCAGGCACCCACCGAGAAGCAGGAATCGGTGGGGTGCCTTGACCGAAGAATGAATCATGGGTTTGTCGTTCATAGGAGCGTAACCTTCCTATCGCGAGGTTTCCTCGGCGGCGTTGCCCTTGGTTTTTATCGGAAAGAAGATGCCCCTGTCAACCCGCAATTACGCCCCTCGGCGTCCGCGCGGGACTCCCCAGCCCGCGATGCCACGGGGCGCGGGGCCATCGGGGCCCGTGAACTCATCAAGATATGGTTTGACATTTCCCGGCCGACTCTTCGATATTAGGGCCTTGGCCGATCCACCCGCCGCCCCAAGCAGATGGTCATCCGGCCCCAAGGGGCGGGCGGAACCCTCACGACCACGGGGGATCAGAGACTGATGTTGTTAGACGGTCCCATTCGGTCCATGCAGTACCCCATTGACCTCAATCGGTATCTATTTCACGGGCGGGTGGCGTGGATTGCGTTGCTTCTTGTCGGCCTGTGCGGGCCCCTGGGTTGCGCTCGTAAGGGGCCGGTGGTCACCGTCCCGAGGAAAGAAGACGCCGCCGGCCAATTCAAATATGCCGAGGACTATCGCGAGAAACGGAATCTGCCCCTGATCGCCAGTAACAAAAAGAAACTCATGAGCATCCGGGAGGTCGTTCGGGAAATCTACAGTCGGGTCGGCGAGTACTTCCCGGACGATCGTCAATTCACCCCGCTGGCCAAATTGACGGTCGTCGAAATGGACGCGGGCCTTGATATCCCCGACAAAGTGCGGGTGAGCAAAAGGTGCCTGCTGCGGGAGATCACGGAGTTCAAAAAGTTGGCCGAAGTCTACCCCGAGCATGACTTCCTCCAGGCCAAATCGCTTTACGATCAGGGGCAGTGTTATTTCCGGCGAGAAAACTACGCCGAGATGCAGGCCTGCTATTTAGAGATCAGCGAGCGGTTTTCCGAGCACCCCAATCAGACCATCAAGAATATTGCCGATCGCGCAAAGTATTATTACGATAGGACTTACGTCGAAAAGTGATCCGCCGCCGGACCCCGCCGCGGCCATCGGCGCAAACCCCTTCATGACCAGACACAACCCCTCCGTATTTGATCCCGTTCCCGCCCCTAGCCCCGATGACGCTCCCTCGGAACCCACCGAAGGTCCCGCCTGGAGCACTCATGGCCCGCTGATCGTGGTCCGCGAATGGGCCGACGCGTTGATCATCGCTTTCATCCTGGCCATGTTCGTCCGCGTCTTCATGGTCGAGCTGTTCAAAATCCCATCCGGTTCCATGACGCCCACGCTGATCGGGGGCCGGGTGGCCCATGTCGATTACAACCAAGACGGCAAACGCGACCTGATCCTGATCCGCGACGGCCAGGCGCCCCTGGGTTTCCTCGGCAATGGCCGCCGATTTGTTGCCGACGGTCAAGTCACGCTCACGGCCGACGACCTCGAGCGCATGACACAAGACGGAACGATGCGGCTGCAATACGACCGTATCCTGGTCAACAAGCTGACCTACTGGTTCCGCCTGCCCCGGCGAGGCGAGGTGACCGTCTTCAAGGTCCCCCCGCATATCTGGAATCAGGATAAGCCGATCTTCATCAAGCGTTGCGTCGGCGGCCCCGGCGACCAATTGACCTTCGACGGCCCAGGCCACTTAATGGCCAATGGCCGGCGAGTCGAACGGCCCGAGTTCTTCCAAACCCAGACCTACGACCTCAAAGTGCCGTATCGAGACGTCAAGGGGCGGCCCGACATCCAATATAAAAGAATGGGGGGCCAGGCCGAGCTCCGTCGCATCGACGTGCCCCCGGATCAGGTCTACGTCTTCGGCGACAACACCGACAGCAGCCTGGACAGCCGTTACTGGGGCGGCGTCCCGCTCACGCACGTCAAGGGCCGCGCCTTTCTGCGCTACTGGCCGCTGATGCAGATGAAATTCCTCTAAGCCGCCCCCCAGCGGCCCCCAAATCCCATCGAGCCCATGCCCCAAACCCGACACCCCAAAACCAAAGAGCAAGTGCCCGAAAAGCCACGCGTTTCTTTCCCAATGCGCGCCCGCCACCTGTTCGACGAACTCGTCTTCGTCTTCACGATCGTCATGTTCGTCAAGCTGTTTCTGGTCGAGCTCTACAAAATCCCGAGCGGATCGATGACCCCCACGCTGCTGGGCGGTGCCGTCATGCGCGAGGACCTCAACGGCGACCGCCGCAAGGACATCCTCTACCTGGACCGCTTCCCGAACTACAACAAAGCCCGCGCCTTTGTGCGCGGCCCCAAGCGCTACGTCGCCGACCCCCAGCTCCAGTTCAGCCGTGCCCAGATCGACCAATGGGCCCGCCAGCGCCGGTTCCGCTTCCAGTACGACCGCATCCTGGTCAACAAGCTCGCCTACTGGTTCCGCCACCCGACCCAGGGCGATATCGTCGTGTTCAAGGTGCCCGAGCAGATCTACCGACGCGGGGCGCCGATTTACATCAAACGCCTGGCCGGCGAGCCGGGCCAGCTCCTGACCTTCGACAAGAACGGCGGCCTCATCAGCGACGGCCGGCGGGTCGAGAAACCCGGTTTCTTCACCACCCAGCGCTACGAGCCGACCGTCAACACCCGAACCCACGGCTATCGCGACCTGCCCGAGGTCAAGTATGCCCATCCCAGCACCACGACCCGCCGCCGGATCGAATCCATCGACGTCCAACCGGGCGAGTTCTACGTTTTCGGCGACAACACCGCCGGCAGCCTCGACAGCCGCTTCTGGGGCGGCGTCCCCGCCAACCACTTCAAAGGCCGCGCCTTCCTCCGCGCCTGGCCGATGACTCAGATTAAGTTCTTGAAATAAGCGGGCGGGCTTAATTGCTTCTCGTAACAGAGACGGAATACCCCCCAGGAGCAAGTCGCCCGGAATAGAACGCGCCATCCGCACTCAGCTACTCGAACAGCCACCCATAACGCGCCGCGTTCTCGCCGCCTCGGGCGGGGTCGTTGGGGGCGGCGGGGGTGGGGGTAGAGAGCGAGGTGAAATCGCCCGCGGCGTCGGGGAGGCGGCCTTCGGAGACATCCGGGTCTTGGGGGGTGAGGTTGAGTGATTGACTCGGGCGCCAGACGTATGGGCCGTGGTCATAAAACCCGATCCACGAGCCGGCGGGACCCAGCTGGAAGCCGGTGTGCAGCGGCCCTTGCTCGGGTTTGGCCGTCGGCCCACACGATCAGATAACCCTTGGGCGGAACCCTCAGGCCGGGGCCGAAAACCCATTTCGACTCGTCTTCGGGGTCACCGGTCAGCGCGAGCCCTTCCAGGTCGACCTCCGAGAACGTCGCGTTATGGATTTCGATCCACGGATCGTATTCGCCGCTCTCGTCGGCGAGCGTGGACTGGTTCGAAACCATGATCTCCTTGATCGAAAGGCCGCGAACAAGAATCTCAGAATGCCTAGCGGCAACCTCACGCGAGTTTAACGGCTCGAGGTTTTCATCGAGAACCTCGACGGTCCTGAAGTCAAAGCTGACGCCGTGCGCCTCATCGAAGGGTGAATCAAAAACGACAAGGAAACTCGGCCCGCGTAGTGACACCCCCCAACCGTGGCGAGGCAAAAGAAATCATCTTGCACAAAGCGTTGGTTCGATAGTTCGGGCAGCCAACCCTCGACGAACACGAAATTGGCCCGCGCGCCGCAAACGTTTGTCGCGATCACTCGCGTGAAGGTGTTCAACCAGCCGCCGTCCGCAAACTGATAGTTATTCATAAAAAGAGGCGTGGGCAATTCGCACGCCGAAAGTACCATGAAGAAATACTCCACTTCGGTCTCGCCGAAAATCTCAAAGACGAATTCCGGCGAGCGCGGCGGGTCGGTATAGAGGTCCTCATCGATCACGAACGGGGGATCGCCCTCATGGTATTCCCGTTGATGAATCCCGATCGTGATCATTTCCTCGCCCGCGAGGAAGGCCTGCTCACACTCGTACCCGTAACTGATCGTCTTATCGTCTCCCTTGAAAACGGTCCTCGTGAACCGCCCTTGCCCCTGGGGCTGGGCGATCGTCTGGTCGGGGCCGATGCGGAACTCCTTGATCACGTCGGCTTGGATTTCTTCCTGGTGCTTGGGCAGGTAGATCATCCCCGGTTGGAGATCGATCTGGGCCAGGTGTTCATACGCGGTCCGCAATGTGCCGACGATCCCCGCTTCGCAAAACGTAATCTCGTCGGGAATGACCATCTGGAAGAAATCATCGGTTTGCGGCGGCGGAAGCGTCGAACGCAGGAAGGGGCGGGCCTGTTTGAAAATCAGGTCGCCTTCCCGGGTGAACTTGAATTCGATATCCACGACCACGTCTTCGCGATCGTGGCCTTCGAGGTCGATCATCAGGCCTTCGTCGACGATCGCCATCGCCCGGCCCAGCGTGCGCAGTTGTTCGTCGCTCAGGACTTGCTCGCCCGGCGGCATCAGAGAGGATGGCCGCACGCGGTTGATCCCGCTTACCTCGCCGTCTCGGATGGTCAGGATGTCCTTTTCGGGCAGGACGTTGACGTCAGGATACACCACGCTCTCGTCGCCGGTCTGGGCGTTGATCACGTAGCCGGAGGATCGGCCGACGATCGGGTCGCCGGTGAAGGCCACGCCGTTGGACGCCTCGGCGGGGAATGCCGGGGTAACCAGGATCGCCATCTTCGCCCGCTGCTGGGGGACCTGGAAGTAGCTGCGTTCCTCGTACGCCCGGAAGTTCCACAGGCTGGCCCACACCTTCTTGAGGCCCCGCTCAATGGTCCGTTCCCTGAGCTGGTTGGGGTCGCAGCGCGAGGGGCCGACGTTGTCACCGTCGAGCGAGTCCTCGACGCAGACCGACGTCGAGTCATAGAGCCCGGCACCGATGAAGATGACCGAGTCTTCATTGTTGGACGAGGAGCGGAAGCGGACCATGACCGACGGCGAACCGAACACCTCGGTGATGCGCGTGACCCACGCCTGGACCAGCACCGGATCGACCACGCCGTCGTCGCGCATCGTGTCGCGAAAATCGTCGAGTCGCTCGGCGCGATACTGGCCGTCGCTCTGGAACCGGGGGTCTTCCAAAAGCGAGCGTAGATAGTCCTCGTACGTCCGCAAAACCGGAGGCTCGAAGCGGTCGTCGGCGATCAGGTTGCTTGTCATGAACTCGTGATAGTAACGAAACGGGATCGCGAAGCCCGGAACCTGGTACTCGGCGGGGAGGAACGAGAACATCTTGGCCAGGTTGGCCGCCTTGCCGCCAAACTTGGCCGCCAGCGGACCGCTGGTCTCATCCACGTCCATTTCGAGCACGTTCTCGAGCGCGTCATACTCCAGGTCTGGCACGAGAACGTTGGGCAGGAGGGGCCGGTGCGTGTCCCACCAGGCCTGGGCGTCGGCCGGGTCCACGTCGGTCTGGACCGTGTAGGTGTCCTCCTTAGACCTCCAACCGCACGAGCTGGCCTTCGAACGGCCCGAACGCTTCATGCGCGTTTTGCACGTAGGCGTTGGGCGTCCCGCGGCGGGCGGTGCGGACGGCCAAGTGCCCAAGCTCGCCCTGGCGTCCCCCGGTGACGACCGCCGCCAACACGCCCTCAACGTCGGTCGGCGCCAGGTCGAGCGCCAGGATGTCCTGCCAACTGATCGACCCGTCGCGATTGACCTGTTCCAGTTGCGCCAGCGTCATCACGCGCACGCGGCCGTAGTTCGCGCCCAGCGTGTAGGGCTCATAGGCGGGCGGGGGATTATCGCCGGGGAAGGCGATCGGGAAGCCGGGGTCCTCCCACCCGCGCGCGCGGTCGATGGCGACCGGATGGGTCGGCGCGTAGACAAACGGGCGAAGCGCGAACGTCTCGGCCAGGCGCTCATAAGCACCGCGCACCTCGTCCAGCGTGACGTGTTCGCTGTGGTCGAACGGGAACGAGATGTTGATATCGAATCCGTAGACGACTTACCCGTCCAGGCTCTCAAAACTATAGAGTATCCCCGAGAAGTAGGTGCGCGTGGCGCGGATGCCGACCAACTGGTGATACTCGAAGTTCGTCATCCCGGCAAAGCGCTCGGGAAAGGTCTCGATGAGGAAGAAGAGGTGCTGGTCGAAGAGGTTGACGTTGGTGTAAGTGGTCTGCAAAAGCGAGGGATTGTCCGAGGCCGGGGTCATATACTTCGTGACCCGCAACACATCGGGCCGCAGATCATCCGGGATCGACACCGTCTAGAAATCGCCCAGCGACGCAATGACCGTCAGATAATCCGGCGGCTGCGCCGTTGCGGACGACGCACGGATAAGACTTAACGATCGACAAACGGTCCGCTTGGGCCTGGAGATACCAATTATTCCCATTTCGACATCCGGGCAAACCACGATTCGTCAGGTTCAGCGCCAGGATCCGTCACTCGGTCACGCCCTCGAGCACTGGAACCCGCACGTCTCAACTCCCGTCCTATCGAAAACCATGATAACAGAAAAGGGGCTGCTCGAAAACGCTAAGGGCGCACGGACTCTTTTTGATCAGATGTACAATCGGTCAGTTTTATTCCAAAGGCCTTCGGCCGGCGCGACCTCGCAGGCCATCAATCAGCCCTCCCAACAAAGCGCACGATGCCCCGAACCGGCCTCGGAGCGTCAAGCTAAACACCTTAACCACCACCACACACGTCACGTAGACGCATCCCACGGCTTTCTCCCCGCCTTTACCATGGCGGAAAAGCAGAATGATCCGGTTTCGCGTTTCGTAGTAGAGAAGCTCGGTCCGCCGGTTCTGGGGCGTTGAGGCCGATTCGTGGTGCACCACTCGGGCGCGGGGCTCGTAGATGATGGGGAAACCGGCCTTGCGCAGTTGCAGGCAGAGGTCGGCGTCTTCGTAGTAGAGGAAGTAGGGCTCGTGGAACCGGATGCCTCCCTCCAGCGCGCGTCGCGGGATTATCAATGCGCACGCCGAGGCGAAATCGACGGGCTCGCGCCGGTCGAACTGCCCCCGATCCGTTTCATAAATCCCCCGATTGCGCGCCCGCGCCCGCCCCAATTCGACCACCCCCCCCGCCGCGTAGAGCCGCCCGTCGGGCAGGAGGATTTTGGGGGCGGAGGTGGATTGGGAATGGGGGCCGGAGGAGGCGGCGAGAAGGGTCAGGGTTTGGGGGTCGACGGTGGCGTCGTTGTTGAGGAGAAAAACGAAGTCGTTGTCCTCGGCGAGCACCCGCTCGATTCCCTGGTTACAGGCGGCGCCGAAACCGATGTTTTCCGGATTGGCGATGATATCGACTCTCGGCTCGTTGTCATAAATCTCCCGCGCCCATTGGCCATCGCCGGCGTTCTCGATGAGGCAAACCGACACGCTCACCCCTTCGGAGCGAAAAATCGAGTCGATGGCCTCGCGCGTCAGTTCCGGTTGCCGAAAATTGACAATAACTGCCGCAACCCGTGGCTCCAAACCCGCCGCAGCCGGCTGCGAATTCGCGCCAGCCGCGCTAGGCCGGGGGCCGACCGATTCGGAACACGTCCCGGCTGACCCAGTATGCGCGCTGATGCGTCTCGCCATCATTCGTCAACCGGCGCGCTGTCCAAACCCTGAACCCTTCCCCCCGAAACCGCTCCGTCGCCAAAGCGGCTATGGCGCGTCGGAGACCGACCCCCAACCTGCCTCAACGCCTCGAACATCACCACCGCCGCCGCCGTCGCCAGGTTCAGGCAACGGGCCGCGGGATTGACCATCGGGATGCGCACGGTCCGCTCGGCGTGCCGCTGGAGCCACTCCGGCGGCAGCCCTTCGGTCTCGTTCCCGAAGATCAACCAATCGCCCGGCTGATAGGCGACCTCGGCGTAATCGAGCCGGCCATGTTTGGTCACGAGCCAAACCCGGTCCAGGTTCGGCGCCGCCGACCAAAACGCCTCGCCGTCGGCGTGAACCTCCAGATCGACCTGCTCCAGATGGCCAACGGCCGCCCGCCGCAACGCGGGCGCATCGACCCGAAATCCAAGCGGCCTGATCAAATGCAACCGACACCCCATCGCCAGGCAACCGCGCGCGATCTGGCCGGTGTTTTGGGGGATGCGGGGGGCGTGGAGGACGAGGTGGATCGGGTTTCGGGGTTCGGGTTTCGGGGTTCGGGTGGAAGGGTTCAGGATGGATGATTCATCTGCGTCATTCGGCTCCATTTGTTGGGGGGAATGAATCGGGGCGTCGGGTGTCTTCAAATCGTTCTTCATCGTTTCGAATTCGTTTCACCGTATTCGCCGAGCTTACCATACAGGCCCCTTTCCCTGGAATAATCCTCACCGATATCCATCCCGATATTCCTACCCAGGACCCAAACCCCGAGACCCGAAACCCGATTCCCACAGCGTCCTCAGCGCCACGCGGCGCATGCCTTTGCTGCCCCAATAAAGCAGCCAGCGCAACTCGTCGGGCAGG
This sequence comes from Candidatus Sumerlaeia bacterium, assembly GCA_963580245.1. GTDB lineage: Bacteria > Sumerlaeota > Sumerlaeia > MVZB01 > MVZB01 > CAUZJO01. The sequence continues at coordinate 78,957 of CAUZJO010000001.1, read as the reverse complement.
TAGCGCAAGAGCCAGTCGCGCGGGCGATAGTGCTTGAGCAGAAACCGGGCGCGTCCGCGGAAAAACATCTCGAGGTGGCCCCAATCGGTCCGGCGGTCAGCCGAGGCATCGAAATGGACGACGCTCGCCTCGCACGCCACGGCCACGCGCCAACCCGCCCGCCGCGCGCGGAAACAGAAATCGGTCTCCTCGTAATAAGCCGGCCAAAACCGCTCGTCGAGGCCGCCCAATTCTCGCCAGGCCCGCGTGCGCACGGCCATCGCAGCCCCCAGAACACTCGCGCGGTCATGAACGCCGCAGTACTGCCCGCGATCGGGCTCGCCCTGACCGATGTGGCTTGGCAAACCGTTCCCGCGCAACCGGACGCCAACGTGCTGGATCGTCTTTCCGTCGGTTTCCATCACCTTGCAACCGAGCACGCCGATTTTCTCGTCGCTTTTAAACGCTTCGGCCAAACGCTCGAGCAAGTCGGCGGCCGGCTCGGTGTCGGGGTTGAGCAGCAAGAGATAGTCGGCGTCTTGCACCGCTTGCGCCGCGCGATTATTCCCGCCGGCGAACCCAAGGTTCTCCCGGCTTTCCAATACCCGAACACGCGGGAAACTCCACCGTGCCCGTTCGGCTCCGTCATCGGTCGAAGCGTTGTCGAGCACCGTGACCTCCGCCGGCGCCGGTGACTGAGCCATGACCGCCCGCAAACAGCCCTCGACCCAGCGCGCGCTGTTGTGGAGCACGATGATGACGTGGAAGCGGGGGGTGGGGGGGTCAGGGTCCAGGGTTCAGGGTTCAGTCGCCGACGCGCCGCATCTTCCATACGAGAGCGGTCCTCACACCGGATTAATCCAATACCGGCCCTCGCGATCGAGCAGCTCGTCGGCCTCCTTGGGGCCCCAGGAGCCGGGTTTGTAGGGGTAGACGCGGCCGTAGGAGCCTTCCGCTTCCCACTTCTCGAGGATCGGCGTGATCAGCGACCAGGCCACCACCATGTCGTCGTGACGCACGAACAGCGTCTGGTCGCCGAGCATCCCGTCGAGCAACAGGCGCTCATAGGCATCGCCCGGCTTCTCATCGAACACATCGTGGAAATGGAAGTCCATCTTGAGCGTGCTCATGCACAGCTTGGGCCCGGGGCTCTTGGCCTGCATGATCAACGCGATCCCTTCGTTGGGCTGCACGTTCAGCACCAGCACGTTGGGATGAAACTCAGCGGGCTTGAGCGGGCTGAACATCGAGTGTGGGATGTGTTTGAACGTGATCGCGATCTCGCTATAACGCCGCGCCAGGCGCTTGCCCGAGCGCATGTAGATCGGCACCCCTTGCCAGCGCCAGTTGTCGACTTGCAGCTTGACCGCCGCGTAGGTCTCGATGTGCGAGTTGGGGGCGACCCCTTCCTCTTCGCGATAACCCGTGACCTGTTCCCCGTCCTGCTCGCCCGAGACGTACTGGCCGCGGATGAACACCTCGTCGAGCTTCTCGAAGTCGAACGGCCGGATCGCCCGCAGCAGCTTGACCTTTTCATCGCGCACGCGGTCGGCGTCGAACGACGCGGGCGGTTCCATCGCGACCAACGCCAGCATCTGCAACATGTGGTTCTGGAACATGTCGCGTATCACGCCGGCCTGCTCGAAGTAACCGGCCCGGTGGCCGACGCCGATCGATTCGGCCACGGTGATCTTCACGTGGTCGACGAACTGCCCGTTCCAGATCGGCTCGAAGATCGAGTTGGCGAACCGGAACATCAGGATGTTCTGCACCGTCTCCTTACCCAGGTAATGATCGATGCGATAGATCTGGTCCTCGGCCAGGTTCTTGCGCAATTGCCGATCGAGCGCCAGCGCGCTGGCCAGATCATGACCGAAGGGCTTTTCGATGATCACGCGCGCCCAGTCGCCGTCTTCCTCCTCGGTCTGACTTACGAGGCCGGCCTCCCCCAGCTGCTCGACGATGGGCGCATAGAGGCTGGGCGGCGTGGCCAGGTAGAAAAGATGGCGGGCACCGGTTTCGAACTTCTGGTCGAGCTCGCGGAGCCGCCCGGCTATTTCCTGATAGAGGTCCGGCTCGGTATAATGGCCCGCATGGTAATGGCAGTGGCGCAGGAATTCGCGCATCTGATCGGGATCGGGGTTCTTGACGTGCTGCATCAACCCGTCGCGCATCGCGTCGCGGAAGGATTCGTCGCTCATCGGGCTGCGCGCCGCGCCGAGCACGAAGAACTTCTTGGGCAGCAGCTTGCGGCAATAGACGGTGAACAGCGAGGGGATCAGTTTGCGGGCGGTCAGGTCGCCCGATGCCCCAAAGATAATCACCCCACAGGACTTGGGCCGCGTCTCCAGACAGAATTCCCCGCGAACCTGAACGTGCGGTTTTAGCGTTGTCTCCATTGGGTGCCCCATACTCCATTTTAGGACAGAGTGCTCCGTTGAACCTCCGTTTTCAAGGAGTTTCGGTCCGCCGATAAACCACGGGCTGCATCTGACGAACCCGCGAGAGGCAACCTTGGCGGCGCGGGGCAGAAACCAAATCATTCCTTATATGCGACCCCACAGGGGTCGAATGTGATTAGCCGTGGGTGACAAACCACGGTTCGCGGTCCCAAAATCGCGACAATCCTGAAAGGGTTGAACCACAGCGTGATGCGGCCTGTTCGACCCCTCCAGGGTCGTGACGTCTTGGGGCCCCTACAAGCCAGGGGTTGTCACCCCTGGCTATTCATATTGCTCCCCTTCAGGGAGCAAGAGAACTGACTTGTGCTCGCGGCCCTTGGGCGCATCTCAAGGAGCCGTGAGACGTACCCCTTTAACCTTTGCGGCGGCGATGACGGAACCATCTGTGATAGAGATAGTCTAACATAGAGGGAGTGACGTTCCCGATCGGGGCCCCAAACGTGGCCGCGAAGTAGTTCGGAAGAGAAGGAGCGCAATCATGACACAGACGTTGCAGCGATGGTTGATGTGGATGCTGGTCCCGGTCCTCATCATCGGCCCGACCGGTTGCCAGACGATGGGGGAGCACAAAGTGGCTAGCGGGGCGACGATCGGGGCCATCACCGGCGCGGTGGCCGGCGGGATCATCGGTCATCAGTCCGGTCATAAATACGAGGGAGCGGCGATCGGCGCGGCCGCGGGCGGGCTTTTGGGCGCCGGCGTCGGCTGGGCCGTTGATCGGCAAGCCAAGAAGTTCGACCGTATTGATCAGGTCGACGTCGAGACTTATGAGGAGACGTATTATCCCGAAGAGGACGCCTATCGACCCGAACACCTCGAGCTGAGCATCCATGAGCTGGTGCTCTTCGAGCAAGGCTCATCGGCCCTGACGGCGAAGGGGGCCGAGAAAATCGCCGAGATCGCCGACGTGCTGGTTGAATACCCCGACTCGCGGGTCGTCGTCATGGGTTACGCCAGCAGCGAAGGGTCCGATGCCACCAACGTGGACCTCTCGCAACGCCGCGCCGATATGGTGCGCAATCACCTGACCGCCAATCGGGTAGATCCAAGGCGGGTCGAAGCGGTCGGCTTGGGCGAATCGGCTCCGGTGGGGGACAATCAGACAGAAGCGGGACGGACGATGAATCGCCGCGTGGTCATCGAGGTTTACCCGTCGGGCGAGGGTTCTTGAAACGGCGGGCGGGGCCTCGGGTTAGCCTGCAACCAACGGCCCCTTAAAGCTCCCATTGGGCCAGGCGCTCAACCACCTCGCCGATGAGCTTATTGGGAGTGGAGGCACCGGCGGTCAGGCCGATCTCAATCGGCCGGCACTCGGGCAGCCAGTCCGAGCTGGTGACCATCGCCGCGTCGGCTTCGGGCGGTTTATGCATGATCTCGCGAGGCGAAAGCAGCCGCGAGGCGTCGTCGATATAATACGTTGGGCAATGCTGGGAGGCGATCTCGCACAGGTGACCGGTGTTGGAGCTGTTAAGGCCGCCCACCACGATCATCACGTCGGGCGGCTCGCGCATCATCTCCAGCACGGCGTCCTGGCGGTCCTGGGTGGCATGGCAGATCGTATCGAAGGAGCGGAAATTCTCGGCGGCGTAGGCCTCGCCGCGTCGCTCGGCCATCGCCTCGCGGACCATGGCGCCGATCTCGAGCGACTCCGATGAAAGCATCGTTGTCTGGTTCGCCACGCCGATCTTTTCCAAGTCCCGCGTGAAATCAAACCCCTCCGAGATTTCCTTCGTGAACTTCTCTTGCAGCCCCTGGGCGCCTTGGCCGTTGCGCAGAAAATCGCAGACTTGCCGGGCCTCCTCCTTGTCGAGCACGACCAGGTAGCGGCCCCCTTCATGTTGGGTGACGTGCGAACAGGTGGCGATGGTCTCCTCGTGGAACCATTTGCCGTGGATAACCGACGTGAAGCCCTCGCGCGCGTAGCGTTCCACCCGCTTCCACACATGCATGACCGAGCCGCAGGTGGTGTCGACGATGATGCAACCGATGTCGCGCAGTCGTTGCAGAAGGCCGGTCTCCACCCCAAAGGCCGGAAGGACGACCACGTCCTCGGGCCGGATCTCGTCGATCTCGCTACCCTTGGCGTACTGGCCGGAGAGGAACCGGTAGTCCATCTCCAACAGACGCCGGTTGACCCGCTGGTTATGGATGATCTCGCCGGTCAGATAGAGCCGCTTGTCCGGAAAGCGACGGCGGGTCTCGTAGGACAGGTCGATGGCCTTATCGACCCCGTAGCAGAAGCCGAACTCCGCAGCCAGCCGCAGGCGCAGGCCGCCCATCTCCCATCGGTTTCCATTCTCCCTAATGCGCGTGGTGATGGCGGAGTGATAGTCGGTGTCCAGATCCTCCATGATTTCGGACTTCAGGCCGAAACTGCGGCGGATCAGGCCGTCTTTGGCATAGGGCAAGGTATCGGTGGGGGGGGTGGGGGGCATCGGTGGAATTCTAGGCGCCGAGGCGCCTTAAACGCTGAACGAGGTCCCGCACGAGCAGGTGCGGGTGGCGTTGGGATTGCTGAATTGGAATCCGCCGCCGATCAGTTGATTGCTGTAGTCTAGGGTCAGGCCGCTCAGGTAGAGATAGCTCTTGGGGTCGCAGAACAATCGGACCCCTTCCACCTCGAAGACCCGGTCGTGTTCCTGGGGCCGCTCTTCGGCGTCCATCAGATAAGACAGCCCCGAGCAACCGCCGCCTTTGACGCCGACACGCATCCCATAGTCCTGATGACCCCTATCCTTGAGCAGGCGCTTAATCTCTGAAACCGCCAACGGCGTGACATGAAGCATTCCCGTTCTCCTCGATCGATACGAATCTCTAGTTGAAGGTGCTGATCTGGAAGCGGACTTTAGTTCCCGGAGGATACTGTGAGGGGCCGGCTTTCAAAAGTCAACCCTCAAAGAGCCTAGCACAACGGCCCTCAGGCGTCAACCGGCCATCCTTCATTTTGATCGTAAGTCCTTTCAATTCAGATGTCTATACTCGCCCTCGGGCTCTTTTCCCGGAGCCGCTGGACGGTCCGGACGACCTGGTCGGCGGCGAATGCGACCTCTTCGGGGGTCGTGAAACGGTGCAGGCCGAACCGCAGCGAGCACTCGGCCAGCTCATCGGGGACCCCCAGGGCCCGCAGGACATGGGAGGGCTCCTGGGTCGCCGAGGCGCAGGCTGCCCCTGAGCTGACGGCCAGATCCCGCATGCCCTTGAGCATCGTTTCGGCACGAATCCCAGGAAACGATAGGTGCAGGTTATTGGGGAGACGCCGCTCCAGGGACCCGTTGACGACGACTTTGGGCAGGCGCGAGGTGATCGCATCGAGGAGCCGGTCGCGCAGCCCGCGCACCCGCCGGCCGTCCTCCTCGCGCTGGGCGGCGGCGATCTCGGCGGCCTTGCCCAGCCCGACGATCCCCGGCACGTTGAGCGTCCCCGAGCGCAGGCCGCGCTCATGACCCCCACCGCTCATCTGGGGTTGGAGGCGAACGCGCGGGCCACGCCGCCGCGCGTAGAGTGCCCCGACCCCCTTGGGCCCGTGCATCTTGTGTCCCGAAATGGAGAGCAGGTCAATGCCCAGCACCCGCGCGTCGATCGCCACCCAGTCCATCGCCTGGACTGCGTCGCAGTGGAAGAGAACCCCCCTGGCCTTACACAGCCGCCCGATCTCGCCGATCGGCTGGATTACGCCGATCTCGTTGTTGGCGTACATGATCGAGACGAGGATCGTGTCGTCGCGGATGGCCGCGGCCAGCTCGCCGGGGCGGATCAAGCCGTCGGGCTGCACCGGCAGGCGCGTCACCTCGAAACCCCCCGCCTCCAGGCTCCGGCAGGTCTCCAGGACGGCCTCGTGCTCGGTTTGGCAGGTGATGACGTGGCGGCCCTTCCCGCCGTAGACGCCGGCAACCCCCTTGATCGCCAGATTATCGGACTCGGTCGCCCCCGAGGTGAAGACGATTTCGGTGGGGTCGGCACCGAGCAGGTCCGCGACCCGGTCGCGCGCCTGCTCGACCAACGCTTCGGCCTCCCAGCCGAAGGCGTGGTCGCGGCTGGCGGCGTTGCCGAACATCTTGGTGAAAGTCGGCAGCATCGCCTCGACCACCCGCGGATCGCAGGGCGTGGTGGCGTGACTGTCCATGTAGACCGGGAGTTGCATTCGTTACAGAGACTTCCCAAGGCTTCCAGATAGGCATTCCAGAAAGTTAATGGATAATTATTGGCCTCGTCCTCTTGACGTCATGGTTATCGGATGACGAGGCGACAGAACGCCTTCGCATGCTCAGTTATATCAGTCACCCGTTTCAGCGCCAAGATTGATTGGGGGACCGCTGAGGTCTCTATCCTTCCTTCCCAGGCTCCTGAACCGGTAAGAGTTTCAGCTCCCGCATCAGCTCCAGCAGCCGGGTGGTCATCAGCCGGTGACCGACATGGTTCGGGTGGATCAGCTCGCCGAACAGGCCCGCGTTGTCGGGATGGGCGGCTTCGGTCAGTTCGGGGATCTCCAGATAGGGCGTCCCTTGCTCGCGCATGGCGTCGGCGAGGGCTTGGCGGTGGGCGGCGATGCGGCGGGCATGGGCTCGGTTCGTGACCGCGTCGCGATAGATCGGCGCGATGACGATGGGCCGCGCTCCGCGGCGCCGGACCAGGTCGGTCATGCGGCGGAAGTTCTCGACGTACTGCGCTTCTGAAATACGCGCGACGGATTTGGGCGGGGTCGCGGCCTTCCCGGCGGCGCGGCGATCCTCGATCCAGCGCGAGGCGGCGACCATCGCCCGGCTGGCACCCAGCAGCCGCCGACGCGCCCGCGCGGTCCAACCCATCGGCAGCGTCTCGCTGTCGGGGGCCGCGCGCGTGTCAGTGTCGTTCCAGCCAAAGCAGATGATCACGAGATCGGGATCGTAACGGCCGATGTCGCGCCGCAGCCAGGCCAATCCCTGATGGCTCGTGTAACCCGGCACGGCCAGCGTCACCACGTCGACCGCGCGTCCGGCGAGCATCGCGCGCAGCATCTCCTCGAGGAGTCGTGGGTAAGGCCGATGTTTGGGGTTGAAACGCAACGGCGCTTCCGGAAACGACACCGGCACCCGATAGCCCCACGTCACCGAGTCTCCGACGCACAACACGCGGAAACCGCCGCGCGGCTTGCGCCGGACCGGTCCGTTGTGTCGCAACCCGGCCTCGTTGGTCGAGAACGTGGTGTAATCCCAGTACTGGTCCTTGAGGTTCGGCTTGAAGCGCCAGGCCAACAGCGGATCGCCTTCAAATGCGCGCGCCCCTTCCTTCTCGCCGACCAAATCGGGGTAAGCGACCCGCACAAACGTCTCCAGGCTGCTGACCGGCTCGATCGCCAGCCGCGCGATCAACTCGATCATGAGCAACAGCAGGACGAACCCAATGGGGGGGACGGCAAGGTAAATCAACCGGCGCCGTAACGGAATGGAACGCCCGGCGGGCTGCTCGTCGCCGGCCGCCGGCTTTTCAACCGGAGTCTCCGCCTGGTTGGTCGGCGGGTTATTGCGGGGCCTGGTTCGCTTGCGCGGCATGGCCCCCAAGCCTAGCGGAATCGCGCATGAAGTTATAGGCGCAATCAGAACAGGGCTATGTCGGGGGTGTTATTCAGTTTTCGCAGTAAACGCGGTATCAATGAAGGGGAGCCGAGAAGCGTCCCCGAGTTCCGATCTGATCGGCTCGCACCGTCGCCAAAGTGCTATGGCGCGTCGGAGACTCGGCTCCCGTCCTCGTCCTTCGTCCTCGAATTCTTCAATCGAAACAAAGGCCATCGGTCTGGGAACACCCGATCGAATCCAGAAAAGTCCGAGGACGAAGGACGAGGACGGGAGCCGAGAGCCGACGGCGAAAAACCGCGCGTTTGCGGTGTTTGAAGCCTTTGAGGAGGTGTCGGCTTTGCCTCCCTCCCCGGCCCTACTTGGGTGCCGAAGCGCCGGCCGACCAACGCAGGTAGGCTTCGAGGAAACCGTCGATATCGCCGTCCATCACCGCCGGGATGTTGCCGGTTTCGTGGCGGGTGCGCACGTCCTTGACCATCTGGTAGGGCTGGAAGACGTAAGAGCGGATCTGGCTGCCCCATGTGATTTCCATCTTCGAATCCTCGCGCACCGCCTCCTCGGCCAGTTGCAGATCGCGGTGGAACTGATAGAGCCGTCCCTGGAGCATCTTGATCGCCCGCGCCTTGTTCTGGTGCTGACTGCGTTCGTTCTGGCAGGAGACGACGATCTTGGTCGGCAGGTGGGTGATGCGCACGGCCGAGGAGGTCTTATTGACGTGCTGGCCGCCCGCCCCCGACGCGCGAAACGTATCGATCTTGAGGTCCTCGTCCTTGATATCGACCTCGATGCTGTCATCGACCTGGGGCCAGACGTCCACCGAGCAGAACGACGTGTGGCGCCGTTTGTTGGCGTCGAAGGGCGAGATGCGGACCAGGCGATGGACACCGCACTCGGACTTGAGCATCCCGAAGGGGTACTCGCCCTTGATCAGCAGGGTGACGCTGCGCAGGCCAGCCTCCTCCCCTTCGGTCATCTCGACCTGCTCCACCTCGTAACCCTTTCGCTCGCACCAGCGGGCATACATCCGCAGCAGCATCTGGACCCAGTCGCACGACTCGGTGCCGCCGGCCCCGGCGTGGATGTGGAGGTAGGCGGGCTTCTCGTCGTCGGGGTCCTTGAGCAGGACACGCGTCTCGAGGCTGCCGAGCGTGCGGTCCAGCTTTTCGGCGTTCTCGATCAGCTCCTGGGTCATGGCGGGGTCGCCCTGGGCCATCTCGGCGAGCTCGAGGGCGTCTCGGACCTCCGTCTCGAGGGCTTCCCAGGGGGTCAGCGATGACTTGAGCCGATTGAGGCGCCGCATATGGTCCTGGGCCGCCGCCACGTCGCCCCAAAACCCCTCGCGGGCCGACTGCACCTCCATCTGCTCGATCTGATCACGGAGCCGCTCGAAGTTCAGGTACTCGCGCGCCTCGGCCACGCGCTGTTGGACGCGTTGCAGGGTTGGCGCCAGATCTTCTTGTTCAATCACCACGCAAGGTCTCCAGCTCCCATCGAATCTGCCCCGAAACGGGGCGCGTCGCTCTCGTGAGCGACCGCTGAATGCCTATAGTAGCATAATCCGCGCACAGGAAGGAAAATCCGACCCCTCGCGCGTGGTCGTCGTCTCACACTGCCGGACGATGGCCTCAGCCAGCTCGCGGTTGAATCCGGCCAGCTCCGCGTCGATCAGGCCGGCCAGGTCGCCGCCGGGCTCCAGCTGCTCGGCCTTGATCATGATTTGGTCCAGGCGCGCCTTGAGTGTCTTGAGATCGGCCATGGGTCAACACCTCCAACTTGAACATGCGCAACATCTCCTTGGGCCACGTTATCTTGGCCGCAGCAACTATACACCATCCCACCATCTCACGGAACCGCGAGATGCACCCTCAAGGCTCAACCCGCCGTCATTGGGTTTTGACAAACCCGCCGCGCTGGTTTAATTTTGAAGGCCATGATACATCTGGACCCACATAATAATCTCCGTTTCGGGTGCCTAGTTGATATGAAACACTTCAAAATCCAACGTGGCTTTACGCTCATCGAACTACTGATCGTCGTGGCGATAATCGCCATCCTCGCGGCGATCGCCGTGCCCAATCTTCTCGAGGCCCAGGTCCGCTCGAAGGTCGCGCGCGCCCTGGCCGACATGCGCTCGCTCAAGACCGCCGTCGAGGCCTACGCCGTGGACTACAACACGTTTCCGCCCGACGGGGACGACATCCATTCCCCGAACCCGCTCGTCGATTTCGATGCGGCCCTGCGGCTGCGCGTCCTGACCACCCCGGTCAGCTTCGTGACGGGCCTGCCCCACGACCCGTTCCACAATCAGTTCGACCCCAATCCGCCCCTCGTCGTTCTCTTCCCCGACCAGCCGCCCTACACCTACGCCTACAACACGCTGGGGGCCTTTTTCGATAATCCCCAGAGCGGCCAGTCCGCCCACGGCGGCAACCCCGACAACTACAACTTCTCCTCGCTGGGCCCCAGCAGCCAGTTCGACTCCTACTTCGCGCGCCGCCGCGTCTTCTACGACCCCACCAACGGAACGGTCTCCGCGGGCGAGCTCTTCGCCTTCGGCGGCATCGAAACCACGCAGAACGCGCCGTGATGCTTCATTCTAATTAGCAATAGCTGTGATTTGAAACAGGGTGAGAGCCGCTAACGAACCCTCGGGCTTTAGCCTCCGGAATCGCCGCCAGACTCGCGCAGGTCGAAGGCCAGCAGGCGGCCGATATTGTTCTTCACGTAAAGCCGACCGCCCGATAAGACCGGCGCGACCCAGCAGCGGCCTCCAAGGACCTGCCGACGCGCGAGTTCCCGGAAGCCCTCGGGCGAGGCCTCGGCGATCACCAATTCGCCCTCCTCGCTCAGGATGATCAACTTGCCCCCGGCCGCCAGCAGCGTGCCTTTGCCCAGGTCGCCCTCGGTCCACCGCTCCTGACCCGTGCTGAACTGCACGCATCGCAGCCGGCTCTCGTCAAAGCCATAGAGGTGGCCTTCCCACGACACCGAACTGCCGAAATGGTTGCGCATCACACGGCTGCGCCAAATCTTGCTCAGCCGCCCGCCCTTGAGCCGCATCAGCACCGCCCCGGCGTTGTAGCCCGACGAGATGAAGATCAACTGACCGGAAATGATCGGCGTCGCGGCGTTGACGTCGTAGGAGGTCGGCCATTCGTAATTCGCCACTCGCTTGCCGTTGTCGGCCCTCAGCACGTCCAGACCCGGCTGGTTGAAAATCGCCAGCAACGTCTCGCCGTCCTTGTTCTTGAAGGCTACCGGCGACGAATATGCCGCGCCGCGGTTGCCCGTCTTCCAAGCGACCGAGCCGTCGGCCTTGTTGAATGCCACCGTGACGCCGGCGTTGAAGATCACCCGGTCGCCCAGGAGCAACGGCGACCCCGAGAAGCCCCAGGTCGGCTTGTCAGCGCCGAAGTCTCGCTTGGCCTTCCTCGCCCACAGCTCCTCGCCCGATGCCGCGTCCAGGCAGTGGATGTCCCCCTGCCGGCTGAGGGTGAAGACGCGCCGGCCGTCGACGGCCGGCGTGGCGGCCGAGCCCCCCTCGAACTGTCTCGGATCGAGCGCGCACTCGAAATCGTACGCCCAGATCTCCTCGCCCGTCTCGGCGTCCAGGCAATAGATTGTCTCCGTATCGCTATCGTTGCCGTTGGTGTAAAGCCGCCCGTCAACGACCGCCACGCTGGCGCAACCGGTCCCGACGTTCGTGGCCCAGAGCTGCTTGGGCCCCTGGGCCGGCCACTGGGCCAGCCACTCGGTCTCGGCGGAAACCCCATCGCGGTTCGGCCCGCGCCACTGCGGCCAGTCCCCGCCGATCTCGGCCGACTGCCCCATGACCCGCGCGGGTCCGACGGCGCATAGCACGAAACAGGCAAGGGCGGTGCGCATTCCGAATGTCGCCACTTCTAGGGTTACTCTTCTTCGTTGGCCTTCGCGCTGACATCAAGGCAAATCAACCGGCCCTCCTCGTTGCGGCAATAAATCCTGCCGTTCGAGAGGACCGGCATGGTCCAGCACACCCCCGACATCGGGTGGGCCTGCGAGATCTCGCGAAAACCCTCGGGACTGGGCTCGCCGACGACCACCTCCCCCACCTCGCTCAGGATGATGAGCTTCCCGTCGGCAAGCATGAACGAACCTTTCGTGTAATCCTCATAGGTCCACTTGGCCTCCCCCGTCTCCCAGTCCAGACAACGCAGCTTGTCACCGTCGACACCGTAGATGTGTCCCTTCCACAGGACACTGCTCCAGAACTGGTTGCGCATATTCTCGTTCGTCCATTGCGGCTCAAGTTTCTCGCCGTCGAATTTCAGCATCGCGCAGCCTTTTCCGTAACCCGTCGAGATGAAGATCCGGTCGCCCTGAATAATCGGCTGGCCCGCGTTGACCCGATAGTCCTGGTACCACTCGAACTGTGCGATCTCCCCGCCGGTCTCCGCGTCCAGCACCACTAAGCCGTTGCCGTTGAACACCGCCAGCCGGCGTTTGCCATCGTGGGTAAATGCAGTCGGCGAGGCATAGCTTGGGTGGTATGGCTCGCTCTTCCAGATCGTTTGGCCGTTCCCTTTGTCAAGCGCGACGACCACGCCAACGTCCACGATCAACCGTCCCCCTTCGATCATCGGCGACGTGCAGTACCCGAAAGTCGGCGGTTCGAGCTTGAGATCCTCTCTTAGATTGCGCTTCCAGCCCTCATCTCCCGTCTTCGCGTTCAGGCAGTAGAGGTCGCCGTCCTTGCTCAATGTGTAGACCCAGTCTCCATCGATGAGCGGAGTCGAAGAGGGTCCCCCTTTGTGCATCACGTCATAGAGCCCGCAGGCGTACTCGACTTTCCACTTCGGCTCGCCACTGGCCGCGTCGAAGCAGAAGACCCCGTCATTCGTGCCGTCGGTCCCCATGGCATAGACCCGGCCGTCGCTGACCGACACGGCGGAGTAGCCATTCCCGATGGAGACCTCCCAGCATTTAGTTGGCCCCTCCGTGGGCCACTGGGCTAGCCAGTCGGACTCCGCCGAAATCCCATCTCGATTCGGTCCCCACCACTGTGCCCAATCCGCGCCCGTCTGCGACTGGCTGACCGCTCCTAGTGGTTGCGCAATGGCGATCATGGCCGCCAGGTACAAGACGATGTTTTTCAGTTTAAAAATGGCTCTTTCCATCAAGCTGGCTCCTCTTTCTATCTCCCGTGCGTTCGTCTGATAACTGCTTTACGGCGAAAGGGACGTCCTGCGTCGGGAGAGTAGTATTACCAGTCCCGCGACCAACCATCAACCGCTAACGACCCGATTACGCTTCTCAGAGTGCATTTCACGGATCCGTGAGATAGCACCTTCGGGCTGATAGCGCAAATCCGTGCCTTGGCTCCCTGGAGGGGAGCAACGTGATTAGCCGGGGGTTGCCACCCCCGGACATGGGGCCCCAAAACGTCACGACCCTGAAAGGGTTGAACAGGCCGCATCACGTTACGATTCAACCCTTCCAGGGTTGTCGTGGTATGGGGACCGCGAACCGTGGGTTGACACTCACGGCTAATCACATTCGACCCCTGCGGGGTCAAGCATGAGGACAGATTTGATTTGTTCCCCCGGCCAGCAAGGGCTCATCTCGCGGAACCGTGAGATGGGCCCCGACCCGATTGCGCTTCTCAGGGTGCTCTAGCCACCTTCTCGCGCGCGTCCGCGATCAGCTTGCTGTACTGCCGCGCGGCGACACGCGCTTGGTGCCCGAACGACTTGTCCGATGCGGCGTAGAGGATCGACCGTGAAACATTGAACAACAGGTGGTGGGGCGGCAAGCCCGGCGCCGCTTCCATGATCTGCTCCAGATCACCGCCCTGCGCGCCCAACCCTGGGATGAGCAGCGGAACGTCCGGTGAGATCGCCAGGATACTGCTCAAGAACTGCGGGCGCGTCGCGCCGACCACCATGCCAAGGTTCCCCATGTGATTCCATTCACCGACCCGCCGCGCGACCCTCAAATACAAATCCTCCTGCAACTGGAAATCGAGCGCCCCGCGGTTGGAGGTCAGGCACAACACGTAGACCGCCCGGCCCTCGAACTCCATGAACGGCTCCACGGCGTCGAATCCCATATACGGATTGACCGTCACCGCCCCAACCCGCATCCGTTCGAAGGCCGCCCGCGCGTAGTGCTTGGCGGTGCTACCCACGTCGCCGCGCTTGACGTCCAAGATCACCGGAACCTCCGGCGGCACCAGGCGCAGCACCTGATCCAGCACGTGGAGCCCCTCCACGCCGATGGATTCAAAAAAGGCCGCGTTCGGCTTAAACGCTGAAGCCAGGTCGGCGGTCGCCTCGATGATCTCGGCGCAAAACTTGTAGATCGCCTCGGGCCCGGACCCCAGATAGCGGGGGATCCTCAGCGGGTCGGGGTCCAACCCGATGCAAAGGCTGCTGCCCACCTGGTCGCAACGGTCGGCAAGCATCTCGAAGAAACTGCGCAATTCGATGTCCAAGCTCACACGTCCTACCGACTCTTCCCCCGCACCCTCATACTGGTCTAAATCGCCCAGCGACCGACAGGAGCTATGCGCGTATCGGCCTTCGACTCAACTCTCCTGGATGCGGCCATGCAAGGACGACATTCTTGCCCTCCCGCCCCTATTTCGGCAAGCTTAACCTAGCAAATAGCCAGAAACCACGAGGGAGATCACGTCAATCCTGACGAACCGCCGGCTGTGGAAGAGTGCCCCTGGCACGCTCTTGGCTTAGAGCCCCTAGGCGGTCCGTAAGCCAAAAGATATTAGCCCTTCCCGAGTTTTCCACAGGCTCCCTCGGCCCTGTGAATAACTCATCCCTTTCAATTGAATCCATTCTCTCGCCGAATATTTTTACTATCTCTAAATGATTGAATCTACACGACTTCCATTACCCGTCGCCTAAAAAACGCACCTTTTAGAAAACAATCCCCCGGCTAAGCAGATCTGTGGATAACCCCGCAACATACGATTGCTCCTACTTCCATGGGCTTTATTTCGATTTCGTCAGCAAAAACACCACGAGAGGCTATTTATTTATCCACAGGCTCCCACAACATCGTCCCGCCTGAACCGCCCTTTCCCTTTTCATCACCCACCCGCTGGCTCCAGCTGTGAATGAATACCAGAGATGTCCCTTTTTTCAAGACAGTCCTAAAGCATTGATACTATTACACTTATCATACTTTTCCACTTCCTTCACAGTATGATGATGATGATGAGTATTAAGAGAGTACATATTAGTACATATCCAATACCTATGCAAAAGATGCCTTGGTTACCATTCGTTGGAGGCGAACTGATCCCCACGAGGTCACCGATCTAAGTTGAGGGTCTCAAAATGCCGATGCGTTGACGGGGGAGGAGTACGTCGTTACGGGTCGTTGCAGCGAGGGAAGCCGAGAGTTTGTGAGAGCACCGTTTTTTCTAGTTGCCCTGACCTTGGCAATCCCACATTCGGTTGCCATCGCGACTCAACCGGCTGAGTTTGCGCCTTATGAGCAGCTTGGGGTGGTTGACCCAGGACTGGCCGATGAGCCTCCAACGGAGCATTCCTTAGATTCGCCGGTTCCGCCGCGGGTTTCTCACCAAGAGCGAGCGAGTGATCGACCCCAGTTACCACCGGACCGTGGAATTCCCTCTTCCGAAGATCCCGACACAACTCATCAGGGCCACCTAAATACAGAACCGGAGCCGGCGACCGAGCTGGAGCGCGTCGAGACGTCGGCATCGGTGTCAACTCTCATGGTGATTCTTTACGTTTTCCTCCTGAATGTTGCTCTGGCTGCTCTACTCATCATAAGGAAGGTCGTTGTATCCCGAATCGGTCCCGCTGGGACCAAGGCTGTTGCGGATCAAGCGTCGTTGGCGGAGGAGAATACTGGGCCAGGAGGGACGCCGGGCGAGGGGTTGAGAGAAGAAGAATCCAGCTTAACGTCTCCCCATGAACAGCCGAATGAAGCCGTTAACGACGTCTCCGGCGAGGAGCCCGAGGAACAAGATGCCCCGGTGTAAGAGGAGGTGGAAGAGGAGCCGCCTCAAGCCGAAAGATCAACGCCGGAAGTTTCAAAGGACATTGAAGCAACACAACTCCTGGAGCCGGAAGCGGACGACAACGATGAGAGTGAAGAATCCGATGCAGCTTCACCGAGCGAAGAAGGGCAGGGGGACGTTGCCGCCGTCGAGACCGTCATGCGATCGATGGAAGTCAGCGTCGAAAATCTAGAGCAGGCCAAGAAAGAGCAAGCGTCGAAAAAAGA
The DNA here is from genome assembly GCA_963580245.1 of Candidatus Sumerlaeia bacterium. Classification (GTDB taxonomy): domain Bacteria; phylum Sumerlaeota; class Sumerlaeia; order MVZB01; family MVZB01; genus CAUZJO01. The sequence continues at coordinate 62,711 of CAUZJO010000001.1, read as the reverse complement.
ACCGGCCAAGGAAGACCGTTCAATCGGCAGCGAGGAGGAAATCAATGACGGCGAGAAAGACGATAAGGAAACGGGTGAACCCGAACCACTGGAAGAAGCTTAAGACGAAGAAGAGATAGAGGAAAAAGACGGAGTCGGGCAAGACGAGGAAAGCGAAGAGGAATTCGAGGAGGAGGAACCATTCATGAGGAATAACCAGGCCGACTCTTCAAAACCGAGACCGATCTCAACGTCCTTGCGGGCGAGCGCGGAACTTGATCATGAGGACTTGAAGGTCAACTTCGACGACCTAGGATTCTAATGAATTCCCGGGTTTTGACGAAAGACCGAGATACAAAGACATGAGTAATCTAACCGTCGTCCTCGCCGTATTCGCGGTGGAACTTGTGGTTCTGCCGCTTATTTTCGGCATCGGGCCAGGGGTCGCTCGCGGAGCGAAGGGACCATCGCGGGCCCCAAGGGTGCCGTCGCTGCCGAGGTTCGGTAAGAGATTCGGTAAGAAACCCGCCAGCGGATGAATCGAGGTGGTCCGATGTATTGGACGCAGAGGACATCAGCCCTGAAAACTACTTAAGTCTTTTATTATAAATAAACCACGAATCCTTGTAAGCGACCTCGTCTTTGTCCTGGCCTGGCAGACGGGCGTAAACCTGAACAGTAGGGAGACCGGATTCATCCTATTTCATTGCAACCTAGCGCCACTCTTCGACGACCATCTCTTGTAGACGCAAAGTCGTAACATCGGATTTCACTTGGGTCGGGACAGGCAGGGCATGGGGGGGGTGATTCCAGAAGGGAGGTGGATCCGGTTTATGGAAGTCATTCGGGATATCCTATTGATGACAGGCTTTCTGATCGCCATAATTGGTGAACTATGGATATTGCTTGAAGCTTTCGGTGAAAGTAAACTCTGGAGATTCGGGTGTTTATTCCCACCTATTTTCCTAATCTTCCTCATCACGGACTGGCGTGACAGCTCAAAGCCATTTTTTATGATAGTCGGCGGATGGTCGTTGTTCTATATTGGCTATCTTGTCGGTGGGGGGAGCGTTTTATAACCCGAATCAAGGAAAGCGGCAGACCAGCATGGAGACGAATGCGGGATGGACAAGGAACAGCTACTGACGATAGGCCGGCCCAGCCGCCAATGCAGCAATTGCGGGGAACCGATCCATGAACTGGAGCGACACCCCAGCACGTTGAGCAGCAGTCCCCCCAAGAAGCTTGAGCGGCAGGATTTTTGCCCCGTCTGTTGGGAGCATCTCAAGAAGGAGGCGTTTGACTCTTACTGGATGACGCGGCGTGAGCTGAAGGCCAAGAAGGCGCGCAAACTCTCGCGCCGGGAGCGCTCGGTGGCCCTGCGGGTGCTGTTCGAGTCGCTGTGGGACCGGCGCGACAGCGAAGACTTGGGCCCCAGACTCTATTTCTTGGCCCATCTGTTGATGAAGTGGGGCGGGCTCAAGTGGTGCGCGAACCAGGTGGACGAAACGGGGAGCGAGATCGTGATTTTTGAAAACACCGCCACCGGCGACATGCTGGAGATCGCCTCCACCCGGCTTGAAGACGAACAGATCGCCGCGCTCAAGCAAGAGGTCGAGGAGTTCTTGAAACAGTACGCCGCGGAGGATCAGGAGATCGCCCTCTAGAGGTAAGCGCGCGACGATCCACGACAGTGAGCCCCAACACCCTTCCATTCTGCACGTCTGCGCGGTGGACTTCACGGCCCGCCATTTCCTGCTGCCCCTCATGGAGGCCCAGCGGCGGGAGGGTTTCGAGGTCCACTTGGCGTGCCGCCGCCACCTCGATGCCCCCGCCATCGAGGTGGCCGGGTTCGAGCTTCACCCCATCGAGTTCAGCCGAAGTTTCAAGTTGGCGGCCCATTTCCGGGCCTACCGCCAACTGGTCGGGCTGCTTCGGCGGCAGGCGTTCACGGTCGTGCATGCGCATACGCCGGTCGCCGCGATGATCGCGCGGCCCGCGGCCCGGCGTTGCGGCGTCCCCATCGTGATCTACACCGCTCACGGGTTCTATTTTCACGAGGGGACGCGTCCGTGGGTGCGGCGCGTCCATATCGGCCTGGAGCGGGCCGCCCAGTGCTATGCCGACTTCCTCTTCACGCAAAGCGGCGAGGACCTGGAGACCGCCGTCGGTGAGCGAATCGCGCCGCCCGCCCGCGCCATGGCGATCGGCAACGGCGTTGACCTCGCGCGATTCAGTCCGGACCGGCCCACCGATGCGGGCTTGGCGGAGCTCCGCCGCGAGCTGGGCATCGAGCCCGGCAGCCGGCCCATTGTGATCATGGTTGCCCGTTTGGTGCGGGAAAAGGGGTATTTCGAGTTCCTGGAGGCCTTCAGCGAGCTGAGGCAGTCCATGCCGGCGGCGCGCGCGTTGCTGATCGGCGAGGCGCTGGCCTCCGATCGCGACAACTCGGCCGAAGCCATCCGCGCCCACGTCCGGCATCTGGATATGGCCGATTCGGTCGTCTTCGCGGGCCTCCGGACGGATATCCCGCGGCTGCTGGCACTGGGGGACCTCTTTTGCCTGCCCTCGTGGCGCGAGGGGATGCCGCGCTCGATCATCGAGGCGATGGCGGCGGGCCTGCCGGTGGTGGCCACGAACATTCGCGGTTGCCGCGAAGAGGTGGAGGACGGCCGGACGGGCTTGCTCACGCCCGTGCGCGACGCTCCCGCGCTAGCCCAGGCCATGCGGCGCATCCTAAGCGACGAGGGCCTGCGCCAGCGCATGGGGGAAGCGGGCCTGCGCCGCGCGCGGGAGCGGTTCGACGAAAATGAGGTGATCGAGCGTCAAACGCGGGTCCTGCGGGCTCTTTTCTTGGAGAAGAACTTGGCCTGGCCGGTCACGGCGGGGGCTGGCGGAGCGGCCCCAAAATCAGCCGGGGGAGGCGCGTAAGGCGGGCCTCCTTAGCGCGATACATGGACCGAGGAACCCGGCGTGACCGACGTTCACGGAGAAAAAAAGTCGCCGCCGCCAGGCTTTTGCTTGCATCCCCCCCGATGATTAGCTACAAGAGTTGGTTTCGGAGGCGCGGCACATACAGGGAACGCATGAGGTTTGCCGGTGGGTGCCGCCCCCGCAAGCTGGACGTATTGCCGTGGGAACCGTGGGCGGAGCGTTGTGCCCGCCGCTCAACCGTTGGTCGTCAAGAGTTAACTGAATCAGTGCCCGTTAATAACAAAAGTGCTTACGCCATCCTCGGCCTGCATAAAGGTGCCGTCATTGAGGAGATCAAAGCCGCTTACGTCAAGCAGGTCAAACGCTATGATCCCGAGAAGCATACCGACCGCTTCATGGTCATTCAGAAGGCCTTCGATGCGCTGAAGAACCCCGCCAACCGGGCCAAGGAAGACGTTCAGACTTTCAACTACATCAAGGGCGAGTTTCTGTTCAACGCCGAAGAGCAGTCCAACCTGACCGACGAGCAGATCGACCAAGGGCTCGATTCGATCCAGGAGATGGTCGCGGCCGGGAAGGTCGACGAGCAATCGGCCAATGCCAAGCGCATCCGCGGCTACATGATCCGCTCGCATAAGAAGCACCAGAAGAAGCTGTGGGGCGAGGCGATCGAGGACTGGAAGCGGATCCTCGAAATCGAGCCGACCCACCGCCACGCCAAGAACAATTTGCTCTACAGCCTGATCTCCTTGGGTTACTCCTACGCCAACCACGGCCTGTTCGAAGAGGCAATCGATGTGTGGGGCCAGGCCGTCAAGAGGAACCCCGACGACGCGCGCTTGATCCAAAACATCGCGCTCGCCTACCAACGCGCCGGCCAGCCGCGGCAGGCCGATCGCTACTGGCAAGAGACGCTCAAACGCTGGAAAGCAAACCTCGCGCGCGAGCCGGATAATGAGTACCTCAAGACGTGCATCATCGAAGTCTTGCGCGAACAGACCAAGGAGCCGGAAGCGGCGCCGGGCGGCAAGGGGGCTCCATCTCGGGTTGCCGAGCGCAAAGCACCGGCCGCCGCATCCACAACCGATCCCGCTCCGGCCCGTTCCGGCACGCAGACGATCGAGGATTTCCGGGAAATCGTGCGGCTCAACCCCAACGAATTCGAAGCGCAGTACAAGATCGCGATGATGCTCTACAACGACCAGAAATGGGAAGACGCGCGCAAGGAGCTGGCGGACATGCGCGCCAAGTATCCGCGCAACATCTCGGTGCTGAACTTGCTGGGGTGGGCGATGCTCAAGAACAACGAGGTCGACGGCGCGTTCATCTCCTGGCGCAAAGCGCGCAACATGGACCCGAAAAATCCGCAGGTCACCGAGTCGCTGATCAAGGCCAACATGAGTCTGGGGCGCGGGTTCCGCTCGAAGGGCCTGTATACTCGCGGTCTCAAGCACTTCAAGGAACTGACGCGCTACCTGCCCGACAGCGATGAGGTCCACTTCGAGATCGGGCAGACCTACCAGATGAAGGGCGACTCGCGCTCGGCCTACCTCGAGTTTCAGAAGGTCCTCAAACTCAATCCTCGCCACAAACAGGCCCGCAATGCGCTCTCCACACTCAAATTGCGTCGTTGAGCGTCTCCGCCGGCCGGGGCGCGGCCTCCCTTAACCACCCGGCTTCTTGATAGAGGTACCACGAAAATGGAGCAAACATTGACGATCAAGGCGCAGCGGGCCCGCGAATTCCCCCGGACGCTGACTCGCGCGGTGACCGACTTCGGTGACTGGGACCAGATCGAACCGCTTTTCCAGCAACTGGCCGAAGAAATACCCTCGGTCCAAACCGCCGAACAATTAAGTGCTTGGCTCATCGCTCAGAGCGAACTGGACGCCGCCATCGATGAAGAAATCGCGCGCCGCTACATCGCGATGACCTGCCAGACCGACGACCCCGAGCGCGAAAAAGCCTACCTGCACTGCGTCGAGCACGTCTTGCCGCGGGTCAAGACCTGGCACGACCGCATGGCGCGCCTGTATCTGGAGAATCCCGCGCGTGAACGGGCCGACCGCCGCTGGCTCGAGGTCCACGACCGCGTTGCCCAGAACCAGGTCAAACTCTTTCGGGAGGCCAATATCCCGCTCCAGACCGAAGACACCAAGCTGAGCACCGAGTATCAGAAAGTGATCGGGGCAATGATGGCCCAATGGGAAGGCGAGGAGAAAACGCTCCAGCAAATGGCCCCGTACATGGAAGAGACCGACCGCTCCACCCGCGAGGCCGCCTGGCGGCGGGTCGCCGAGCGCCGCTTCGAGGACCGCGAGCGGCTCAACGAACTCTTTGACCAGATGGTCCCCATCCGCGACCGGATCGCGAGCAACGCCGAATTCGACAGTTACCGCGACTATCAGCACCAGGCTTACGACCGGTTCGATTACACGCCGGCCGATTGCGTGAGGTTCCAGGAGTCGATCGAGCAGGAAGTCGTCCCCCTACTGGCCGAGTTGCGCCGACGGCGCCGCGAGCAGCTCGGCGTGGAAACCCTGCGCCCGTGGGACCTGCAGGTCGACCCCGAGGGCAAGCCGCCGCTCCACCCCTTCGCGACGGCCGACGAGCTTTCCGATGGCTGCGCCGAGATATTCGCCCGCCTCGACCCGCGCTTGGCCCGGCATTACGGGACGATGCGGGAACAGGGCCTGCTGGACCTCGAGAGCCGCAAGGGGAAGGCCCCCGGCGGATACCAGTACACGCTGGATGAGGTCCGCCTGCCGTTCATCTTCATGAACGCCGCCGGAACCAACCGCGACGTGGTGACGCTGCTGCACGAGGGGGGCCACGCCTTCCACGCCATGGGTTCACGTGATCAGTCGCTGTTGGTCTATCGCAGTGCCCCGACCGAGTTCAGCGAGGTGGCCTCGATGGCCATGGAGCTGTTCGGCATGAGCCGGATCGAGGTCTTCTACCAAGACCCCGACCAGGCGCGTCGCGCCCGACGCCGTCACTTGCGCGAGATGATCACGCTGTTCCCCTGGATCGCGACGGTCGACGCCTTCCAGCACTGGATCTACTTGAACCCCGACCACTCCGCCCAGCAGCGCGATGACCGATGGGTCGAGCTCAACGAGCGCTTCTCGCCCGGGCTCGATCACTCGGGCCTGGAGGACCTGCACCGCGCCGGCTGGCATCGCCAGCTCCACGTCTTCCAGTGTCCGTTCTATTACGTCGAGTACGGGATCGCCCAGCTCGGGGCGCTCCAGCTTTGGCTGCGATTCCGCGAGGAGCCGGCTCGGGCACTGGAGGATTACCTGGCCGCCCTCGCCCTGGGCGGCTCGCGACCGCTGCCGGAGCTGTTCAAGACCGCCGGCATCCGCTTCGATTTCAGCCCCCAGACCTTGCGGCCCATCATGCAGGCCGTCGGCGAGGAGCTGGAGCGGCTGGGGTAAAACGGGTCAATCAAGAGCACAATCGGCTCTCACATCAGGGTTCCGACTCGTCTTCAAGTTAGCTGGAGGGAGTCGGACCGCCGCGTCGCGGAGGACTTCAAACAGAAGCGCAGAGACCATGGAAAGCGGCGAATCCCAAAAACCCGATTCGGGGGCGGCCGGACTGAAGTCCCACGGGCGGCGTTTTGAGTTCAAGGGGACCGAGGCCATTGATACGGCCGCCCTCGAGGCCTTTAAATACCAGTATCCCGGCAAAGACATCACCATTACGACGGCCACCGAGGAGTTCACGACGGTTTGCCCTTTCTCCGGCCTGCCTGATTTCGGCAAGCTGACCATCGAATACGTCCCCGACGCCAAGTGCGTCGAACTGCGCTCGCTCAAGTACTACCTGATCTCGTACCGCATGGTCGGCATCTTCTATGAACACGTGTGCAATCGCATTCTGGAAGACTTGACCGGATTGCTCGGCCCCAAGCGCATGCGGGTGGTGTGTGATTTCACGATCCGGGGGGGGCTCCAGACAACGGTCAGCGCCGAATATAAGAAACCCGCGGGCGACGACAAGCGGGGCCGCGGCCGGTGAGCGCGGAGTCCGGCGGCGGCCCACGGATCGGCCTGTTCGGCGGAAGTTTCGATCCGCCGCACATCGCCCATATGATGGTGGCGGCCTGGGCACTGGCGGGGGGCGAGATCGACCAGCTTTGGGTCATCCCCACCGGGGGCCACCCCTTCGGCAAGCGCTCGGCGCCCTTCGACGACCGCTGGGAGATGTGTCGCCGGGCATTCGGGTGTTACGGGGAACGGGTCAGGCTGCTGGACCTGGAGCGGGGGCCTGGCGTGCATTATTCGGTCGATACGCTACGCCGGCTGATCGACCGACATCCCGGCCACTCATGGCACTGGGTGATGGGCAGCGATCAGCTCGAAGAGGCGCACGTCTGGAAGCAATTCGACGAGATCGAGAGGCTGGCCCCGCCACTGATCATCCCGCGCCAGGGATACCCATCCCCCGCCGGGATCCCGCCGGAGGGGCCCCCGCAAAGCCGTCCGGAATTCGCCCTGCCCGACCTCTCTTCGACGTTCATCCGAAGCCGCCTGGCCGAGGGCGCGTTCGAGGAGCTGGCGGGGCTTGTGCCCGGGCCCGTTCTCGAGGTGGTTCGCCAGGGTCGGCTCTATCGCTCAGCCGCGGCCGACAGCCCCGACGGCCGCGCGCCTCCAGAGATATAACCCATGTCTTTTCAGCCCTCTATATCAAGACCGGATGACCCCCACGACCGGCGCGTCGGCCGCCCCGCCCGCCCCACCGTGACCTTCTTCAATTAAAACCCCCTTGCGCGTTAATATGCGGTGTCGCCCAACCGATAAAGTGATCGGAGAGGTTTACCCGACCGGCGGGCGCATGGCCCCCGGACCGCGTCGGATCGGAAACGTGGAGACTGAATGAAATCAATCCTCGAAAGAACGCGCGAGTCGCTCGAACAGGCCCTCAGTTATAATCCCGCCAGCACCGAGCTGATGGCCTCGCTGGCCGAGGTTTACGTGCGGCTGGGCCGGTTTGACGAGCGGACGATGGAGCTGTGCCAGACCGTCCTCAGCCAGCAGGTCGACAACGCCCTGCTCCAACAGGCCCAGAGCATCCGCATGCTGATCGAGGAGACCGAGGAGCTGGAGCGCAAGGCCGCCCATGAAGGGCATGTGCCGGACCCCGACGCGCTGCAGGAGACGTTGGAAAGCCTTCGGGAATTTCTGACGCAGTCTCCCGACTGCATGGGTGCCTGGGTGGCCTGGACGCGCATTCATCTGCTGGCCGGCGACCTGATTCGGGCGTCCAAGGGCTTTAAAGACCTCGAGTGCCTGGGACGCGGCGACCTGGAGCGGCTATTCGGGGGCTGCTTTGGATACCTGGAACAAGCGCGCAAGGACGACGCCAAAGGGACCATCGAGCTGGTCCTGCTCTATCAAAAGATGGACCAGGAGTGCAGGGCGTTGCTGCTGCTCGAGGAACGCTACGACGAGGGGATCGCCGATGTCGGCCCCACCTTGCTCGAGTTTTACCAGCGCGTGTACTCCCCGGCCCACGCCGGCCAAGTGCCCGACGAGGTCCGCCAGCGGTTCTTCATGGTCATGCTCGACCACGCCGAGGCGGACACGCTGAATGACTGGCTGCGTCAGGCGGCCGATCGCGGTTGGGAAATCAATACCTTCTCGCAGTCTTACGCCAAGGCGATGGTCGAGCAGGGCCAGTTGGACGGGGCGTTCGACGTCCTGCGCCGCATGACGATGGATCGGCGGGTCAAGCAAATGCTCAACGAGCTGGCGACGGCTTTCGAGCAGGCCGATGAGGTGGACAAAGCGGTCAACGTCCTGCGTTACATCAATGACAACGTGCTGGTCGACGATCAGACCTCCCAAACTCAGGAGAACACCCTGATGCTGGAGGTCGAACGCACGATGGCCGAATTGCAGCTCAAGAACGGCCGCTACGACGCGGCACTGGAAAAGTATATCAACGTCCTGTGCCAGGGCGCTCAGCCCGACCCGGAGGTCTTGGAACAGATCGACGGGTTGTTGGAGCGGGTGGAACTCGGCGATGTCGAACCCCTGCTGCGTTTGGGCCTCTATTTCCGGCGCCAGAAGGATCACCCCAAGGCCGTCTTCTACCTCAACCAGGCCGTCGAGCGCGAACCGGACCGCAGCGACGTCATCCTTGAACTGGAGACCCTCTTCGATGAGATTCTAGGCGAGAATCCCGACCTGCCTCAGTTGCGGCTGGAACTGGGGCGGCTCTACCTGAAAACCGGGCACTGGGAAAAAGCCATCGAGGAACTGCGCGTCGCGGCCGGTTCGCTTACTCAGACCGACGACGCGAACCGTTTGCGCGCGCGGGCCTACCTCAAGAGCGGCCATCTGGAGCAATCAATGGAGCGCTACCGCATGGTCACCGTGGAGAACCACGACTGTGAGGACCTCTATGAACTGAGTGAGGAATTCATGCAGACCAGCGCCATGCGAGAAGCCTTGACGGCCCTGGATCTGATCGGGCGGGTCAATCTCGATTACCGGGACGTGCGCCAACGCATTTCGCAGATCGAGGAGAACGGCGGTTCGCTGCGCTCCGAGATAGACTCCGACCCGCGCATGCGCGAATTGATCGGCGACTTGGCTGTCGGGTGCTACCGCTACAGCGAGCGGTTGGGGTCGGGCGGGATGGGCGTGGTGCACAAGGTTTACGACATCCGCAATCAGCGCAGCGTGGCGATGAAGTTCCTACGCGACTCGCTGTCGAGCAGTTCCAAGGCGCTGGACCGCTTCTTCCGCGAAGCGCGCATTGCGGCGCGCCTCAATCACAAAAACATCGCTCAGATTTTCGACTACAACATCAGCAACGTCAACGGTCAGAGCTAAATCGTCATGGAATACGTGGACGGCCCGTCGGTGCGTGAGATCATCGACCGCCAGTTCACCGACGGTTTCCACGCCCCGGTCGAATTCACCTCCGAGGTTCTCTTTTACTCCGTCCAGCTTTGCGACGCCCTGGAGGCGTCCCATGAAAGCGGCATCATCCACCGCGACATCAAGCCCGACAACATCATGATCAATACGCTGGGCGAGGTGAAAATCACCGACTTCGGGATCGTCCATATCGAGGAGGCGACGTTCACGCCCACCGGCGCCATGGTCGGGACCCCGCGCTACATGTCGCCCGAGCAGGTCACGGGGGGCAAGATCGACGGGCGCAGTGATCTCTATTCGGTCGGCGTGCTGCTCTACGAGGTGTTGACCGGCTCGCCCCCGTTCGCCAGCGGAGACGTTTCTTATCAGCAGGTCCACAACAAACCCCTTCCCCCGCGCGAGATCAACCCTCTGGTGCCCAAGGAGATCGCCGGGATCATCATGAAATACCTGGAGAAGGACCCCAACCGGCGTTTCAACGACGCAAAGGATTTGAAGTTGGAACTGGTTCGGGCCCTCGACGCCCTTGGCGGTTGCAATAAGTATGGGAGTCACACCGCCACGCAGTGCTACGATGGGCCGACGGATGGGATGGCCTGCCAGATGAAGGCCTCGTTGAATCCAGGGCCTACCCGCCTCCCACTCGGCGAATTCAACTCGTCGGCCTCCTCCCCGCCCTCGCTGGGCAGCGAGAACGAGCTTGACCTGGACTGATCGAAACAGGTCCCGAGGAGAACCAGATTTTCATTCTGATTCTCTCATATTGCGAAAACCGACGCTGATTGCACCGATCCGGGCCGGGCTTTGCTCCGACGGCGACGGCTGTGGGCATGTACAGACGGTTTAGGCTATTGAAGTTAGGCCGCAAATAGAGCCGATCGGGCCGAGAGGCACGAAGTTTGCAAGCTTACGATCATCCTAGTTTATCTGCCGCCGAGGTGAAAGATTTGAAAACGGCCGGGCGCGACCAGGACTTCATGACCCTCTATCTGAAGGATGACCTGTTGATCATCCCGACCGATCACTTTGATCAGCTTCTGGACCGCATGTTGAGCGAAGAGATCGAGGTGGCCGATTTTATGCAGACCCGCGCCTATGTGATCGACGACACGGTGTCGCCCAACCTGCCGGTCATGTTGCCGAGCACCGAGGCTCCGGCCGTTGGCGAACTCCCCTTACCGTAACCTTGCCCGACTGTGTCGCCTTCTCCACCGACGATCCGGGGTTGCGGATTCGAGACGATCGGCATAGACTGTTGAAGTACCCAGGGCCGGACACGCGCCACCCGTCATCCCCCTCTGGTCCCATCCAATGCGCTGGAAAAGACCGGAAGCCACTCTCTACCGCCGATGCTTGGTTGCCACCGGGGTTCTTTTACTTTTTTTGCTGACGATCACGGTTACATTATGGCTGGCCTCGACCTATTTTCTTAACCTCCGTCTGATCAAAGTCTCCGGGCAAACCGGTCGTCAGGTCATCGAAAGGCTCGATGTCTTTCTCAAGGACCGTCTGATCGCGCTTAAACAGGTCGCCCACTTCTATGCCCACTCCGAGACCAAATCCGATCGAGAGTTCCGGGGCTTCTGCGGGTCGTTGATGGCCGACGTGCCGGGCTTTCTGGCCGTGCTGATCACCGACCGCTATGGTCACCCCAACAAGATGGCCCCCAAGGATGCGCTTCCACTGGCCGACGTCTATTACCTGACCGCCGACCCCAACCTGAACCACACCTTGGAGACCGCCAAGAAGAGTAGGAGCCCGGCCATCACCAACACCGTCGTGGTCGGCAGACACGGCGAGGGCTTCTTGGCCGCCGCGCGGATCGACCAGGGACAAAACCATCTCGGCTTCGCGTTGGGGATCTTTCAGTATCAGAGCTTGCTCGACAATCTGCTCAAACCCGATCTGCTCCAGGACTTTCGGATCAGCATTCGGCATGGCGAGCAGCCGATTCTCCCGGCCCTGGGCTCCGCGGCCGGGACCCGGCGTCGGACGGGCCTGGCCGAACCGGTCGTCGAGGAGATTCTCATCGGCGGCCGCCGATGGGAGATCACCGTCGAGCCGATGCTCTCGGCCAAGGCCTCGCCAGCTAATTTCGTCTCGTTCACGATCCTGGGCCTGGGCATCACCCTCTCATTGTTGATCTCCTATCTCTTCTTGCGCTGGCAATGGCGCACGGCGCTGCTTCAGACCGAGGCCCGCGACAGCCGCAACCGCTTGGAGCGGGCCGGCATGAACCTGGTTGAGATCAAGGCCGAACTGGACTTGGTCCTTAACAGCGTGGATGAGGCCATCATCCTCTACAACAACGAAAAGGAGCCGGTCCAGGCCAACGCGGCTTTCCTGACAACCTTCAACCTGACCGATAGCGGCCCGGCCATGTCCGACGCACACTTCCACCATGAGCACATGACGCAATTCATCGGGTCCGAGGCCAAGTACTGGTCGATATTCAACAACCTCCAGGATAGCCCCGAGCTGACCTATACCGACGAGCTCGAGGCCCCCCAGCCGCGCGCGAGCAAGCAGGCGCCGAAGATCCTCTCGCGGCGGGCCATGGTTGTCTGCGGGGCCGAGAACGAACGGCGCGGCGTGCTTGTCATCTACAATGACGTGACCAATATCAAGGCGATGGACCAGGCTAAGGACGAGTTTCTCTCCAACGTCACCCACGAGTTGCGCTCCCCGCTGGCGGCGATCAAGGGCTTCGCCCAAACCATGCGCAAGGACGGACAGATGCCGGCCGAAACGCGCGAGGAATTTCTCTCGATCATTTACGAGGAATCGACCCGGTTGCAGAACTTGATCGAGGAGTTGCTCGATCTGCGCCGGCTCGAGGCCAGTGGTGAAGCGTTTCACTTCGTCCCCTACGACCTCAAGCTGTTGGTCGAAGACGTGGTGCGCGGCGCCCGCACGATCCTTGTTTCCAAGAACATCTCGGCCCAGGTTCATTGGTCGGGCAGCCATCACAGCCGCCTTCGCGGGGACGTGGCCCAGATGAGTCGGGCACTGCGCAATCTACTGGTCAACGCCGTCAAGTACTCGCCCGAAGCGGGTCGCATCCATGTCACCGGGCACTGCGGAAGCCAACAGATCTGGGTTGAAGTCAGCGATCAGGGTGCCGGGATCGGCGACGCCGATCTCCCGCACGTTTTCGATAAATTCTACCGCGGGGCCAGTCGGGGGAGGCAGCGCGGAACGGGCCTCGGCCTGGCGATCGTCAAACACATCATCGAGGGCCATGGCGGACACCTGGGCCTGCGCAGCGAGGTCGGGGCGGGCACGACGTTCCGCATCGAATTGCCCCGCAACTTCACCCCGTCGGGGGCCGCGCCCGACCTCTCCGCCGCCCAGCCTCTAGTCCGCAAACCGGCCCCATCAAGGGTCTCGGGCTGAACCAAGCGGTTGCGTGTTAAGATTTTCGAGCGCCCCTAAGAATTCAGTCCCGGCAGGGACGATTGCTTTCAGCCCGCCACGCCAATGGCGGGAAAACAAACCGATTACGAGCGGAGTCCCGTGGGGACGACTGCAAAACCGGATTTCTAGAGGTTCCCCACCGAGAATGGCGGGACGGCGCACCGCCGGATTATGGCGGGATTCCCATCTCATTGCAGGAGAGTCCATTGACTGAACAGACGCCGGCGCAAGACCCTCTCCTCAGCCGCTCCCAGGCCGTGGAGATGACGCTTTTGGGCCTTGATTGGGGACGGCGGCGGATGGGTCTGGCGATCAAGCACGCCGGGCGCGACTGGGCCTTACCCAAGGCCGTATTGACTCCGACCAACGAGCAGGACGCCATCGAGCAGTTGCGCGGGGCCATCGAGCAATCCCGGCCCGGCGGGGTTGTCGTCGGCCTGCCGATCCATCCCGATCCATCACGGGCCCAGGAGATCAAGCGCTTTTGCCGACGTGCGCGGCAAGGCCTGCGGGGCGTGCGCTGGTTTTTCGCGGATGAGCGCTTGACCACCGAAGCGGCCGACTCGATAAGCATGGATAGGCCCGCCAAGCGGCCGACGGACGATCTGGCCGCCGTCATGATCCTGGAAACCTTTCTCCAATCGTGTCACTGAAGCCGCTCCTCTTTCTCTCTCCGCGCGTGCCCTGGCCGCTCAATACCGGCGCGAAGTTCCGCACCTGGGCACTGCTCAAGACCCTCAGCGGCGCGTTCGACGTCCACTACGGCGGCTTTCTACAGCCCGAATTGGACCCCGGCGAGGCCCGCGAGCGGTTTCGGATTTGCCGGGCGACCGATCTGCATCCCGAAGTGGCGCGGACGGCCCCGGGCAAGGCCTGGCTGGTCCTGCGGACCCTCGGCGGCCGGTCACCGTGGCGAAGTACCATCGGGCGGCCTTGGCGCGCCATGTCGGCCGCTGGATGAGGGAAAACCCCGGCGGGCTGGTCCATGCCAATCACATCCACATGACGCCCTACCTGGATTCGGGGCCGGCCGGCGGCAAGATCGTCGATGAACACAACGTCGAGAGCCAGAACCTCGAACGGATGGCCGAACGCTATCACCGGGCGACGCTGAGGCCCTATGCGCGTCTACAGGCCCGGCGGATGCGGGTTTTCGAGACCGCCGCGATCGGCCGGGCCGACCGCGTGCTGGCGGTTTCCGACGAAGACCGGCGGCGGCTGGAATCCATGGCCCCCCAGGCCCGCGTCCAGGTGGTCCCCAATGGGGTGGACCCCGAATACTTCACCCCCGGCCCCGGCGAAACGCCTCCGGACCCGGGGCGGCTGATATTTACCGGCTCGATGAACTGGCTGCCTAACGAAGACGCGATGATATACTTTGGGCGCGAGGTGTTTGCGCGTTTGGGTTTCGTCAACGGCGCTTCGCTCGATTGGTCGCTTGACATCGTCGGTCATGCCCCTTCGCTCGCGGTGCGGGGGCTCGATGGGGGGCGGGTGCGCGTGACCGGATCGGTCGAGGACGTGCGGCCGTACATGCGCGGGGCCTCGATCTTCGTGGTGCCGTTGCTCATTGGCGGGGGCAGTCGGCTCAAGATTCTCGAGGCCTTCGCCATGGGCGTTCCGGTCGTCTCGACCAGCGTCGGCTGCGAAGGGCTGGGCGTCCGCGATGGCCGGCACCTGCTGGTGGCCGATACCGCCGAGGATTTCGCGCGGGCCATCGCGCGGCTGGGGAGCTCCCCGGCGCTGGGCAGGGAGCTGACCGACCATGCACTGCGGCACGTGCGCGAGAACTTCTCCTGGGCCGCCATCGGCCGGTGCCTGGTCGAGTTCTATGAATCGACCTTTTTCTCGAACCACAACCGAAGTGGAGCCTCATGATAAGCTCGATTACGAGGACGAGAGACGGGAGCCGAGAGCCGAGAGCCGAATCGCAAGGATGCGGCGGGCGGCAACACCCCGTTTAGAGTTGACTTTGCGGGGGCCTTTCATTCTATCATGCAAAGTGGAGTTGAGGTGAGGAACGGAAACCCAATCGGTTGTTCCATTGTTCAAAGTCACGCTCACGGCGCCGCCCGGATATGGAGGGTCGGAGTCAAGATGTTCATCCGATCGAGGGTTGAAAGGTTGAGCGGCCGTGCCGGTCTGGCATTTGTGGCACCGGGAGACGGCCCGGCCAGCGCACCCCATCGGGAAAGGTGGAGGACCCATGGCGGATTCCAGTAAAGACAATCACGGCAAGAAGGCCATCGCGCCGCAAAGCGAAGAGGCCGTCAAGGTCGGCGGCAGGGAATTGGTCCCCTCCAAACGGGAAACGACGCGCGACCGCGGGGAGATGGAGAAGGATATCAAGAGCATCCAAACGGGGAGCGAGAGCGCCACCCACGTGGGCCAAGACCTGATTCCCACGGACATGCTGCACGACGGGACGGACTTGCTCGATGCCCTGGCCGCCGAACAGGGCATGGAAAAGGCCGTGCTCAAGGAAATGGAGTTTAGTGCCGAACTGCTCGCCGAAGTGCCGGCCAGTGTGGCGCGAAAGTACGGGGTGGTGCCGCTGGAAGCGAGCGAGACCGATCTATGGCTGGCGATTTCGGACCCGCACAACATCCAGATTCTGGACGACCTGACCCATATCCTGAACAAGACGATCCACCCGCGCCTGGCCCTCGAGGACGATATCGACGGCGTCATCCGCAGGCATTATTCCAAGGAAGACTTCAGCGAAATGTACGACGGGCTGGCCGAGAGCGAGGAGCAGAACCTGCTGGACAAGAAGTACGACGAGCTGGACCTAGGCGGCGAGGAGGCCGAGGGCCACCAGCCGCCGGTCGTCAAGTTTGTTGACTTGATTTTCCGTCAGGCCGTCCATGAGCGTGCCAGCGATATTCACGTCGAGCCCAATCGCTACGGGATGAACATTCGCATCCGCATCGACGGCGTGCTTCAAGACGTTCCCAATCCGCCGCGCAAGTGGCAAAACGCCATCATCTCGCGACTCAAGGTGCTGGCCGGGATGGACCTGGCCGAGAAGCGGGTCCCCCTGGATGGCCGCATCCGGCTGACCATCGGCGAGCGCAAACTGGACCTGCGTGTCTCGACGCTGCCGACGATTTTCGGCGAGTCGATCGTCATGCGTATCCTGGACCAGTCCCAGGTTCTCATGGGGCTGGCCGACGTGGGGTTCCTTCCGAGAACCGTCGAGACTTTCCAGAAGCTGATTGTCCAGCCCAACGGGATCATCCTGATGACCGGACCGACCGGATCGGGCAAAACCACGACCCTCTACGCGGCACTCAACGCGCTGAACAACATGGAGACCAAACTGGTCACGCTCGAAGACCCGGTCGAGTATCAGATCCCGGGCATCTGTCAGGTGCAGATCAATGCCGAAATCGGTCTGAATTTCGCCGCGGGACTGCGCTCGCTGCTGCGTCAGTCGCCCGACGTGATTTTGGTGGGGGAGATCCGCGACATGGAGACGGCCGAGAACGCGATTCGCGCCGCGCTGACCGGGCATTTGGTTTTCTCGACGCTCCACACCAACGACGCGCCCAGCTCGACGATCCGTCTGATCGATATGGGCGTCAAGCCGTACCTGGTGGCCAGCTCGCTCCAGGCGGCCATCGCCCAGCGTTTGGTCCGGACCATCTGTAGTATTTGCAAGGAGCAGTTCACCCCTCCCGACGAGGCGATCCACGAGGTGGGTTATGACCCCGAAGACTACAGGGACGTGGTGTTCTTCCGCGGCAAGGGTTGCGACCGCTGCGCGGAGACGGGCTACCGCGGCCGGACGGCCATTCATGAAATCATGGTCATGGATTCGGACCTGCGCCGTCGGGTGATCCGCAGCGAACCGGCCAGCCGCCTCAAAAAACTCTGCGCCTCCAAGGGGATGAAGACGTTGCGCGACGACGGCTGGGAGAAAGTAGCCATGGGCGTCACCAGTATCGAGGAGGTCCTGCGCATCACGTCGGACAATTAACGGGCGCGGGCGTTTGAAACCGGCGGCCGGAGAGACCAACGAGGTCCCCAGCCGCCATCGAGAAGACGAGGGATCAACGTGGACATCAATGAAATGTTAAAGATCGTAGTCGACCGCGACGCGTCCGACATCCATCTACGAGTGGCCAAGCCGCCTGTGTTGCGGCTCCATGGTTCCTTCGAGCCGCTCGACCCGACACCGTTGACGAGCGACGATACCGAGCGCCTGATGAAGGAGATTACGCCGCCGCGATTTCAGCAGGCGCTCCAGGAACAGGGCAGCGCCGACTTCGCCTACGCCTTCAGCGAGCAGGCCCGGTTCCGGACCAACGTCTTCCGTAGCATGGGCATGGTCGGGATCGTCATGCGGCTGATCCCGACGCGGATTTTTACGTTTGAGCAGTTGGGTCTGCCCAAAGTCTCCATTATGCCCCTTCTGCAATCCCACCGCGGTCTGGTGATTGTGACCGGCCCGACCGGCTCGGGCAAGACGACCTCGCTGGCCACGATGATCGACTTTATCAATTCCGACCGGCAGGTGCACATCATCACGATCGAAGATCCCATCGAATACACACATCAGCACAAAAAATCGATCGTGACGCACCGCGAGCTGCACGTGGATACCCCCTCGTTTGCCAACGCCCTGCGCGGGGCGTTGCGTCAGGACCCCGACGTGATCCTGGTCGGTGAGATGCGCGACCTGGAGACGATGGAGGCGGCCATCACCGCGGCCGAAACCGGCCACTTGGTCTTCGCCACGCTGCACACCATCGGGGCCGCCACGACGATCGACCGGATCGTGGACGCCTTTCCCGCCAACCAGCAGGAGCAGATCCGGTCGGTTTTGTCGGTGTCGCTTTCGAGCGTGATTTCGCAGACGTTGCTGCCCAAGGCATCGGGCAAGGGGCGCATCGCGGCCTTCGAAATCATGCACAACACGGCGGCGGTCGCCAACCTGATCCGCGAGAGGAAGACCAACCGCATCACCTCGGTGATCCAGACCAGCGCCAAGCTGGGGATGATCACCATGGATGACTACTTGTTGCGGCTCTATAAGAATGGGACCATCACCGGCGAGGTCACCCTGGAACGGGCCCAGAACTACGATCAGATGCGGCGTAACCTGCTTGGCGAAGGCATGGGCGGCGGCGGCGCCGGGGATGAGGATAAAATGAAGCACGTGGCCGGGGCGCAGGCTAGCGGACCGTCGGATGAATACTGATCGTCCGAGGAACGAACGCCGCCTCTCTCGCGTGGGTCTTTGGGCGAGGGTCGGGGCGGGTAGGTTGAAACTCTAAGACCGATAGCATCGGCAAGCGAGACGGATAATGGCTAAAAAGTTGTTCAAGCTCTTCAAGGATGCCGCCACGCGGCCCGATGACAAGGCGCCAACGACGTCCCAGGCCGAGGAGGCCGCCTACGTCGGCAATCGCATGCGAGAATTGATGAAGAGCCAGTTCGGCAGCGAGCACGTTGCCGTGCTCAGGCAGGTCGCGCACGGGGGCGAGGCCGCCGCCAAGCTTTCGGATCAACTACCCGCGCTGGACGACGTGATCGATCCGACGATCGACATGTTGCGGGCGATTACCGAGGAATCGGGCCTGCGCATGATCCAGTTGAGGTCCTATCCCAAGGCCGAATTCAGCCTGCGCTCGCTGATCACGTCGGAGCAAGCCAAGAGCATGCGCGTGGTGCCGGTCGAAGCTCTCGAGGACGGGACGGTTGTGGTCGCGATCGCCGATCCCTCCAACCCCACCATCGGCGACGACCTGCGCCTGATCCTGGGGAGCGAAGTCGAGACGGTCATCGCCGAGGAAGAAGAGATCCTCGAGCGCATCGAGCAATACTACGGTCTGGGCGACGAGACGATCGAAGACCTGATCGATCAGGAGGATGAGGACCTCGCCGACGAAAATGTCCTGACCGTCAACGAGTCCGAGGTCGACTTGAGCGACCTGGCAGCGCTGGCCAGTGCCCCGCCCATCATCAAGCTGGTGAACTTGCTGTTGCTCAAGGCGATTAACGAGCGCGCCAGTGATATCCACATCGAGCCGTTCCACAACTTCATCCGGGTCCGCTACCGCGTCGACGGCGTGCTGCGCGAGATGCCGTCCCCCCCGCGCAGTCAGTTGCTCGCGATCGTTTCGCGCCTCAAGGTGATGGCCGGTCTGAACATCTCCGAGACGCGCATGCCGCAAGACGGCCGCATGAAGGCCATGGTGGAAGGGCGCGAGATCGACATGCGCGTCAGCAGCATGCCGACGGTCCATGGCGAGGCCATCGTGATGCGCGTGCTCGACAAGAGCATGATGATGATCGGCATCAGCCAGATCGGCATGATGGGCGAAGTGCTCGAGGGCTTCAAGAAGCTCATCCGCCGGCCCAATGGGATCGTCCTGGTGACCGGCCCGACCGGCTGCGGAAAAACCACGACCCTTTACTCCGCCCTGGCCGAAGTGCGCGACCCCGGCGAGAAACTGATCACGACCGAGGACCCCGTCGAGTACGAACTGGACGGCATTCAGCAAGTCAACATCAACGAGGGGGTCGGTCTGACGTTCGCGCGCTGTCTACGCTCGATCCTGCGCCAAGACCCCGATACGGTGCTGGTGGGTGAGATCCGCGACGTGGAAACCGCCCAGATCGCCGTTCAGGCCTCGTTGACCGGCCACTTGGTCTTCTCCACCCTGCACACCAACTCGGCGGCGGCGACCGTGACCCGTCTGCTCGATATGGGCGTGGAGCCGTTCCTGATCACCTCCTCGCTCGAGGGGATCATTGGCCAGCGGCTGGTGCGCAATATCTGTCAGAATTGTAAGAGAGAATATATACCCGGCGAGGAGGAGCTGTACGAGTTCGGCGCCTCGGCCGAGGAGGTCAAGGAACAGGGCATCACGTTCTTCCAGGGAGAAGGGTGCAACGAATGTCTGCATACGGGCTATCACGGCCGGATGGGCATCTTCGAATTGCTCATCTTCAATGACGACATCCGGGAACTGGTCCTGGAGCACGCCACGACCGACGAAGTCCATGAAATGGCCGTCCGAGACGGCATGAAAACGATGCGCGAGGACGGCTGGGTCAAGGCCTGCATGGGCCTGACCACGCTCAGGGAAGTCGCCCGGCAGACTCCGACCGAGGCCGAGCAGCTCCGGACCACCAGCAAATCGATCGCCGCCGAAGGGGAGCGCATGGACGAGCTGGAGGAGCCCAAAGCGCAAAAGGTCCTCCCCGAAGGCCGTCCCCGCCCCAGTCAGCAGGTGATGGGCGAGCAAGAAGAAGCCACGCATCCCGGCGAGGATTAGCCGGCCGCATCGCCAGCATCTACGCCACCAACCGCGTCCGCCCGCAACGTCAGTCGCCGGTAGCCCTCCAACGGATATTGCTCATGAGATTTCACGATCGCCTGCTTCTCCCAATCCTCCAGCCAGAAGTCGCGCGGCACTTTGCCGTTATGTTCGTTGACCCGCCCGTAGCGTCGGCGCCACTGATCAAACTTGCTGCGCCCAATCCCCGCCCAAACGACCAATCGACCCCTGGGCAGGCCGGTCAAGCGTGTATAGTGGTTCATGAAATCGACCACCTGGTCGCGCGTGTCATGGGGCGTCCAGGTCCCCTTCAGCTCAGGCCAAGTTTTTTTTAAGCGCCACGTGGTCGTGCATGATCTCGGCGATCACCTCGTCCTTGTGGCTCAGCTTGTGCTCGAGGTGGGTGATTTTGCGCTCGATCGCCTTCTCGCCGGCCGGCTTGCCGTTGTGTTTGAAGGCCGCCGCGGCGTTCTCGAACAGTTCCTTCTGCCAGCGGTAGAAAAGGGTGGGATGCAGACCGTGGCGATCGCACAGGTCGGAGACCGGCGCCTTGTCGATCAGATGCTCGCGCACGACGGTGGCCTTCTCCTGAGCCGTCCAGTGTTTGCGTTGACGTTTCATCGGACCATCCTCCGTTCTGAGTTTATACTAACTCAAACGGCCCGATTGTCCAATTTCAGCTGAAGCAGAACAATGCTCGCAGCGAGGACACGTGCGGGAGACCTGGAAGCCGCAGACGGCGCAGAAGCGATCGATCCTCGTGACCGGTGTGCTGCACTGGGGGCAGGCGTGGAGATAAGGAATCATCGTCTTCCTTTCCTGTTCTTGCCGGATTTGGTGAACCTTTGGTCAGGTATCGGGGTAAAGGGCGAGACTGTCAAGCCAGCCTTCTTCAGACGCGGCGGGGTGGGCAGGACATCAGATCGGACCATCGGGGATACCATGTGACGTTCGCGGCCCCGAAGCGGCGGGGGCGCGGAGTGACGCGAGTCAGTCGGGATACCGCGATCAGCATCGACCCCAAAAGTATATGACACCCTCCGCTGGATCAACCTCGCGAACGTTGAGAACGGCGGGTCCTGGCGGATCGACTTGTGGCGAGGTTCGATAGTTGGTTTAGCGTTGCGATCAACCCTCAAGCGCGGCGGCGGGGTCGGTGCGGCACATGCGGCGGTACATCTGCTGGGCCAGTTCGGCCTGGTTACGGTCGGCCTTGGTCAGTTGCCACAGCGTGCGGAAAACCTTGAGGCAAAGTTCCGGCTCCCATTCCTCGAGCTGGTGACGGTCGATCACGGCGACCAGCTCTTCCCACACCGGCGTCATCTGCTTGCCGCGGCCGGCGTCCTGGGCCAGTTGGGCCTGGGCCATGCGCCACAGGAAGCGGGCGCGGGCAGACTGGGAGCCCTTGGGGGCGGCTTGCAGCTTGCGGACGGCCTCGACGAGCTTGCCGTCGTTGGCCAACTCGCGGGCCTCGCCCAGGGCCTCGCCCAGGCCGTCGTCCACGCCGCCCCCGCCCCCGGCGCCACCGCCACCGCCACCGCCCCTTTCGGCTGTCACGACCGACTGGATCCAGGCTTGGGTCTCGCTGTCGGCCAGCGGCAGGCCTCCGGCGAACGCCAGGTTTTGCAGGCCCGGCAGGCGCTTGAGGAAATACGCCAGCTCGTCGCAGACGGCCTGTTGCGCGGCGCGAAAGGCCGGACCCAGGCCCCCCAGCGCCGCGAAGACGTGATACTGGCGGTCCAGCCACAGGGGCGTCCGCGGGAACCGCTCCTCGGACTGGTTGAGGAGCTGGACCCAGTTGGAGCCGGCCAGTAGGGCCTTCATCTGGTCCCCTTCCTGACGCTGAGGGTCGGGGATGCGGGTGCGGGTGCCGTCGGTCGTGGGCGGCACGGCGTTGAGCACCCCCCAAACGGCCCAGCGGCTCATCCGGTAGGCCGCGGGGTTGGAATTATCGGCCTGCCGCAGGACAGGAGCGCAACGGCCGGCCAGCTTGTAGATCTCTTCGGGCGATTCGATCGAGGCTGCCGGGGCCCCCGCCGGACGGGCTTGTCCCGAGGCGGTCGCTCCCGGGGCGGGTGCTGGGGGCTCGGCCGGCTTGTGTTGCTTGACGAACGACTCCAGCTCGGGCAAGGCGGTCTTGATGGAGTCGGTCAGGGTGGTGACGGGCGGCAGTTTATCCTGGGGGAACTTCTCGTAAATGATCTCGCGCAGCTTGGCGACCCGCTCGCCGCACGCCTTGAGGGCCGTCAATTGCAGATCAATCTCTTCGATCTGCTTCTTTTCCTCGGCCATCGTCGGGTTGGTCTTCTGCAGCTCCTCCCACCCCTTGAGGATCGATTCGAGGTGGAACTGGACGCGCCCCCCCGGCATCCCCGGCTCGCCGGCGACCTGCGAGGCAATGAACGCGATCGTGTTGACCCGCCCGCGCAGCAGCTTGAGCGGCGGATACAGCGTGTCCCAGAAATTGGTGAGCAGGCCCGTCAACATCTCCAGGCAGGCGCGCAGCCCCTCATAGCCGCGGGCGTAGGTCATCCCGATGGTCAGGAACGAGGCCAGACGGATGTCCTTGGACTTGTTCTTGAACAGGTCGAAGGCCAGGTCGGAGACCTTTTCCCAGCTCGGCGGCTCGCGGTCGCCGACGGCCTCCATCTCGGCCGTTGTCCCAAGCTGAGAGATCAGCGCCTGCACGTCGCCCTGGAGCTGGTCGAACTTCAGGTCGTCCTGGATGTTCTCGCCCGCCGGGTTTTCCTCGGAGATGGGCTCGGTCCCCAGAGGGGGGATGGCGTCGAGTTCGGGAGGCATGGCGCGTTCGCTCCGCGTTGGATTGAGAGAGGGTCGGAGACGGGATGATCGGGTCAAGTGCCGAGGCTGCTGCGGTTTTCGATCAACCGAAAACGATCTCGACCCCAAATGGCATTTTATGATGCCCCAAACGCGGGCCGGCTCGCCAAGCGTTTTTTGGCGCGTTCGGCGCGAGGGTGTGATTCAGTTTTTGGAGTAAACGCGGTATCAATGAAGGATTCCCGTGTACCAATCTGATCGGCTCTCGGCTCCCGTCCTCGTCCTTCGTCCTCGGATTTTTAAATCGAAACAAGGGCCGTCGCTCTGGGATAACCCGATCGAATCCAAGAAAGTCCGAGGACGAAGGACGGGAGCCGAGAGCCGACGCCGAAAACCGCGCGCTTCGTGGGGGATTGAAGTGTTTGTGGAGGTATCGGCTTTGCCTGGGATTCACTTGTGAAACACCGGTCCATCCTCTGGGTGCGGGTCGCCGACGGGTTGGGCGCTGTGGAGACGCTACGCATCGCGGAGAGGATGGCGATCGGTCAAGTCGAGCAGGCGGCGGGTGGCTTGCTCGGGGTCTTGGGCGGCGAAGATCGCGCGGATGACGGCCAAACCCGCCGCGCCCGCGCTCAGGACCTGGCCGGCGTTGGATTCGTTGACGCCGCCCAGCGCGATGACCGGGCCCGGCGCTTCGGCGGCCAGCTCGCCAAGGGCATCCACGCCCAGCGGCTCAAGGATGCCGCGCTTGCTCGGCGTCTCGAAGATCGGGCTATAAAGGACGTAGTCGGCCCCGGCGCGGAAAGCCGCAAGGGCCTCGGCGCGCTCGTGAGCGGAATAGCCCAGAAGCATCTGGGGACCCATTAGCCGGCGGGCTTCGGCCGGATCGAGCGCGCCCTTGCCGAGGTGAAGGCCGTCAGCCTCCGTCTCCAGGGCCAACTCGGGCCGGCCGTTCACGATGAATAGGCTGCCGGCGGCGCGGGTCCGATCGCGCAGTTGGCGCGCGACGGGCCGCAAAGCCGCATCCTCCGAATCCTTGTCGCGCAACATCAACGCGGGCAACCCACCCGCCAAGGCGGATTGTGCGGCGCGCTCCGTCGCCGCCCAACCCGTCCGCTCGGGGTGAGTGATCGCGATGAGGCTGAGCCGTTTCAGGCGTTCGATTTTATCAGGTACGTGCATGGGCATGAAGACCACAGGAGGACTTAAGGGTGCCTCCAAAAATTCAGTCCCGGCAGGGACGATTGCTTTCAGCCCGCCACGCAAGTGGCGGGAAATCAAACCGATAACGAATTGGAGTCCCGTAGGGACGACTGCAAACTGGATTTTTAGAGGTTCCCTTATATGGAAAAGAGGTCCAAGGACCCGTATGCTGGTCTTTAGGAGGAATCCTCGCGATCCTAGCTCCTCGTCCTCTTCACTCAATGATCATGGAGGATACCCTCCAGCCTACCTTTTTGCAAAACCGTTGCGTCCGATTTCGTTTCGCGTGACGCAGCCTTGGACTATAATCATCGGCGGACCTAGGCCGATGTCCGGTCTGGATCAAGGAACGCAACGAAGGCTGACGATACTCAATGGAAAGCGACGACCGCGAGATCTGCGTTTGTTTTCACGTGCCGCTGGGCAAGCTCAGGCGGTTCCATGCGCGCCGCCGGCCGCGCGTGGTCTCCCAGTTTTCGGACTGCCACGGCGCGGGGACCGGGTGCGGTTGGTGCGTGCCGTTCCTCGAGCGGCTGTTCGAGCAGATGCAGAGCGGCGAAGTGCCTCGCCTGGACATGTCGATCGAAGAATATCGACGGCGGCGGCTGCACTATCACCGGACCAAAAAGCCCGACCTCCCGCCGCCGCCCGACGCGGATGGCCCGCTCGACCTGGACATCGAAGAGCTGCTCGACGATGTCCCCGACAACATGAAGCTCGACGAGCGGGAATGAGATTGGCACAGAGGCGCTCTAACGGATGACGCCCCTCACCTTGGCGTTGAATCGAGAATGGCCGCGTTAAGGAATTAATACGCTTACGACAAAGACGAACACCAGGGTGCCGACCACGGTGATGATCGTGCCCTTGGTGTAAAGGCGCGATATCTCCGCGCGCAGGGATTCCAGCAGCTCCTCTTTGGTTTTGGTGCTGATGAAGAACTTGTCCGATCCCCCGGTTTGCCTCTTGCTTTTCCAACCCCAGGATCCATTCGAAGCCCTCGGGGCAGCCCGTGCCTCGCTCGAACACGTTGCCGACCACCAACAGTTCGTCGCCGGGTTTAATCACGTGAAGGGCGATGCGGCGTGAAATCGCCCCGCCAATAAAATCCAAGCCGCCCCCGCGCGATTTTTCCGGGTCGATCGGCGTCGCGTAGACCAACGCCCCCTTGGG
This sequence comes from Candidatus Sumerlaeia bacterium, assembly GCA_963580245.1. Taxonomy (GTDB): domain Bacteria; phylum Sumerlaeota; class Sumerlaeia; order MVZB01; family MVZB01; genus CAUZJO01. The sequence continues at coordinate 37,036 of CAUZJO010000001.1, read as the reverse complement.
ATCAACGACCACCTGCTCGGTCCCATCATCGAGCACGAACGGGACGGCGGAGGCCGCCTCGTCAACGGCGATCCAATTCACTCGCGCTCTCCAACGCCCAGATCCGTCCACGACTTAATGACGCAGTATCTTTTTGTATTGATAATAGACGCACGGGCCAACTTTGCCCGGACCATCGAGGGGTTTATAGGTCCGGCACACGCCCGTGACTTTGACGTGCGTGTTGGGACGGATCATGGTGATCGGCGTTGATCGCGCGGCGGTGACCTTCGCGCTGAGCTTGGCCCTGCGCGTTCCGCTATCGCCTCCCACCTCGATTACGGCCCGAGAAAAAGTCCGATTACGATTACGATTACGAGCACGAGTCTCCGACGTGCCATAGCGCTTTGGCGACGGGGGCCGGTAAATGGCGATTGACCGCCGCCGGGGTGTTTGGGTATCATCTTGCGGATGGGATGTTCGCTTGTTCTTATTGAGTTGTTCGACATGAGACGCCATCGATAACCCGCGAGGAGGGAAAAGGTTAGCCATGGAAGACCCGGTTCTGAACCGAAACCTTGAGGAGACCAAGGAGCTGCACACGCGCTGGAGCCAGTTTCGCGACTTCGTGGCGGCGGCGATCAAGACCGGTAAGGTCACGCCCCAAGCCGAGATGAAGTTTCTGGAACTGAAAAGCCGCATCGCGATGCTGCACGACGGATTCTTGGGTTCGTTGGAGCATGACCATAAGACGGGTCAGAACATCTTGACGATCGTTGGCGATTGCATCCTACTCAATCGCGTGGCCAATTACAACGCCTCCGAACGCCAGAAGTTCGAGTTCGACTGGAACGAGTGCTATATGCTGCTGACCGAGCAGATCGGCACGCTCGATGAGGAGAAGAAGCGCCTGGCCAACATCAACGAGCGGGTCTACAAGGCCACCCAGCGCAAGGAGCGAATGGAGGCCCGGATCCATAACTTCCTGCAAAGCGCCGGGTTTAAATTCACCGTCGGCATGATCATCGCGTTCATGCTCATCTGGGGCATCCCCGCTTTCGGCATCTACGACTACCGCAACCTCGAATACATCGGCGGGGTCGGCGTCGTCTACAAGATATTCACCAACGGTATCTATCGGCCCTGGTTTGACGAGGAACTCGAGTACGGTAAGTTCGAGACGATCGAGGAGAACGAGAAGTACGACCCGGTTGAAGTCGACCCGGCCAACTTCAAAAGGGCCAAGAGTGACGAGTATACCGAGAAATACTTTAAGGACAACGTGTTGCGACAAATCGGCATCCATCCCGATGATATCGTCGAAGCCAGGGCATTGATTGACGGGCGCAAGCATTTCGATAAGGAGGCCTATTTCGCCGGCTTCGGAAGGGGAAAAAACGAGGTCCAGTTCTATTACCTGTTGATGAATTCGGGCGCGGACGCCCAAAGGATAGTCGAACTGGCCAAGAACGGCTTGGATGTCCACCAAGAGAACACCGCCGCCGTCATCCGCGAGACGGCGTTTGTTGCGCGGCGCTCCAATTTCCTGGCCATCAGCATCGGCGAGCATCCGCTGAGATCGGGCCACATTGCGGACCGATGGAAATTCGGGGAGGGCCTGCGCAATTTGCTGGACCTCTAGCCCCACCGGCCCCGTCGGCTGAATTCAGGACAACGGAATCCACCGCGACACACCGGCCTCGATCCAATGGCCCTTATCGGTTGGCTGCGCCTGACGCTAGGTTCGGGCCCCGTGCTGGGGCACCGGTTGCTCGATGCGTTCGGGAGTCCCGAGGACGTCTTCGCCGCGTCGCGCCTCGAGCTGAAGAGGGTCGAAGGCGTGGGCGAGGCACGAGTGGCGCGGCTGCTCGATCCGCAATGGTAACGCTCCGCCCGCGATGAGGCCGAGCGCGTCGCCGATGCCGGGGTCGAGCTGATTACGCTCCATGATTCCCGCTACCCGCCGCACCTTAGTCGTCTTCCTCATTGCCCACTGGTTTTATGGATAAGGGGCCGTCTGGAGCTGATCGATCGCCTGGCCGTTGCGATTGTCGGGCCGCGCCAGCCCAGTGCCTACGCGCGGCTGATGGCCGGACCGATCGCCGGTCTGCTGGCGGCCCACGGGCTGACGATCGTGAGCGGCCTGGCCTACGGGATCGACGCCGAGGCCCACCGCGCGGCCCTCGATGCCGGTGGCCGGACGCTGGCGGTGCTGGGCCAGGGGCTCGGGACCCCGCTCTATCCCCACACCAACGCGCGGTTGGGCGAGCGGATCGTCAAGGAGGAACGCGGCGCGTTGCTCAGCGTCTTTCCGCTGGCGACGGGGTCCAACCCCGGCCATTTCCCGCTACGCAACGAGATCATGGCCGGCCTGAGCCTGGGGACGCTGGTCGTCGAGGCCGCGCTGAACAGCGGCACCCTGATCACGGCGCGCCACGCCTCGGCCGTCGACCGGGTCGTGATGGCCTGCCCCGGCGACGCCAACCGCCGCTCGGCCCAAGGCTCCAACCGCTTGATCGCCGAAGGGGCGATGCTCGTGCAGACCGCCGAGGACGTGCTCGCAGCGCTGGCCTCGGAGCTGCGCCGCGAGATGGCCGAGTTGCCCCAAGCCGACCAGGTATCAGCCACGCCGGGCGAGTCCGACGGCGAACCCATTCAGGCCCTCGGCCGCCGGACCGACTCGCTCGACCCAGTCTCCAAAGAGATACTCGAGCTATTGGACGCCGAACCGCTGCACCTTGACGCGCTGATCGAGCGTTGCGCGGACAAAGGCTTCACCCACGGCGACGTCCTCCAGCGCCTGCTCTAGTTGGAGATCGACGGCCGCCTACGCCAGATGCCCGGCCGCCTCTATGCCCTCGCCCACCCGAGCCACTGATTCCGTCCCTTGAGCGCCGGATGAAGCCCGCGGGTGTTTGACTCAGCCAAAGCGGTAGCCTAGACTTATCATGGGTTAGGAAAGCGTGGAGGGCATCCGCGAACGTGCTAAAGGAAGGGCCGCCATGAGATACACAGTCTATATTGAGCGAGGCGAAGACTCGGGGTATGTCGCGCATTGTCCGGCGATACCTGGTTGTCATAGCCAAGGGGATTCGCTCGAAGAGGCGATTGAGAATATCAAGGACGCCATCCGTGGATGTTTGGAAGCACTGGGGGTCGACCTACCCGAACCGCCCGCCGAGGCACTCACGGTCGAAGTGTCGATATAATGTCAAAGCTGCCCGTGGTTTCCGGAAAGGAAGCGCGGTGGGCCTTTGAGCGTGCGGGTTGGCGTTTCGTTCGAGTCGGGAGCTCGCGACACATGATCTTGAGAAGGGAAGGGTTCAATGTTGCGCTCTCAGTTCCTGACCACAAGACCTTGGACCGAGGGCTATTACGCTCGCTAGTTCACGACGCAGGTATGAGCGTTGAAGAATTTGTAAGATATCTTTGATTCAGGCAGGAACCATGATATTCGGCGAGAGCGCATTGACATTCCGGGAGTTCGCGATGGGTGAGAAACTGCCGTTGGCGTTGGTGCATCAGGCCGTGTTGGAGTTTCTGCGTGATCGCGACGACGGCGTCGTCTTCGGCGCCCAGGCGGTCAATGCCTACGTGGATGAGACCCGGATGACCCAAGACGTGGACATTGTTCCGATGCCCGAAGAACTGATCGCGCATAAAGTCACCGCCCTGGTCCAGCGCGGAGCCAAGCCAAAGGGATTGAGCGACCGGCTTGACCTCCTCAGACTGCTTCTGGCTTTCCCGAACTCAAGACCCTTGAGGGTCCCGTTCGCGAACGATTGGATTCCGCCGGCGCGGATCGAAGAACCCTCGCGGCATGGGAGGAGTTGGTGAAGCAGGAGATCGTCGCGGACGGTGACGAGGACAAGTTTGATGTTTGGCGGGTGGATGGATAGGGTGGGCCTCGAATCGTCGCCGCCCCGATCTCACGGTTTCGCAACGAATCAGGGGCCGAGCCCTTTAAGGGGTCGGAGAACGACCCGCCAAAAGGGCGCAACGGGTGCAGGACATGGCTGAGCAAACGCTGGGAGGGCAGGTCGCCCTCGTCACCGGGGCGGGCAAGCGGATTGGCCGCGCGATTGCGCTGGAGCTGGCGCGGGCCGGCGCGGACGTGGCGGTCCACGTCAACCGCTCGATCGAGGAGGGCCGCGCGGCGGCGGCGGAGATCGAAGCACTGGGCACCGGAACGACCGTCGTGGTCGCCGACCAGCGCGACGTGGGGGCCATCGAGGCGGCATGCCGGGAGGCGGCCGAGCAGCTGGGTCCGGTCAGCCTACTTGTCAACAGTGCCGCGATCTGGCCGCGCGCCGCGATCGACGAGTGCACCCAGGAGGATTTCGATCTGGCGGTCGAGGTCAACCTGCGCGGGCCTTTCTTTTGGGCGCGGTATCTGGGCGCGGAGATGAAGAAGCGGGGCGAGGGCGCGATCGTCTCGATCGCCGACGTCAGTGCCGACCGGCCCTGGGTCGACAGCCTCCCCTATTGCATCGCCAAGGCCGGGATCATCTCGATGACTCACGGCCTGGCCAAGGCACTGGCCCCCGCGGTGCGCGTCAACGCCATCGGGCCGGGGCCGATCCTGTTCCCGCCCAATTACCCCGAGGAAAAAGTCAGGGCCGACCGCGAGGCGACCCTGCGCGGCCGTGAGGGCTCGCCGCAAGACATCGCCCGCACGATCCGCTTCCTGTTCGAAAGCCCCAACATCACCGGTGCCTTCCTGCCCGTCGATGGGGGGTATCGGTTCGGGATTTGAGCGGGTCGCGCCAGGGGGCGGCGGGTAGCCCGGCCCAGTCCGTTTGAAAGCGAGGCGGCGCTCGAAACCCACGGAGCGGCCAGTGGGATCCACGTGACCCCCCTGAAAAGAAAAACTGGTTCCCTGCTTTTTTGGATTGAAATGGACCAGCGAAAGTGGTTCACTGGTGCCGAAGCAGGTTCTCTAGCCCCGCCAGCAAGGCCCCGGGTCATTGATCGGTCCCCGGATAGGGGGATGTGGGGTTGGGATGTGGCGTTGCGAGGCTTCTTCGCCTCGATGCCGAGAAAACTGCCGATTAAACCCATTCCCTCAGAAGGAGGCATGAAGATCATGTTTAGACTGCCCAAGTCGCTGATCTGCGCGGCCCTGACCCTGGCCGCCCTGTTTACGTTTATCGCATCCCCCGCAACCGCCGGCGATGAGGCGGCCGAACCCGCCGTCAAAGTGTTCAATGATGCCTACCCGCTGGACTTCTGCCCGGTCTCGGGCAAGAAGTTCGGAGCCGACGGCGCAGCGGTCATCGAGGAGATCAACGGCAGCGAGGTGGGCTTCTGCTGCCCCGGTTGCGTGGAACCGTATAAATCCGATCCGGCCCATACGAAAAAGGTCGAAGAGGCGATTATCAAGGCCCAGTTCAAGCACTATCCGCTCAACGTCTGCCCAATCAGCGGCCAAGAACTGGGGCCCAAGATGGAAGACGGCGTCAGTCACGTCTTCAACAACCGCCTGGTTCGCCTGTGCTGCCCGGGTTGCATCAATGCGGTCAAGAAGGATCCCGAGGCCATCGCCATGAAGTTGGACGACGCGGTCAAGGCCGCCCAGGTGGAGAATTATCCGCTCGCGACCTGCCCGGTCAGCGGCAAGCCGCACGGCTCGGCCAAGCAGATCGTGCATGCCAACCGGCTGGTCCAGTTGTGCTGCCCGGGATGTGTCGGGGCATACAACAAGAATCCGGCCAAGTATATCGCGATGCTTGACGAGGCCGCCGAGGCCGAAGCCATACCTGAAACGGCCACGAATTAGCGCGACCCGCGAGCTGGCCTACATCCGTCGGCCACACTGACCAACATGTTCAACGAGAAGCTGGCGATCCACGGGGGGTCGCCAGCTTCACTATATCCAGCAGTGCGGCGGCGACGTGACCTGCGAGGTTCAAGCGTCAGGGGCTCCGCGCGGCCAGGTGGTCTAGAATGGCGTCACGAATCAGATTGGGCCGTTTCCACGGGACGAAGTGGTTCAATTCGGCGTCGCGAATGATTTTGACGGTTGCGTTGACTAGTGCTCTCTGGGCGAAGTCCGCGTTTGCGGGTGGGACCAGTCGGTCTTTCTCCCCTTGGATGACCGTCACGGGAACCTGGAGATCCGGCCACAGGTCAAGCATCTTCTCCAGCTCGCCCCTCAATTCGGCGGGAATCTGAAACCATCGGACCTTCTCGAGCTCCGGATCAATCGAGGGGGCAACCAGGATCAGTCCTCCGACCGATTCGGGATGATCCATCGCCAGGCGCGCCGCGACCGCCCCGCCTAGCGAGTGACCGACCACGATGGCCGCGTTGCCCGAATCGTTCGTATCGAGAATGGGCCGGATCGCCGCCGCCTGCTCGCGCATCGAGCACTCCGGCCTCCCCGCCCCCGATTTCCCAAAACCGGACCGATCGACCGAGACCAGCCTGGCCGCCTCGAGCAGGTCGGGATCGCCCATCAACCCGATGAAATTGTCCCACGATCCCGGCGAACCGTGAACAAACAGAACCAGCGGCTTTCCCTCGGCCCCGACTTCCGCGTAATGCATCGGGCGATCTTTATGGGAGTAGGTCTTGTATCGTGGCTTATGGGGCTTGTCGCCGAAGAAGGCCTCCACCTCGCGCGGCGAGAGATGGAAGCTGATGCAGCTCGAAACGCCAAACAGGACGCCCGGCAAGGCCACCACGATCAGAAGCGTGATTCTGAGGGCCGTGCGGCGAGCGGGCTTCTTCAAGGTTACGAACCCGATTGAGTATAAGCGGGGTAAACGGGTCGGTTCTTCATGTAGGTGTCAATCTCATCGCCCCATTGTATCCATCCCTTACGGCGTTCCCTGGCGAACAGTTCCAGGTAGGGGCCCGGCGAACACGCCTCGATGATTGCGTATGCCTGCTTCGGTTTCCGGGAGTGTTCTTCTTTTCTGCTGACGATGACGTTCACCTGCCGGCGGCCGGGCGGCAATGTTCGCAGGCTTCCCTTGATCCCAAAGAGTAATAATTCCGTGACGTTACGAAAATAAAAACCCACCCCGCGCCCGTCGGGGCCGCCGTCTTTTCGGACCTTGTGCCAGACGATGTTCGTCTTATAAGTAAAGCCCCAAGCACCCATAATCTCCAACGCTTCGCCAAGAAGAGCATTCGGACACCACAAGTAAAGATGACTGGGGTCGGCGGCAAAATCTTGAATGGGTAGGGCCGCTATTTCCTCGAAAGATAACGTCGGGTAGCGGCGCAGACGTTTGTGCTCCGGGGCCATCTTTCCTGTTCGGTTTTGAAACCGCCAGGGCGGGTCTATGAGAATCGTTCCATATTCCCGCTCTAGACTGACCAATTGACGCATAGCGCGCCTCCTTTCCCCTCAAACCGATCGTTAAATCCACTGCCGGCCGGCGGGGAGTGCTTCATGGGTGACTTAAGAAACGCCTACAAGGAAGATCGCGGTCAGGACGACGCCAACGCTCGCGGCCCCGTAGCAGACACACGGCAAGACCGGTCCGGCGTGGCGTAGGCCGAGGTCCATGATGATGTGGCGGATGCGATGGGCGCAGTGGAACATCGCCAGGGAGAGAATGCCGAAAAGGACCAGGCGCACCAACCACAACGAGATAATCGGATGGATTTGTTCGTAACCGGCCCCTGGTTCACCGCCGGAAAAAGGCAAGACCAGCCCCGTGATGATAACGAATATTGGTAAGAAAAGCGCGGCCATGACACCACCGGCCGAAAACAACGACCACCAGAAAGCTTCTCGTGACCTTTTCAATGTTGCTCCTCCATCAATGGTGGGGCGTCGCGGTTGACGTAGACGCCGCCTGCCTAAGCGAGCACTCCCCACAAGATGATAACAGAAACAACCGCCCATGGCGCGTAACCCGTGGCGATGGCCACCAGCGAGTCGGGCAGGGGTTCCTCGCCCTTGCGCACGTTCATGATCTTGGGCGTCGCGTTGAACCACGTAATCGAGTGCCACGCGGCGCCCGCCAGCGCCAGCAGATGCAGCAAGACCGCCGGCGGGCTCCTCAAACTCGCCTGCAGTGCCTCGAATGCCTCCGGCCCCTGCCCCAGGCGCCGGAGCCAGACGAGCACGAAGATCAAATAACACGCGATAAAAATGCTGGTCACCTCACGCAGCATGAAAAGCCGATAGCCCGGCGTGCGCAGGAACCAGTCCTTGGGAAACGGGCGGTTGAGCGGTTTTCTCATGCCTTCGCCCTCGGCAACAGGAATTGCTTATACCAGTCTTTGGTGGTCTCGACCTTCGCCTGTTGGATGGCGGCGGCGGGGTCGACGTGTTTGGGACAGACCTTGCTGCATTCGCCGACGAACGTGCAGTCCCAGAGGCCCTCGTCGCTGCCCAGGACCGCCAGCCGCCGGTCGGCCCCCTGGTCGCGCGTGTCCAGGTTATAGCGATGGGCCAGGGCGATGGCGGCGGGGCCGAGGAAGTGGGGCTCCCCGGCGATCTCCGGGCAGGCGGCGTAGCACAACATGCAGTTGATGCACATCGAGAATTGTTTGTAGCGTGCGTGCTCCGCGGGCGTCTGGAGGTATTCGCGCTTGGGCGGCGTCTCGTCCTTGCGGATGATCCACGGCTCAACCGACTTGAGCTTGTCCATGAAGCCGTCGAGCGAGACGATCAGGTCGCGCTCGACGGGGAAATTGGCGAGCGGCTCAATGCGAATCGGCGCGCCGAGATAATCCCTGAGGAACGCCGCGCAGGTCAGCATCGCCTCCCCGTTGACCATCATCCCGCAACTCCCGCATACTCCCATGCGGCAACTCCAGCGGAACGAGAGTGAGCCATCGACGTTGTCCTTGACCCAGTTCAGGGCGTCCAGGACGACCCAGTGCTCATCATATGGCGCCTCGAAGCGCTCGAACACCGGCTCCGCGCCGTCGTCGGGGCGGTAACGAAAGACATCAAGGGTTACTTTTTCCTCGGGCATGACGCCATGGATTCCTTTGTTGGCGAATGGGGTTGTCTACGGGTCTTGCGAGATTCTTGGCTGTTCTCTATTCCGCCCATGATTGTGGAAACCGCCACGGGTATCACTATTTTTCCCCTGACTCGACGTCGGATTTTGATCCATAGACCCGCTCCCCCGGCGGCCATTTGGTGATGACGACGTCGAGGTAGTCGATGCGCGGGGCCTCGTCGCCCTGGTGGTAGGCCAGCGAGTGTTTGAGGAACCGGTCGTCGTCGCGCTTGGGGTGGTCGGTGCGTTGGTGCGAGCCGCGCGATTCGGTGCGGGCCAGGGCCGAATGGGCGAGGGCCTGGCCCGCCTCGAGCATGTTTTCCAGCTCGAGGGCCGTGGTCAGTTCGGTGTTGAAACATAAGCTGCGGTCGTCGAGCCGGATGTTGCGGCAACGCTCGCGCAACTCGGCCAACGTGTCGCAGGTCGCCTTGAGCGAGGCCTCCTCACGATAGATGCCGGCCCCCGATTCCATGACTTCCCACATCTTGGCGCGAATCGTTGCGATGCGTTCGGTTCCGCCGTCCTTGCTCAGGTAATCGCGCGCGATGCGCGTCTGTTCGTCCTTGGCCTGGGCCTCCAAGGCGCCGAGGTTCAATTCCCCGTGCGAGTGGGCGAACTCGGCGGCCTGCTTGCCGGCGCGCGCGCCGAAGACCAGCAGCTCGGTCAACGAGTTCGACCCCAAGCGGTTCGCCCCGTTGATACTCACGCAGGCGCATTCGCCGGCGGCGTAGAGGCCGGCCAGCGGCGTGGCCCCGTGGATGTCGGTATGGATGCCGCCCATCATGTAATGGACCACCGGACGGACCGGGATCGGTTCATAAACCGGGTCGATCCCGCCATAGTTTTTCGCCAGCTCACGGACGAACGGGAGCTTCTTGTTGATCTTCTTCTCGCCCAGGTGGCGGATGTCCAGGTGGACGCACTCGCCGATGGGGCTTTGGATCGTATTGCCCTTCTCTTTTTCCTTGATGAAGGCCTGCGAGAGCCGATCGCGCGGTCCCAGTTCCATCATGCGCTTCTGGGGATGGCGCGGGTCCTGGACGTCCAGTGCCTCGCCGAGCTCGTAATTCTGGAGGTACCGCTCTCCGTTCTTGTTGACCAGAATGCCGCCCTCGCCGCGCGAGGCCTCGGTGATTAGGATGCCGGTATCGGGCAAGCCGGTGGGGTGATATTGGACGAACTCCATATCCTTGAGCGGGACGCCGGCCCGGTAGGCCAGGACCATCCCGTCGCCGGTCTTGATCGCCCCGTTGGTCGTGAAGGGGAAGATGCGGCCCGCGCCGCCGCCGCAGATGATGACCGCCTTGGCCGCGATGCCCCGCACCTGGCCCGTCTGCAGCTCGATGGCGGTCACGCCTTGGCAGCGGCCGTCTTCGACCAGCAGGCGCGTGGCGAACCACTCATTATAGGCGACGATCGGGCTATATTTGAGCGAGGTCTGGAAGAGCGTGTGCAGCATGTGGAAGCCGGTCTTGTCGGCAGCGTACCACGTGCGTTCGATCTTCATGCCGCCAAAGGGGCGCACGGCGACCTGACCGTCGGGCTCGCGGCTCCAGGGGCAGCCCCAATGCTCCATTTGGAACAGCTCGCCGGGGGCCTCGTTGACGAACAGTTCAACGGCGTCCTGGTCGGCCAGCCAGTCCGCGCCGCTGATCGTGTCGTAGATGTGCGCCTCTAGGCTGTCGTTGTCTTTGACGACTCCCGCCGAGCCTCCCTCGGCCGAGACCGTGTGGCTGCGCATCGGATAGACCTTTGAGACCAGGCCGATCGACAGGCTGGGGTCGGCTTCGGCCACGGCGATGGCCGCCCGCAGCCCGGCACCCCCCCCGCCCACGATCACGACGTCATGGTGGTTGATTTCCGCCACTTACGCTCTCCTCCGAAGGTGGGAACCCACACGCACAATGATGGGATCATGCCACGAACGATCGGCGTTTTCTATGACCAATGCGCCAACGTACCCCGATAATCGAACACCTCATGGGCGTTGCCACGCGTCAGGCGCTCGACGAGGTCTTCGACGCGCCCAATACGGGGCCCGCAAGTCAGGAGTTACGATAGACATCACGGCGATGGCCGACGGCAACGATCTCTATCGTTCGAGACCGATCATCAATCGAGTAGAGGATGCGATATTGGCCCACTCGAATTCGATAATCCTCTTGGCCACGCAGCTTTTTGGATTCTGATGGTCTTGGGTCCCCCTCAAGGTTGAGGATGGCTCGCGATACACGGTGCAAGGTCCGCTCGGGCAGTCGATTCATTTCTCCTTCCGCTGAGTGCTTGATGAGAACTCGATACGTCCCCTTCTTACTCATCGCTTAGCTTTGTCGGATAGATACTCGCGAAACGGGCGAGAAGACTCACCTCTCCGATCGGCGATCAGCGCCAGATCAAGGATGTCGCGTCTGAAGGTTCTGTCGCGTGCGATCCGCGCGACGACTTGGTCGCGTTCCGTCTTCGGCAGGGCCTTAAGGGCAGTGAGGAAAACGTCGGCGGTTGCTTCGGTGGTTTTTGTCATCTTGGCTTCTAACGCAATGCTCGCTTGCCTGGTTGTCGGCCGACATGACGGCATCCCCGATCGGGCAGATGAGACGGCCGACCGGATACCACTCGACCTGCGTGGCGTTGACCGGATTCCGGCGCCCGAGTCCCCACAGGGAAACAGGGGACGGAAACCCAGACAAACTCTAACAATACTATAAACAGACGGCCTTTTCTATGACCAATGCTCCAACGTCCCCTGATAATCGAACACCTCATGCGCGCTGCCACGCATCAGGCGCTCGACGAGATCTTCGACGCGCGCCGCCGCCAGCCAGCCCTCCTCGACCAGCTCGCCGACGGCCTGCGTCAGCCCCCGCCGCGCGATCCGCGCGTGGCCCGGCACCAGTTCCACCGGCAGATAATCGCCGCCGAATGTGAACAGCTTGCTGCAAGGGACCGCCATCAGGAACTCCTTGACGAACCGGACCGTCGCCAGCGGGTTGATGATCCAAGCCCAGCACAGGTCCACGTAGGCGTTGGGGAAGTGTTTGGCGATGGCGATCGCCTCGTCCTGATAGGGATACGTGATGTGCATGATCACGAACCGCGCCGTGGGATGGGCCATGAGCAACTCACAGAGGTCGCCGGCGTTGCGCCTGACCCTGTTGCAGCGGCATCCGGCCCGAATGCGCGTAGTAGCCCGTGTGGAGCTTCAGCGGCAGGTTGTATTCGATCGCCTTGCGCACGCAATAATTGAACAGGTGGTCCTGGAGGGGCTTGTATTCGGGCTTGTACAGGTTGTCCTTGTCCTTGAGATAACGCTTGAACAGCGGGGCCGCATCGTCCGCGCCGACCTGCGCGTAATCCAGGCGGCGGCGATAGGCGGCGGTGCTTTTGATGGCGATGGCGCGCGGGCCGTAGGTCGCGAAACACCAATCAATGATCTCGTGCCAGTCCTTCAGGTCGGTCACTTCTCGGTTCGCCATGCCCGAGACCGTTTTGACGTCAAGATCGGTGCTCAAAACCTTGATGTTCATGTCCTGACACAGAAGGTTCGGCTGCTCGGTCTCCATGAAGATCGGCGCGTCGAGGTTGTTGATCTGGGCATGCTCGAGGTTGGCCGCCTCGCGCAGGATCGGCCCGTAGAATCCCGGCTTGATCCGCGCGCGAATCCGTTCGGAAATCGCATCCACGTTCCGGGCCGTGAGGTCGTCCTCGCCGTAAAGCGCACGCACCGATTCGCGAACACTCTGCAGATACCCGGTGTGGTAGGCGCTTCGATAATAAGGCTCGATCATTTTCCACTTCTCGCAGGGCTCCACGTCGTAACTGAACAGCCTTTGGGTCGCCGCGGGGTTCATGCCCGCGGACTCGAGGTCGGAATCAGAGTAGTGGCTGAAGAGGAGCCCGATATCCGGGGCTGCCACGGGGAGCGGATCGGCGTTGGCGCCCTCGAGGGCCTTGATGCGTTTTGATTCTTCGAACAGATGCTCGTGTGTGTCCACGAAGGGCGTGGCATCGATAAGGGCGCGGATCTCTTCACTGACTGCCATGGTGTCTCAACTCACTGATCGCGAATCATCAGGCCCAATCGTCACCCGAGCTGCCGGCTTTGGCGACGGTATTCGGCCGCGAGGAAGTCTTCGAGGAACTGCGCGCGCAGCTCGGGGGCCGGGGGCTCGATGTCGAGTTGGCGGGCCAGCGCGTCGCACAGGAGCTGGAGCGGCTCGGCGCAATGCTCGGGGCGGCTGCGGCGCGTGCGGTCCAGGACCTGCTCGGCGGCGTGGACCTCCTTGGGGCCGACGCGGTTCAGGACGCCGTCGAAGCGGAAGACCCGCTCCTCGGCAGGCCGCGCGGCTACATATTCGCGCAGGTCGCCCAGTTGTTGGGGCTTCTCGGCGATCAGGAGCGTGCCGGCGGCCATGTCGCCCAGGCGTTGCGACTTGCTCGAGAGCAACGGGACGATCCACAGCGGCGGCAGATGGTCGACCACGCGGAAGATGTTGCGCAGCATAATGCTGCCGGCGTCCAACGCGAAGCCGTCGGCCTTGACGACCCGGATCGAGACAGACTTCTTCCCCGGCGTTTGGCCGCGCATGAACAACTCGAACAGGCCGAAGTAAAAAAAGCTGCCCAAGCCAAATAACAGGAGCAGCAAACCAATTGCATAGAGTGCCGCTTGCGCGCCTTGCGTCTTCCCTTCAGGCGAGTTTAGACCAGAGAGGTCGTCGATGATTCCGGCGACGGAGAAGCTCGTAAAGATCAGCGCAACAATCAACATGACAGCCATGAGGCCTACAAGTAGAATTATATCATTGAGCCAGGCGACGAACCGTGTGCCGAGGCCCGCGAGTTCATACTGAATACTCACATTTTCCGGCGTCTCAAACTCAATGGGTCGATCCATTGCCGCGTTCCCCACCCGATCATCGGCATAAGGTCAGATGGACTATATTGCCAAATACAAGACTGAATGGAAAGAACTGGAATCGCTGGTCAAGCGCGGACGCAAGTCGATGCGGCGCCTCTCGCCCTCCGATCTGAGCCGGCTTGACGTGCTTTACCGGCGCACGGCCGTCCACCTGGCCCAGATCGCCACCCGCACGCGCGATCAGTCGATGGTCGGTTATCTGAACGACCTGATGGCGGCGGCGCATAGCCTGCTCTATCTGCCGCCGCGCCGCCGGGTGTTTCAGGGCGCCTGGGAATTCGTGGCCCGTGGGTTTGCGCGGGCGGTGGCGCGGACCTGGAAGTTCCACCTCTTCAGCGCGGGGCTGATGCTCTCGGGTGGGCTGTTGGCCTATTGGGCGGTCACGCGTGACCTCTCGGCGGCGTATGCATTGATGCCCGACGGAGAACTCCGGATGCCGGGGGCGTCGGCCGAGATGCTGCGCGAGACGCTACGCGAAGGCCGCGACGAGGGTCACGGTTTCAAGTTCATTTTCACCTCATTTCTCTTCACCAACAACATCAAGGTCGGCTTCATGGCGCTGGCGACCGGCGTCCTGGCCGGCGTGCCCACCATTTTATTGATGATATACAATGGAATGATCTTGGGGGCCTTCACGGCCATCCATCACATGAAGGGGATTTACGCGGAGTACTGGGCGTGGATCCTGCCCCACGGGATCACCGAACTGTCGGCGGTCGCGCTCTTCGGCGGATGCGGATTGATGCTCGGCTGGACCGTGATCAACCCAGGCTGGTCGACCCGACCCGAGGCATTGCTGCGCGCGGGACGCCAGGCCCTGACCATCTGTCTGGGGGGCGGGTTGATGCTTGTCCTCGCGGCCATCATCGAGAGTTACCTGCGCCAGAGCAACCTGTCGACGGGATCGCGGTACTTCTTCGCGGCGGTAACGCTCGTCTTTTGGTGTTACTACTTTGGGCGCGGAATCCTAATGGAACGACGGTCGGCGGGCTAGTGTCGCGTCACCGGTCAAATGTCGGCGGGTGAGTTCAGACTCCTTATCCAACAACTTGCGCATCGCGTCACCGGTCAAATCGCGCGCGCCCCAAGCCCCCAACGGGGGCGACGAATCTTCCCCAAGGCACCTTCACGAATCACGACCGGGTATTCAGCCTTAGAGCAAGTTCCGCGCGCGCAAATGGATGTATTGATTGACCAAAGGAACCGTCAGCTCGGCTGGCTCGACGTCGAGAACGTGAATCCCGCTACGCCGAATTGTGTGGATCGCCCGCTCGCGCTCGCGCAGCAAGCGCAGCGTCACGGCCTTGTGGGCCATGTCCCCGACGTTTTCGATGGGCGCCTGGATGGCGTCGAGCACCGGCGTGCGTAGCGCAACGAAAACGACCACGTGACGGCGGGCCAACGAGGCCAGCGCCGCGCGGAAACGGTGGGTCGTATCGACGTCGACCAGGTCCGATAGAACCACCACGAGCGAGCGTTTGCGCTGGCGGGCCTGGATGGTGGCGAACATGACGCCGAAGTTGGACTCGCGCCAATTGCAGCGCGCGTCGTAGACCGACTCGATCAGCGGATTGAAGGCGCGCGCGCCCGACAACGGCGGCAGGTAACCGAGCACCCGATCGTCAAACAACCCCATGCCGCATCGGTCGCCGTACTCCAGCGCGGTGCGGCCCAGCATCAAGGCGGCGTCGATCGCCCGGTCCAGCTTGTTGCCGTCTCCCGCCTCGGCGCCCATCAGCCGGCCGCAATCGATCACAATGACCAGATCGCGATGCTGCTCGACGACGAATCGCCGCACCAGCAACCGGCTGTGACGGGTGCTCGAACGCCAGTCGATGCGCCGCGTGTCGTCGCCGGTGTGGAATTCGGTCAGGGTTTCGAACTCGCTGCCCTCGCCCTGGCGGCGCGCCCGGCTGAGTTTATCAAGTTGGATCGCCTGCCGGGCCTTTGACTTATCCAATCCCTCTTTCGCGGCGATTCCCGGGGGGAGCACTTTGATTTCGCCCATCACCGGGAGCCGGCGCTGGTGTTCGATGACGCCGAATCGGCCGCGCCGGCGCAGCCAGACCGGGCCGAACGCGTGGCGGCCGCGCACCGGTAGGCTCACCGAGTAAACCATCCGGTGCGACTGGCGTGGGCCCAGGTTAAAAGTAGCCAGCGCAAGCCCAGGTTCGGTGCCTGCGGGCAGCACGTCGCGTATCTCGACCCAGGCTTCGCGGTCGACCTGGTTCTTAACCACCAATTCGCAGAAGAATGCCCGCCCCCGGCCCACCACCGCCGGAAGTACCCGCTCGACCTCCAGGCTGTCCCCGTTTCTCTTCAGCTCGCGAATGTCGGCCACGCTCTGGATCAATGCGATGATCGCAACGGCGGGAACGAGCCACGCGGCGACGGGAACGAGGAAACACAAGACGCCGAGCCCCGCCGCCAAGGCGCCGAGCTTCAGCAGCTTCGGGCCCGGCCGCCAGTTCATCGCGGCACCTCGACCGCCTCCAAGATGCCCTCGAGGATGTCGTCCACGGCGATGCCTTCGAGCTCGGTCGAGGCGCTGGGCACGACGCGGTGGCGCATCGTGTGTGGGAAGGCGGCCTTGACGTCGTCGGGCGTGACGAACTCTCGGCCCGCGAACCGGCCAAGGCTCTTGGCCGCCATCAGCAGCATCAGGCCGGCGCGCGGACTGGCCCCCACGGCCAGCGCGTCCTCATCGCGCGTGGCCTGCACCAGGCACTGGACGTAATCGATGACTTCGTCGCGGATGAACGTCTCGCGGATGATCCGGCGGGCCTCGATGATCTCGCCTGGGTCGACCACGGGCTGGACGCCCTTGGTTGCCGGGGCGGCGCTCGATTCGGTCGCGTGGTGCTCTCTTAGGATGCGTTGTTCGGCCTTGGGGTCGGGGTAATCGACGATGATCTTGAACATGAAGCGGTCGAGCTGTGCCAGCGGGAGCGGATAAGTCCCTTCCTGCTCGATCGGGTTCTGCGTGGCGAAGACGACAAAGGGCTCGGGCAGCGGGTGGGTCCGGCCATCGTACGTCACATTGAGTTCCTGCATCGCCTCGAGCAGGGCCGATTGGGTGCGCGCCGAGGCGCGATTGATCTCATCGACCAGCAGGAAATTGGTGAACACCGGCCCCGGGTTGAAGACGAATTGGTGCGTGTCCTCGCGGTAGATGCTCGAACCGGTCACGTCGCCCGGCAACAAGTCCGGGGTCATCTGCACGCGCCGGAATTGCATGTTGAGCACCGTGGCGACCGTCCGCGCCAGCAGGGTCTTGGCCGTTCCCGGTACGCCTTCAAACAGGACGTGCCCGCTGCTGAACAGCGCGGCCATCGCCAGCTCGATCACCTTTTCCTGACCGATGATCACTTGCTCGATTTGGCCGCGAATTTCCCGGTAGAGGTTTTCGACGTTCATCGGCGTCTTTCATACACACAATCATCGAGATGGCGGGCCGCGCGCACGGCGGTCGACTTGTCCGGCTGGCGCGACTCCTGGAGCACGGCGTCGAGGCCTTCCACCGCCCGGCGCAATCGTTCGGCGCGCTCCGGATCACGCCGGGCGATCGTCTTGGCCAGGACCTCAACCGTTTCGCACCCCGGTGGCAGACCCAGTTTGTGGCGTAAGGCCCACAGGCCCCCGTCGCGCAGTTCTTTGAGCACGAACTGGCGACAGCGACGGCCGCCGAATAGCGTCGCCATCGCCGCGATATACTCAACCACGCTACGGCGACTCGCCCCCTTCGCCGGGACGGGCGGTCCCAGCCGCACCCAGCCGTGCCAGGCCCACATGGACGCCAACAAGACTACCAGTAGCACCAGCAGCGCGTAAGGGAATTGCGTGAGCAGCCATGTCGGATTCCCGCGAATGGTAAGCCCGTGGTAGAACTCGTCGACGACCACCGGCCGACCGGCCAGGGCCAGCAGGTGCGCCGCCAGGACGGCGTTGTCGTCCTTGGCGATCAGGTGATTGGCCAGTAACTCGGGTTCCGCGATGACCACCACGCGGCCGCGATCGATCGGATAGACGGCGGCCACCGTAAGGGTGCCGTCGTCCGTCTCGGCCTTGACCCAGCCGGTCGGACTTGTGGCGCCGTCCTTGGCGATGACTTGCAGACCCTTCTCCGGCGCGCGCAGGCGTGTTACTTTTCCTGAAAGATGGGCAAGCGACCCCCCGCACCGGACACGTAGCGATTGGCTGGAGCCGGGCTTGATCACGGCGGGCAGTAACTTCTCGGTCCAGTCCGCGGGACGCTTGGATGGCCCCTGCGGTCGCGTGAGGGGGGGCCAGGCCGAGCTGGACGCGGACGTCGCCGGGGTCCGGTCCTCGCGCTCGCCCACCGAATCCATCCGGATTCCCTCGAGCCCCAGCAATTCCATCGCGGTCGTCTGGGTGGTCGGCTCGGTGAAGATTCCCTCCATGATGGAGCGTCGGCTGACGTAGTCCGCGGCCGGGGCGGCCAGCACGACGGTCCCGCCCTCGGCGACCCAATCGGCGGCCCGGCGCAGATACTCCGGCTCGGCATTAGCCAAGTTGGGGTCGGGATCGAGAAACGCCATGCAGACATCGGGCCCCAGGTAGCCGAGGGGCGGCATCAAGCCGCGTGAGACCGGGACGCCCAATTCTTCGAGGATCTCGAACAGGGCCCGCTGGCCGAATGCCCGCGTCCCGTACGAGTCCCAGCCCTTCCCGTCGCTGTCGGGGGGCCGCGTCAACTGGATCACCGAGACCAGGAGCGAGACGACGGCAAGCGTGACGACGGTGATGATGGCGTTACGTGGCGTCAGCATCGGTCGGCGTGGTTGCCCAGCGGCGGATTTTCTCGTGCGCGGCCGCGCACAATCGGTAATCGACCTCCGTGCAGGTCCCGCCGGCGTACCAGCCCTCATCGATCACCTCGACCATGGAGCGCAGGGGCTCGAAGGCCCTTGTCTGGTGGAACTGGCGCAGGTATTCACGGTTGGTGGCCCCGCGCCGGTACGGCCGGTCGCGCGTCTGGCTCAGGCGCAGCAGGCAGGCCCGCAGCAGGAAGCGGGCCGCCGACGTGAATTTCCCGGCGCCGGCGGCCTCGTGGGCCTTCTCTTCCCACGTCTCGGGAAAATCAAATTTCCTCGTGTCCGCGTCCTCGCGAAGGGCCCGAAGTCTCGGCCCCCGCACGGCGACCACGAAACTGTAGATGATATGGACGATGATCAGGACCGCCACCAGGCCCAAGCCGATAAAGAGGGTCCAGGCCAATGCCGGCGAGATGTCTTCAAGGGCTTTGAACATGTCACCGACCGGCTTGAAGAGCGGCCCGAGGGTGCCGAGGATTTCCTTCAACCAGGCCAGAAACTGGCTGGGGTCGGTCTCATGTGAATCCAATTTGTAATAACGCCGCGAAACGATCTCCCCGGCGACCTGGTGGATCGTCTCGGAGGGCGGGAGTGGCAAGGCGGCGGATGCGGAGTCCATGGCGGTGACGTCTCGATTCGGTTCCGGTCGCCGCAGTCCGCGGGATCAGTCTTGCGCTTGCGCGGCCCCGGCCTCCTGGCCAACCGACTTGGCCAGCATGGTCAGATCAAAGTTCTCATGTTTGCAGCGGGCTGAAAAGTAAAGAACCACGCCGGCGGCGGCCCCCAGGATCACGGCGACTCCTTGGAGGATCCCGCTGACCAATACCTGCACGATTCCCGCCGGGAAGATGGCGGCAATAAACATCATCACGAGGGCGATGATCAGTAAAACGATACCCAGCACGAACGCGGTCAGCATGTTTCCCTTCATCAACTTATGACTCCGTCCAAGTGCCGCGAATCCCCACGCGCCTTCGAGCACGACCACGTGAGAGGATAAATAAAAGGCAAAAAGTAAATAGATTCCCGGTATAATCAAGAATATAAATCCTATACCGACGACGATGCTCTTGATAATGCTGGTAACGACAAGCGGGACCAAAACACGAAAAGCTTTGCCGATGGCATCACCGGCGCTTGTCGCTTCGCCCAGGTACTTTTTTGCCACCGCCCAGATCATCGCGGCATTGGTCAGCGGCATGACGATTACAAATATCAAGAGGAGAACTACAGATAATACAATGATGGTGGTGAACGATTCCTGGACGACCTCGATGGCGCGTGAATCATCAACCCCCTGCGCCTCGATTCCGGAAAATTGAGTTTCCATGGAATATCCGAGATACTCTTGAACAACAAGGAACGGGACGTAGAGTATCAGGACGATCACGAAAAACAGGGCGAAATGGTCCTTCATCAACTTGATGGCTTGATCGAGGATGCCGCCCAAACTCACTTCACGGATTTCGTATTGCATTACGCCTTCTCCCCCCTAATGGATTGAACGTCCGCCTCCGGAGGTGTATTCGGCTCGGACCCCGACCGGTCCCCCCGATTCCCGCCCGACTGTTTCTGAAAGCCGAGGGACATCCTAGGGACTTGATGCAAAAAACTGAACAGAAAAATCAGGATATATGCTTGGGGGCTTGGTTGCCCGAACGGTTACGCGAGTTGGGGAAAAACCCACCGGCCCATTGAGAAGGCCTTTACGGGCCGCGAACGGTTATTTTAGATAAAACGACAGGCTTTCGATTTCGATAGACAGGTCGACGTAATGGACCTTGACCCCCTCGGGGGTGATCAGGCGCTCCGGCACGAAATTCAGAATGGCCGTGATCCCCGCCTTGACGGCGCGGTCCACAACCTCCTGGGCGACGCCCGAGGGGACCGCCAGAATGACGATATCCACCCCCAGGTCTTTCAAATGCCGTTCCATCTCATCAATGTGGAAGATCGGTGCCCCGAGCCTCTCTCCCCCCACTTTGCGTTTGTCGGCGTCGAAGGCGGCGACCAGCTTGAACCCCTCGCGTTGGAACTGGGTCGTGTAGCTGAGCAGCGCCTGTCCCAGGTTCCCGACTCCCACCAGCGCCAGGCTGACCGTTCGGTCGGTCCCCAGGATCGATTTAATGCGCGTGCGCAGCTCCTCGACGTAGTAGCCCAAGCCCGGCACGCCAAACTGGCCGAAGTAGGCCAGGTCCTTGCGCACCTGGGCCGAATTCAACCCCAGCGACTCGCCCAGGTCCTTGCTCGAGACCTTGTCAATGCCGCTGATCGAGAATTTTTGCAGCACCCGCGAATAGAGCGACAGCCGTTTGACGACCGCCTTGGGGATCTTCAATTCCTGGCCTTCGCGATGGGCCGTCAACTCGCCTAGTTCGGCGGTGATATCCGTTGACATCCGTAAAACACCTTATCGCTATTGGTCAGCCGATCCTGAACCGTTTGATCCAATCAGCCTCCTGACACTTTTTTCACAGTTTTGGCCCAGGGTCCAGAAGATTCCCCTTTGGGCCGTCGCGGTCCTCCGGTTCGGCTCTCGTCCTCGTCACTCGTAACCGAGATCGGTCTTTTTCTCGGCTCACAATCAAGTTCGCACGCAATGATAAGGCCCATAACGATCACCAGGACGAGCGCCAAGGGCCATCCGGAGAACCGCGTCGCTAGGTTTGGGCGCCGCGCCGGAACATCCGACTGAAAAACGTCCAGCTTCCCCGGGTCTGGTCGGCGCGGGTCGTCGGAGGCGCCGTGCCCGGCTCGGCGTCCCAATCGGGGCGCTCGGCCATGCGGCGGCGGATGCGCCCCACATGTCGCGAAAGCCTTCATAGGGCGGATCCTGCTCTTTGATCCGCCACATCCGGCCCAGGAAGTATTTGAGCAACGGATGGACGCGCTGCTCGGCGGCGAGCTCCTCGAACTGATTGCGTCGCGGACGGCGCGACTCATAGAGGGTCCCCGACATGATCTCGTAGGCCATCACCCCCAGCGCGTGACGGTCGACCTGATGCGCGTCGGCGATCCCTTTGGGTCGGTAATGCGCGGCGAAGTCCTCGCGCGAGCGCGGCATCCCGAAATCGACCACCTTGACCACCCCGGCCTTGGTGAGCAAGACGTTGCCGGGGTGCAAGTTGCCATGGGTCAGGCCGGTGCTTTCGGCGTGACCCATGGCCTGGATGACGGCCTCCAAGATGTCGATCACCTTGATGGGCGACAACTCGGTCTCCAGCAACGATTCGACCGATCCCCCGTCCAGATGCTCGCCGACCACCAGGACCGTGTCGCCTTGCTTGCCGATCCCGAGAATCTCACCAATCTCAACCGACTTGAGGTTGGCAATATCTTGAAGCCGACGGATCCCACCCGGCCGTTTGATGATCTTAAGGACCATCAGCCGATCCAGCTTCTTGTGTAGCGCCCGCAGGGTGTGGCCCTCCTCGGACTTGCGCAGGATTGTCTGGATCTCGAAAATCTGATCGATCGATTCGACACGGCCTTTGGGCGCCTCGCTCGGCGCATGGCCTTCGGTGGTTTCACCGAAGGCCATGCGCCGAGCACCCGCTGAAACAACTCGCCTACTTCGGTGAAGGAAATTGGCCGCTGGGCCGGTTTAGGGTGCAGGCAACGCAGGATCGCCGTCCCGAGCCATTGCGGGATGCGAAATCTGACCTTGCTCGCAGGACTTCTTGGTCAGGACTTCATAGGCCATCACGCCGAACGCGTAGAGATCGGAGGCGTTGCTGGTCTTGTCGGCGCCCCAGTGCAGTTCGGGCGCCATGTACTTGGGCGTCCCCAGGATCACCTGTGGGGTGGTCAGCCCGCTGGGTTGGGCGTCATAGTGGGCCACCCCGAAATCCAGCAGCTTGACGGCCCCCAATTCGTTTCCCAAGACGTTGGCCGGCTTGATATCGCGATGGATGACGCCCTTTTGGTGCGCGTAGTCCAGCGCGTGGCAGACCTGAAGCAAGGCCGAGAGGACGCGCCCCCAGTCGCGCTCCGCGAGGTGTTCATCGAGGCGGCGGCCCTCGAAGTATTCCATCACGATGTACCCGATGCCGTCCAGTTCGCCCTGCTCGAAGACTTCGATGATGCTGGGATGGTCCAGTTGGGAGATGATGCCCCCTTCGCGCCGGAACCGTTCGGCGACCTGCGTCACGGCGTTCCATTCCGGATTGAGCACCTTGATGGCCACGTGGCGTTCCTGCGAGGCCTGCCAGCACAAGCAGACCACGCCGAAGCCGCCTTGCCCGACCACCTTCTCGAAGCGATACTCGGTCAGCGTCTCGAAGAACGATACATAGCACT
Organism: Candidatus Sumerlaeia bacterium; assembly: GCA_963580245.1. GTDB lineage: Bacteria > Sumerlaeota > Sumerlaeia > MVZB01 > MVZB01 > CAUZJO01. Next base: position 14,033 of record CAUZJO010000001.1, on the reverse strand, counting down.
TGAACAGCTCGCTGTCCTCGGCGATCTTGCGCAGGTTGTCCAACCCCTCCAGGCGCTCGTGGGCGTTGTTCAGGGCCGGCAAGGCGGCCAGGACCGGGCGGATGTGCAGGCCCGTCTCCTCGGCCAGGGCATCCAGCGTCGCGCGGTCGGTGGGGTCGGCTATCGCGATGGAGAGCGATCCGCCGACCTTTTTGAGCGGAAGGATGTCGCGGCGATAGCGCAGCTCGACGGGCACCGACTCAAGCGTCTGCACATCGACGCTGAGCGAGCTCCTGTCCACGGTGGGCAGACCGAGCCGCTCGGCCAGATAGGTGAACAGCTCCTCTTCTCCGATCAGGTCGTTATGGACCAACTCCTGACACAACGAGCGGCCACTCTCGGCGGCCAATTTAACCGCGAGGCGCCCCTGCTGGCGCGAGAGGTGACCGTCACGCACCAGCCACTTGGTTAGTTTTTGGTTGTTTCGTTTAAGTCCTATCATGCTTTGGCCATCCACCCTCTTCACGACCCGCGGCGGTTCCCGGTCTTCGGGTATTGAACGGATATATGAGTGCGCGGGATGCCGGCGTCGCGATGCGCGCGCCACGACGCCCACCAGGGTACGTGAAGTCCCATCGTTTCTTGTCGGATGCTGGGGGCCAGAGGCTTAGACCAAGGCCCATCAGTCCACGTCTGGGCCGCAAAGAGAACCCGGGCGCGCCGTCGAGCGGATCAAGAATACCCTTGTTCGGCGAGCAGAAGCATTGTACCTTGTTGATCGGAATGATCGAGAAGGACCAGGGTCGATGTTGGTAACCCAAAAATGTCAATACGCGCTACGCGCCTTGTTCGAGCTGGCGCGCCAGGGCAGCCGGAAGCCGATCAAGATCGCGCAGATCGCAGATAGACAGGCCATCCCGTACCGGTTCCTCGAGGTCATTCTCAGCCAGCTCAAGCAAGGGGGGTTCGTGGAATCGCGCCGCGGGACCGAAGGGGGTTACCGCTTGGTGCTCGCGCCCAGAGAGGTCAGGGTGGGTGATGTGGTGCGTTTTATCGATGGGCACCGGCCCGATGAGGAGACCAAAGCTCCCCAGGACGGCGAAGGCGCTCGGGCAGACCCCGACTTCTTCTCGCCGATTTGGGAGGAGGCGCGGCGATCTGTCTTCGAGGTCTTTGACGCCACGACCCTGGCCGCGTTGGTCGAGCGTGACCAGGCTTGGCGCGGTAAGTACTTTCCCAATTATGAGATCTAGCGGCACGCCTCCAGACCTGGACCGGGTGCTTACGCGCGTCTCAGGACCTGTTTTCGATGGTTTCGGTTTGTTCCGGGAGGTCGTTTGGCAGGTTTCACCGGTGGGCGCGTCCGGCTTTGTGAAAAAATGAACTATTTACCCATCAACTTTAGACTTGAGGGCGGCCGCTGTCTGGTGGTCGGTGGCGGCAACGTGGCTTTGCAGAAAGTCCGTGTCCTGAGTGCCGCTGGTGCCCAGACGGTGGTGGTCGCCCCCAATATCCATCCCCAGATCACCGCCGAGCCCGGCGTCACGCCGCGCGCGCGCGGCTTTGAGCCGGCGGACCTGGACGGGATGCTTCTGGCGATCGCCGCCACCAACGACGCCCAGCTCAACCACCGCATCCATGATCTCGCGACCGAGCGCGGCGTGCTCGTCAACGTGGTGGACGATCCGGCCTACTGCCAGTTCATTTTTCCCTCGATCCTGCGGCGGGGCGATCTGGCGATATCGGTCTCGACGGCCGGCGCCGGCCCCGCGCTGGCCCGTCTGCTGCGGACCGACTTGGAGGCGCGCTATGAGCGGGATTTCGGGCAGACGCTTGAACTGCTGAGGGAACTGCGCGGGCGGACGCGTCGCGCACTGGTCTGCCCCGGCGCCCGCCGGGCGGCCAACGAGTGCCTTTCGTACATGGCGTTCCGCGCAAGCCACGGCCGGCCAACCGGGCTCGAGCAACGCATGGAAGGCCTCGTTGGGGAGCTGGGGGAGGCGGCCGCGAGAGAGAGGAGGCCCGTTCCGCTCTCCGCTGCAGAGCCCGAGGGCCGAATCGCAAGCCCCAGGGACGCCGCGACGGGTTGCATCACGCTGGTGGGCGCGGGTCCGGGCCAGCCCGATCTGATCACCCTGGCCGGACTCAAGGCCCTGCGCCGCGCCGAGGTGGTCGTCTATGACCGGTTGGTCAACACCGACTTGCTGGCCCATGCCCCCCGCGCCGAGCACCTCTACATGGGCAAGGAACCCGGCCGCGGCCATCACGTCCAACAGGCTCGGATCAACGACTACATCGTGGACCAGGCGTTAAGGGGTCGGCGGGTGGTGCGTCTCAAGGGGGGCGATCCGCTTCTGTTCGGCCGCGGAGGCGAAGAGGTCCAGGCCGCGCGCGAGAAGGGCATCCCCATCCGGATCATACCCGGCGTCACGTCGGGTTTGGCGGCGGCGGCTTCGGCCGGCATCCCGATCACGCATCGCGACCTGGCTTCGAGTGTCGCGTTCGTGACCGGCTGCGGCACCGGCGGCCGCCGGCACCGGGGGGCGGACTGGGCGGCGTTGGCGCGGGCGGTTGATACCATCGTGATCTACATGGCCGTGCAACAAAATCAGGCGATCGCCCAGAAGCTGGTCGAGGCCGGCCGGCCCCCGGACCAGCCGGTCGCCGTGATCCACAACGCCACGCTCCCCGACGAGCAAATCACGATCAGCTCGCTCGCCGAAATGGCGACGGGCGTGGGTCTGGAGCGCGTCGAGCCGCCCGCGGTCATCGTCATCGGGGAAGTTGTCAGGCTGCGCGAGCAACTGACGGGTCTGGCGCAACACGCGAGCGAGGCGGCCCGCGCTTGAGGGCCAAAACCACTAACTTGCTTGGAGACCGTCACTTTGTTGGATGTAACGCTTTGAGTCCCTGCCCCGCATCTAACGGAATCCTCGCGGGATAAGCACTTGAACTCTTCGGCGTTGAACCGGAGAGTGTCGTCGGGCGCGCCGAGGTGCCCGATCAGATCAACCACCACGATGAAAGCGGCCCGCCGTGACGATGACCCAAGACCTCATTTTTGAACGGAGCAAGATCAACGGCATGGACGTTCTGCTCGCCCCCCGTCCGGGTCTGGGGCTGGTGGCGGTGGCGGCGATGATTCATCGCGGTTCGGCTGATGAAAGCGATGGGGAGCATGGCCTGGCTTCGTTTACCACGTCGATGCTGATGCGCGGGACGACCCGCCGCGGCTCCGAGCAACTGGCGTTCGATCTCGAATCGATCGGCGCGATCGCCTCGGAGGGCGACGGCAAAGACGCCTGTTCGCTGGGTTTGCGGTCGGGGGCCGGCGAGGCCGCTCAGGCGCTCGAAATCATGTTCGAGGCCCTTCGCCAGCCGGCCTTTGATCCTCGCGAACACGAAATCAATCGCCAGGAAGTGCTGGCCGACCTGCGCATGCAGGAAGATGAGAAGTTCGGGTTCACCTATCGCGAATACTTGAAGGCCATGTTCGCGGGCCACGGCTACGGGCATCAGACCGAGGGCGAGCAGGCCGACGTCGAGGCCATCACGCCCGAAGCCTGCCGTCGCTGGCACGCCGAGGCCATCGGACCCGGGTCGATCCTGCTGGTGGCCGTGGGTGACCTGGACGTGGAAGCCTGGCGCGGGTTGCTGGAGCGGCTGACCGACGGCTGGGCGTCCTCTGGCGCGCTCCGTGGGCGAATCGCGGTTCCTCCCGGCCCCCGGTCCGAACCCTTGCTGGACCTCGCCAAGCCGGGTCTCAGCCAGGGATTCGTCGTCGTGGGCTACCGCGCGCCCCCGATCACCGACGCTCAGTACCCGGCGTTGCGGCTGGCTTCGGCCGCCCTGGGCGAGGGTTTCGCCGGTCGCATGTTCAGCAACCTGCGCGACCGCCGCAGCCTCGCCTACGCGCTGGGTGCTTCGTTGCGGCCCTATCGCCTGGGCGGCCATCAGTTGCTTTACATCGGAACGCAGCCCGAAAGGATTGAAGAGGCGCGCGAGGGACTGCTCGAAGAGGCCGAAGCCATCCGGCGCGACCTGCTGACCGAGGATGAGCTGAACCGGGCGCGCGAATACATCCTGGGCAAGTACGTCATGGGTCGGCAGTCGGTCGCCCAGCGCGTCGGCCACCTTGCCTGGTGGGAGGATGCCGCCGGCTATGCCGCCCTGGGCGCGGCGTATCCAGACCGCCTGCGCGCCGTCACCGCCCCCCAGATCCGCGAAGCCGCCCACCAGTGGTGGCGCGAGCCGACGATCGCCATCCTACGACCCGGCGATTAGCGTTCATCGATGGACGGCTCTTCCTTTTCTACAAAGGCGCGTTCATCAACGCCCGCAAGAAGTGGGACAAGCACGAGTGCCGACCCCATCCTTGACGGTCCGTATCGTCAAAGTTTTGGCGATACGATTGTCTTTCTCGTGTTACGCTCAGTCATCGCCAAATTATTGCCGACCCACCGTTACTAGTACAAGCTCTTTGTTTTCAGCCATCTAACTCTTTATATCCACGGTGGAATCAGAAGCGCGTTGTCCGGTATTTGGCGTTTTGGGGATAGTGCGGTCTGTTGGCATCAACTTTGCGTTCTTCCGGTCGCGGAGGAGGGCCATCTTATGCAGATCTTTGACGACAACATTCAAACCATGGCCAGGGCGATGACGTTGCGGTCGACGAACCAGCAGGTCATCGCCTCCAATATCGCCAACGTCGATACGCCGGGTTACGTCGCGCGCAAGCTCGACTTCGATGCATCGCTGCAAGCCGCCATCGCACAGGTCGACGCCACGCCCATCATCGAGGACTCGCCCGAATCGGCCCTTTTGCTGGACGGCAACAACGTCGATCTGGAGGGCGAGCTGGCCCAGATGGACCGCAACAAGATGATGTACCGGGTGACGGCGCAGTTGCTGGCCGCCAAGCTCAAACAGCTCAACGCGGCCGCTCAGGAAAGCTCGGCATAAGGAGACCGATGGATCATGAACGACTTTCTGGCCCTCGATATCAGCGGCTCGGGGATGCGGGCGCAGCGCATGCGGATGCGCGTGATCACCGAGAACCTGGCCAACCAGCACGTGACCGGTCCCGACGGGCCGTATCAGCGCAAAGACACCATTCTCCAATCGGTGCCCGTCCAGTCGTTCGATGACCAATTGATCCAGGCCATCGGGGGTCTGGAAGGGGAGACGCCGCCGATCACGACCCATGACAAGGTCGAGGTGGCCGAGGTGCGACCCGACGAGGCGGACCCGATCCTGGTCCACGACCCCAATCCCCCCCATGCCGATCCGGTACTGGTTTATGAACGTCGGCTGTCTGATCATCTGCTTCATCTGCCCTATCCTCCAAGCGGGTCGCCTAAACCCGGTTTAGCGCTTTAGTTGGGTGGCGGTTTGCAGCATCTCGTCGCCCGTGGTGATCGCCTTCGAGCTGATCTCGTAGGCCCGCTGGGCAATGATCATGCTGACCAGCTCCTCGACCACGCTCACGTTACTCATCTCGATGAAATTCTGTCGCAGCGCGCCGAATCCGTCGCCCCCGGGGTTGCCGATCGTCGGCGTGCCCGAGGACTGCGTCTCGCGATAGAGGTTCTTGCCCAGGGCCTCAAGACCGGCGGGGTTGGCAAATCGCGCGGTGGTAATCGTCGTCACGACGTTCGCCGTGGCCTGGCTGGATCACCGAGACCGTCCCGTCGTCGGCAATAATCACCCGTTCGGCGTCGGTCGGGATCGTGACGATGGGCGTCAATGGATCGCCGTTGCTGGTGACCATCTGGCCCGTGCTGTCGAGCTTGAACGAGCCATCTCGGGTGTAGCTCGTCTCGCCGTTCGGCATGGTGATCTGGAAGAACCCGTCCCCCTCGATCGCCACGTCGTACTGCTGGTCGGTCTTCTGGAACGACCCCTGGGTGAAGAGCTTCTGGATCGACGCCACGCGGGAGCCGTGACCCACATAGATGCCCGTCGGGATTTCCGTGTTGACGCTGGCGTTGGCGCCGGCCGGTCGGGCGGCTTCGTAGAGCAGGTCCTGAAAATCGACCCGACCTCGCTTGAAGCCGTTGGTGCTGACGTTGGCCAGGTTGTTCGAGATGTTGTCAATGTTCAGCTGCTGGGCGTGCATGCCCGTGGCGGCGACGTAAAGTGCTCGCATCTAATCACCCTTTACCGAAGAAATCCGATGCCACGGAGGTCCCGTGGGAATGGAGCGTGGCTTGGCGTATGCGTTCGTCATCATTGGGACGCGGCATTAAGCCTCCGTTCAAACAGTTCATCGATTGTCTGCATGACTTTTTGCTGTGTTTCGTAGGCGCGCTGGACCTGGATCATCTGGATCATCTCCTCGATCGGGCGCACGTTGGAGCCCTCGATCATCCCCGGCCGCACGTCGGGATCATTCACATCCTCGTGCTGGCTCCCATCGGGCACGGTGAAGAGGCCCTTGCCATACTTGATCAAGACGGCGGGCTGCTCGAAACGGGCAACGCCCAGCTTGGCCGCCGGCGTCTCGCCCACGAATCTCTCTCCGTCGTTGTTGATACGAGGTTCTGAGTCAGCGGTATTGATCCGGATGGGATTCCCGCTGTCGTCCAGGACCGCATGACCGAGCGGCGTGACCAGGTCTCCATCGACGTTGACCTGAAAATTCCCGGCCCGGGTGTAGAAGGGCCGAGAATCCCCCTCGACCTGCACCCTAAAGAAGCCGTCGCCGGCCAGGGCGGCGTCGAGGGGCCGGTCGGTCTGACGCACGTCGCCTTGGGCGAAGTCGATAAACATCCGCGCCCCGGTGGGCCAGACGTGGTCGGAAGGATTTTCCGGCAGCGAGGTGGCGCCCGCCGCTTGGGCCTCGGCCTGGGCGGCCTTGAAGTAGTCCAGGAACACCGAGCCGTCTTTCTTGAAGCCTACAGTGTTGACGTTAGAGAGGTTATTGGCGATCTGAGCCATCCGTTGCTCCTGCCCCATCGCCCCCGCCAACGCCAGATAGATGTCTTTCATAGGGTCCTTCCCCCGCCCGGTTCCAAGAATCCACGCCGGTATCGCGCAAGAGTGATACCAGTGACGGGCCGAGGCCCCTAAAACGCTTCCCGCCGCGACAAACATGACTGAAAAGACTGGACTTATCCAATCCGCAGGGGCATTTTAGGCCTGGCGGGCGACCAGGAAATTTTTTCCCAGGCTGGAGTCTGCGCCATTTTTCCGGCGGCCCCCTCCGGTTGGGCCAGGTTTATGTGACGGATATTTGACGCAATGGGTGACGAGTTCGAGGTCGCGGTGGGCGTCGATGGGGGCGCCAGCCGTCTGAAGTGGTCCCTCCGGCTCGCTGGAGGAACCGTCCAGCACGGCCAGGCCCCGGGGGTAAACCCCAAGCTGGTGGGGTGGGACCCGTTTCTCGAAAAGGTCGGCCAGATCCTGCGCGAGGCCCTCAAATCGACGGGCTCGGCGCCGGACCGGGTCGGGTTGGCGGGCCTCGGCATGGCCGGAGTGGACCGGCCCGCCGAAAAGGACCGGCTCGGCGACTGGGCGCGGCGGATGTTCCCCAATCTGCGGCGCTGCTGGGTCGGCAACGATGCCCTCGCGGCCTTGCGGGCGGGGGCCGGGGAGCTCGCCGGGGTGGTCCTGGTGGCGGGGACCGGATCGATCTGCGTCGGCGTCGGGCCCGATGGACGCCAGGTCCGGGTGGGCGGCTGGGGCAGCGCGCTCGGCGACGAGGGCGCCGGATTCTGGATCGGCCGCCGACTCTTGCAGGCCGCCTCCGGCATGGCCGACGGGCGGATCGAGGCGACCGATCTCCTGCCGCGGCTCCTGGCTCGGTTGGGGCTTGAGGGGCCCGAGGCGTTGATCCCCTGGGCCGCCGGGTTTGGCGAGACCACCACCCGCGAAGTTGCCGCCCTGGCGCCTTTGGCCCTGGAGCTCGCCGACCAGGGAGACCCCGCGTGCCGCGAAATACGGGACCTTGCCCTGCAACACCTCGCGGCCCACGCGCGGGTGGCCGCCGAACGCATCGGCCCGGCCGCATCGAAAGCAGGGACAAAACTCGTTTGCGCGGGCGGGTTGTTTGAGAATCATCCGTCGTTCTTCAGTCGATTCGCCGAACTGATCGGGGAGTCCGTGCCGTCGCTGGAACCCGTGAGGTTGTCGCAACCGGCTTCACTGGGCGCGCTTTGGCTGGGCATCGAGGCCCCGGCGCGGTCCCGTTGATTTAGTCCTTGTCCCCGCCGCTCCGGGGTTCGCGGCGGCCCCCCTTGGCCGGCGGGGTCTGCATCTTCGCCCGGCCGCAACGCGGACAAATCCATTTACGCCGTTTGTGAAAGGAGCGACGCTCCTCCTTCATCTTGACTCGGCAGCGCGGGCAATGCATCGGTGGGGGAACTATCTTTCGTCTTACGCGTCCGTCTAATATAGTGAAGCTGGCTCGCTGGCCGGGAGGCCCGCGGGCGGGCGACACTCCAAGGGGAAAACCGACGTGCGCTCGATCAGCCGCCCAATCCTCCGGGCCGTCCTTCAGGCCCAAGTATTGACCATCTTGATGGCCGGCGCCACCGGTTGCGCCGGTCTGATGAGCTTTTCGGGAAACGCTTTTCTGATGAGCGAAGAGCAAGAGGCCGAATTGGGGGCGAAATTCAAGGGGGAACTGGAAAAAGAGATCGTCTACGTGCGCGAGCCCGTGGTGACCGACTACATCGAGGAGCTGGGCCGGCGCATCTCGAGAAACTCACCTTCGAGCCCGTTCGAACCCAAGTTTTACGTGATCGAGAACGACGAGATCAACGCTTTCGCCATCCCCGGGGGGTCGGTCTTTGTCCACACCGGCCTGATCGCCGCGGCCGATGATGAGGCTGAGCTGGCGGGGGTGGTCGCCCATGAGGTCGGCCACGTCGTACGCCGCCACAGCGCCCGCGCTCTCAGCAGCCAGATGACGTTGGATTTCGCGGGGGACCTGTTCGAGCGGGTTCTCCTGGGCGAGGATTCACTGCCCGTCTTTGATGCGTTGACCGGCCTCACTCAGCAGTGGGCGATCCTCAAGCACAGCCGGGTGGATGAGAGCGAAGCGGACGCCATCGCGGTGCGATCGCTGCATCGGGCGGGCTACGATCCCACGGCGTTGACCGCGTTCTTCGAGAAGCTGGTGAGCAAGTATGGAGACCGTGGACCCGTGGCGACGTTCTTCGCCTCCCACCCGGCGACCGGCTCACGCATCAATGAGGTCAACGCACACGTCGCGACACTCCCGCCCAAGGACTACGAACGACCGATCACCGACCTGCGCCGCGTCCAGGGCCGTCTGCGCGAGCTTGGGATGGCGCAGTAGAGCTTCCCCCAAATCGGTCCGCGAGCGCGGCGAGGATCGATCAAGGGCTGCTCTATAGATTAGTCCCGGCAAGGGGACGATTGCTTTCAGCCCGCCACGCAAGTGGCGGGAAACTAAGCCGATAATGAATTGGAGTCTCGTAGGGACGATTGCAAATCGGATTCTTAATTCCCTTAAGACCGAGTGGTCGCCGCCGCGTCCCGCCCGGCCGGCAGAAAGTAGAAGAGCACGGCCATCGCCGCGACGGCGGCCGGCAAGGCCAGCCACGGCGAGACGCCGAAACCGGCCGGTAGATACCCGCAAATCAACGCCAACGACCCCACCGTCAGGCTGTAGGGCAGTTGCGTGCGCACATGATGGATGTGATCGCACGAGCTGGAGATCGAACTCATGATCGTGGTGTCGGAGATCGGCGAGCAATGGTCGCCGAGGATCGATCCGTCCAGGATGGCGGCCAGCGTGACCATCATCACCAACCCATGGGCGTCGCCCCCGAGGTGAAACGCGATCGGCCCCGCCACCGGGATGAGAATCGCCATCGTGCCGAAACTGGTCCCAGTGGAGAACGAGGTGAGCGCGGCGATGATAAACGTGATCGCCGGGAACCACGCCGCGCCCAGCGTCTCGCCCACGGCCGCCACCAGGAACGGTCCGGTGCCCAGGCGGTCGCAGGCTGCCTTGAGCGACCACGCCAAAACCAAGATCGCCACCGGGAGAAGACTCGCGCGCGCGCCCGCAAGAACCGAGCGGACGATGACGGCGAACGGCGCCTTGGCCAGCCAGCGCGCGCAGATGACGACCAACGCCAACGACACGGCCCCCGCCCCCGCCAGCAGCGGGATGCTGTTCTCGGACGCGCCGATCACGTCCATCCAGGCGGCCGGGCTCAGGAGGGCCAGTGGGCTTTCGGCCAGCCGGCGACCCCCGCCGCCGTCCAGCCAGATGCCCACGAACAAGAAGCCGAACAACGCGGCGATGGGCAGGATGGCGGTCGCCATGCGAGCCCTTGCGCCGGGAGCCGGCGTCGCCGTCGAGAAGGCCTTCGACGTCATCGCAACGGCATCCTCCTCGGCCACGGCGCCCGTGGCGCGGCAACGGCGTTCGGCGCGCGCCATCGGGCCGAAATCCTTGCCGGTCAGAGCGTTCATCAACACGAAGCAGATCATCAGGATGCAGTAAAAGCGGAACGGGAGGGCGGCGAACAGCATGGCATAGCCGGTCGATTCGATCCCGGCCGAGCGGGCCAGGTCCTCGAACAGCCCCACCTCGTAACCGACCCATGTGCTGACGACGGCCACGCCGGCGACGGGGGCGCTGGTCGAATCGACGAGGAACGCGAGCTTCTCGCGGCTGACGCGCAATCGGTCGGTGACCGGCCGCATCGAGGCCCCGACGATCATCGTGTTGGCGTAATCGTCGATGAAGACGGTCAGGCCCATAAGGGCCGTCACCGTCTGCGCCGAGCGCGGCCCGCGCACGAAACGCGCGAGCCACAAGACGATCGCCTGCAACCCGCCAGCGACGATCACCGTCGAGATCATGGCCAGCACGACAACGACGAAAGCCAGGATTTGGATGTTCGTCCAATCCGCCACCGAGCCCCACACGAATTGGAACGAGATCCGAAGCCCCTCACCCCAAGTGCCCACGGCAAGCGGCGAGGAGGGGACGCTCGCCAGTAGCCCGCCGATCACGATCGCCAAGGCCAAGCTGCCCATGACGCGGCGGGTGACGATCGCCAACGTCACGGCGAGCAGCGGCGGCAGGATGCTGTACCAGGGGCCGCCGTGGCCGGGCGAAGATGAATCGGGCACCGCGAGCGCCGCAATCACGCTCAACGCCACGACGATGAACACGGCCACCGCGTTCTTGGTATTCAAAATCTTTCGCGCGGCCGGTCGCATTGTGGAGCTTTAGAAGGGGTATTTAGACCGGATAAGGTTGATGTCCTCTTCTTTAAGGTCGCGGAAGCCGCGGACACTCTCCAGGATAAAAGCGAGCACCCGTGGCGGGAGGTCGAGCCTCTCCTTGGTGACGAAAAACGACAGGTCGGGCCGCTTGACCGGCTTTTGAAAGGCGGGCCCGTACGCGCTGTAAAAGTCCTTGGCCGCCTGCGGCATGTTGCCCAGCAACGCGTGGGCCGTGCCGCGCATGGACAACCGCCGGTGTTCCAACCAAGCCGATTGGTCCCGCAACTGGGGGTGGACTTCCCGCCCCGGGACTTTGAGCCATTGCAGGCCCTTCTGCGGCTCATCCCTCACGAAGATAAAAAAAAGCGGCGTCCAACCAGGCACTTAGGTTTGATCGACAAGCATGGACGGCCCGGATGTAGGTTGCTTCGGAATCGGCCAAGTATTTCCGGCCCGTCCGCCGGTCGTTCTTCCTGAACTCATATTTGCTGGCCAGGGGCAGATAACAGGCCGCCATCAACGCCAGCAACCCGGAGCGTTCGAAAGGGTCCGTCATCGTTTCGAGCGCCGATTGAATTTCATTGATCGTCCCTCGGAAAGATCTCCCCGCCAGGTGCTCCTCAATCTCCGCCCATTGAATCTCGTCCATTGCGCCCAACATCACCTTTTGAGATTCCTCCCTCGTTAATGAGTCAGTGGCGGCATGGGAAAGCCTCGCATGCACAGCACTTTGCGCGTCATGGCTTGCTACCAGCAAGCCATGCGGCTTGCCGGATGACTCAAACCCCTGCAGACCTTAGAGTCTTCATCGTACTGCCGTTCACAGGGGTCGTTATCATCGTCGTCCGGCTCATCATCGGAGTCGTCGGTGTCACCGCCAAAGATATCATCGATAATGCGGCCCACGCAAATGCCGACAACGATTACGATCGGCTTGATGGGATTCATCCACCAGGGAATGTCCGGCAGACGCATCGGAGGCGCCCCACGCCTGGGTCCCCCCGGGACGGGCACCGGGATGATGAACTGCAAGCCGGTGGAGTCATAGCCATTAACCGTCTGATTATAGACGAACTGATAGACGTTCGGCCCGTCCAGTCCATTCGGTTCCGGCGATATCCAATGTCCCCGTTCCGAGTCATACCAGCGGGCGTTGAAGTAGTAAAGCCCCGCATCATCGTCATAAAACTTACCGGTCAGACCGAGTTCATCGGGCCGCGAGCCGTTCACGTAACGGTAATTGCCATAAAAATCGGGTTGATAGACGCCGATCTTGTCCCCCGCCGAGTCGGTCGTGGCCATGACGGCGCCGAGATCGTTGGTAGGTTAACACCACAGATCGCGACCGCCCGACTTATGATTTTCGCCCGCCTTCGCCCCCAAGACCGCGCCGATCGACTTCTTGGGAACAACCTGATAGGAGCGCCGCAACTCGCCGCCGCTGAGGACCATGTCGTCCAGGTACAGGTCGCGGCAGCGGGTCATGAAGTAGAAGACCTTTTTCAAATTGTAACCCGAACCGAGCAGGTCCTTCACTCGCTGGTCAAGGTCAAACTCCATGTAATGCCATTTATCGTCATTATACGACGTTCCGACATAGTACCACAAGTTGTTGCCGTCGATGGTGTCGGTCCCGGTCGTGGTGACGAATCGCATGTCATATGAGCTGGTCTGCGGAGGGTCCTGATCGTCTTCGCTCTCGACGATATACCGCAAGTGGACGAAGTTGGTTGGATTTGTATTGGCATTGCGCATCCAGAGCGCCCCGTGCTTGCGGTCGGTGTCGTTCCACGGGTCGTCGTTGGGATTGATATCGGAGTTGGTGTCACCGATCATAAACGTCCCGCCCAGCGCGTTGGTCGACGTGGAATGCAGGTTCACGGCGTTGCCGCGCTCCGCGTCGTCGGCGTAGCTCATCGACTGCGTTCCCAGGCCGGTATAGATATACCAGCCGTTGGAAGTCGGTGTGTCATCGGTCTCCGTATCGGGCCGGAAGACCGCTTTATCGCCGCCCGATTCGGCGCCGCGCTCCTCCTCGGCGATGCGTTTGAGACCGAAATAGTAATAGTACGTCCGCTCGTCCGTTCCCTTTTCACGGTAGAGCAGGCGGCCGAGGGCGTCGTAGGTGTAGGTCACCGTCGTCGCCCCGTCGCGCGCGACCTGAGTCAGTCGGTCGTACTCGTCCCAGGTATGGTTATAGGTATTGCCGCCGGCGAGCGGCGGCCGGGCCGAGAGGTTGCCTTTGAAGTCATAGCTGAGGGCCGTTCCGCCCCCCGACACCGTTGCTTCGCGGTTCTGCGCCCCGTAGGTCAGCGTCTTGTTGATCGTCCCGTCGTTGAGCGTGGTTTGATTTTAAACGTCATCGAAGCGGTGATCCACGTCCCACTGATTAGCGCCGCCGTTGATCTTGAACGTCTCGTCGGTGAGCCGGCTGGCCTTGTCATACGTGAGGTCAAGTAGGTCGTACGCCACGCCCGGGATCGTGACCGTGACATCGCCCTTGCGCCACATTGAGTCGTAGCTCCAGCCGTGCTTCAGCAGCCGGTCATTGTCGTCCTCCTTGATGTCGAAGGCCGTAAGCCGGTCGTACGTGTCGTAGGTGTAAGTCGTATAGGCGTCGTTGCCCAGCGTAAGGTTGCTCAGCAGGTCATCGGTCGTATCGATGTAACTGAAGGCGGCTTGACCCAGGGCCGAATGGGTGAGCGTATCCAGACTCCCCCAGTCAAAATCTATACGGGCTTATACTTCTGGACTATGGCGACCGCGACAATTACGTCTGCGAAGATGCAGATGACGAAGGACCTGAGCCCTCCTTTACGACCGTTGCCCCGCCTAGTCCA